>NZ_JADZGI010000002.1:0-300000 GCF_015865035.1 Novosphingobium aureum | reverse complement strand
AGCCTTGCGTAGAAAGCCTGGGTGCGTGCCACGAGCTCGGCCACCGGGGTTGCAAGTAGCGCCCTCTGGCGCGCATCGGAGGCCATCATGCCGCTCGCCAGCCTGCCCTGGCGGCGCAGTTGCACTTCGCTGATCTCGTCCATGAAGTAGGCGCGGTGGTTGAGCAGCCAGGAGATGGCATGCATCATCCGCGTGGTCGTGCGCAGGCCCTCGCTCGACAGTGCCACCCGCGAGGGGTCTTCGTCGGCGCCGATGCGTTCGAGCTGGCCGCTGAGCGCGAAAGTATGGCGCACCTCGTCGGCCAGCTCGAGAGCTTCCCGGTAGAGGCCTTCGACGATGCGAGGGCTGATGATCAGCGTACTGGCCATGGCTACCCGTATTTCTTAACGGCGAATCGCGAGCAATGGCCTAATCGTAAATAAATCCGCGCAAATCCGCGATGTGTATATTTGGGACGGACCGTCGTTAATCCGGGTTAACCAAGTCTACCTCGTTTTCCCGTCGCCCTGGTCCCGGCGTGGGGGCTAGGCCCAAGCAGTTGCGAGATGGCCACCGGGGCAAGGTGTCTCGATCAGGCGATGATGTCGGGGATGAGGTAGTCCTCGATCTGGCTGATCTGGTCCTTTAGTCCAAGCTTGCGCTTCTTGAGCCGTGCGATCTGGAGCTGGTCGCCAGCCCCGGTGGCGACCAGCGCGTCGATCGCCGCATCGAGATCCCGATGCTCGATACGCAGGATTTCCAAGCGTTTACGCATTTCCTCTTCGGTCACGCCCGATGTCCTGTTCGCTGTTCGAGTGGCTCAGATCGCATCTCCTGCCCGACGCAGGATTCTTGCGCTTCACCGATATGAGGCATTCCCTGTCTTCGCAAGGTGGCGCGAGTGTGGTTCCTTCCGTTTGCGACCGATCCAAAAGAACCGAGTCGCCAATCCGGGAGACCCGGTCGGATCGCGCTTTTGCCAAATAGAGGAGGAACATCCATGGATAGTTCTCACGTCAGCGCACTTCAGCTCAAGCATGCCGGTATCGAGCGTCAGCTCCACGCCGAGATGAGCCGACCGATGCCTGATGCCGTGGCAATCCAGTCCCTCAAGAAGCGAAAGCTCAGGCTCAAGGAGGAAATCACGCGCTGTTGATGGCGCCGCCTTCCTGAGTTGTGGTCCGCCCTGACTAACAGGGGCGGACCCCGAACCTCCCCGGAACGCTCGGGCGGTCCTCGCGACGCCGGGCTTTCCGGGCGATGTTAAACCCGGGCCCTCGCGGGCCCTTTGTATTTCACAAATGTTTGGCGCTGCGCGTTTCCAAAGGCTTCGCTTTGCGGTACTCCCGGTTTCATGACCACCGGAGCAGTCGACGCAGCGCGCAATATTCTTACCGGCCTCCACGAGGTCATGGCCTCGCGCCAGAACGCGCAGGCCAAGCTCAACACCGTGGTCGAGGTCATCGGAGAGAGCCTGCACAGCGAGGTATGTTCGATCTACCTGCTGCGCGAAGGCATGCTCGAGCTTTTCGCGACGCGCGGGCTTGCGCAGGAAGCCGTTCACGTCACCCGCCTTGCCATCGGTGAGGGCCTCGTCGGCACCATCGCCGAACGCAGCGAGACGCTCAACCTCGCCGAGGCCGCGGCGCACCCCGACTTCTCCTATCGTCCCGAGACGGGCGAGGAGAAGTTCCACTCCTTCGCCGGCGTGCCGATCGTGCGTCGTGAACGTGCGGTCGGCGTGCTCGGCGTGCAGCATGTCGAGCGGCGGCGTTACGAGGAAGTCGAGATCGAGGCGCTGCAGACGGTGGCCATGGTGCTCTCAGAGCTCATCACCAATGCCGACCTGATCGACGAGGAGGACGCCCGGCTGCTGGGCGCGGGCAGCAATGCCCCCGAGCAGCTGCAGGGGTTGACGCTGGTCAAGGGGCTGGCCTCGGGCGTCGCGGTCTACCACCAGCCGCGCGTGCAGATCGAGCATGTCGTCGCCGAGGATACCGAGGCCGAGCGCCAGCGCGTGATCCTAGCCTTCGACAAGATGCGCGAACAGATCGACCGCATGGCCAGCCAGGCCGAGTTCGGCGTCGGGGGCGAGCACGAGGAAGTGCTCGAGACCTACCGCATGTTCGCCTACGACGAAGGCTGGACGCGCCGCATCAACGAGGCGATCGATTCCGGACTGACCGCCGAGGCGGCGATCGAGCGCGTGCAGCAGCGCACGCGCATGCGCATGCGCCAGATCGACGATCCGCTGCTTGCCGATCGCATGCACGACCTCGAGGATCTGGCGAACCGGCTCCTTCGGATTGTCTCGGGGCAGCTGGGGACCGCCGCCTCGATGGGGCTGCGCAACGACGCAATCCTGATCGCGCGCAATCTGGGCCCTGCCGAACTGCTCGAGTACGACCGGCGCCGGCTCAAGGGCGTGATCCTCGAGGAGGGATCGCTGACGAGCCACGTGGTGATCGTCGCGCGCGCGATGGGCATTCCGGTGCTGGGGCGCGTGCGCGGGCTTCGCGGCTATGTGCGCGAAGGCGATCCGCTGCTGCTCGATGCAGGGCAGGCGACGGTCATGGTGCGTCCCTCACCGGGCGTGATAGAGGCTTTCGAAGCGCGCTTTGCGCGCAACCGCGAGAAGCAGGCCGCCTATGCCGCGATGCGCGACGTCAGGCCGACCACGCGCGATGGCAAGCGGATCATGGTGCGTATCAACGCGGGCCTTCGCGACGACATCGCCAACCTCAACCTGACCGGGGCGGACGGCATCGGCCTGTTCCGCACCGAATTCCAGTTCCTCGTCTCGGCGACCTTGCCTGCGCGCGACCGCCAGACCCGGCTCTACCGCGACGTGCTCGATGCCGCAGGCGACAAGCCCGTGGTATTTCGCACCGTCGACATCGGCGGCGACAAGACGCTGCCCTATCTGCGCCACGACGACGGGCAGGGCGAGGACAATCCCGCGATGGGCTGGCGCGCGCTGCGCGTTGCGCTCGAGCGCGAGGGTCTCCTCAAGGTCCAGGCGCGCGCGCTGCTTGAGGCCGCTGCCGGGCGTCAGCTCAACGTCATGTTCCCGCTCGTCGCCGAGCCATGGGAGTTCGATCAGGCCAAGGCCATCTTCGACGGCCAGCTCGCCTTCCTGCGCCAGCAGAAGAAGCAACTGCCCGAGGCTATCCGCTACGGGGTCATGCTCGAGGTCCCCGCGCTCGCCGAGCAGCTCGACGTACTTGCGCCGCGCATCTCGTTCCTCTCGATCGGCACCAACGATCTCACCCAGTTCCTGTTCGCGGCCGACCGTTCGAACCCCAAGCTCGCCGAGCGTTACGACTGGCTGAGCCCTGCGATCCTGCGCTTCATCCGCCGGGTGGTGACTACGCTCGACGGCAGCGGTGTCGAGATCGGCGTATGCGGCGAGATGGGCGGGCGCAGGCTCGAGGCGCTGGCACTGCTCGGTATCGGCATCGAGAAGCTCTCGATCACCCCGGCCTCGGTCGGACGGATCAAGGACCTCATCGGCAAGGTCGATCTCGGCGAGGTCAAGGCGGCGATGGACGGCTGGCTGGCGCAGCCGCCGCTCGACATGCGCGCGGCGATGACCGCCTGGGCCATCGAGCGCGGCATCATCGGCGACTGAAGACCTGCGAGGGTGGATTTCGGCGCGGATCTGCCACATCTGGCCGGTCCGGTCCGGACAGCTGCGGGAAAGTTCGTGGACTTCGGTCCGCCCCGATTGACTTTGCCGTGCCGTAACTGTTGGTTATCCCTCGGTTGATCCCCTAGTCGCGCGCAAGGCCCCTCGGAGCAGAATGGAAAACGTCGAGAATCAAGAACAAGGTCTGCATCCGGCAACGGCGGGGCAGACGCTGCTGGCCGCGCGCAAGTCCGCGGGCCTCAGTCGTGCGGACATCGCCACCCGGACCAAGGTCGCCGAACGGCACATCATTGCCATCGAGGAAGACCGCTTCGAGGACCTTGCCGCGCGAACCTACGCGGTCGGTTTCTCGCGCGCCTATGCCCGCGCTCTCGGCCTCGACGAGAAGCACATCGCCGAACTGGTCCGGGTCCAGCTCAACGAGCATGGCGCGGAACGTCCCGCCCCGCAGCCCAGCTTCGAGCCGGGCGATCCCGCGCGCGTACCTTCGTTGCGCCTCGCTTGGGTCGCGACCGGCGCGATCGTTCTGGCCATCGGCCTGATCGTCTACTTCTGGAGCAATTTCTTCTCGCCCGAAGGCGAGCTTCCGAGCCTGCTTGCCGACGACGAGGCCAGTGAGGCCGCACCGAGCGCGCAGCCCACGACGCAGGTGGCCCAGCCTTCGAGCGTGCCGACCGGCCCGGTAGTGCTCACCTCGGGGGCGGAGCGGATCTGGCTCAAGGTTACCGACGCACAGGGCAACCAGCTCTTCCAGAAGGAACTGGCCCAAGGCGAGACCTACACCGTTCCGAACGACGGCGCCGGGGCGCAGCTGCGCACGGCGCGGCCCGACGCGCTCAAGATTACTGTCGGTGGTCGCGAGATACCGCAGATTTCCGACAAGCCCGAAACCGTCTCGGGCGTCTCGCTGGCAGGCGCGGACCTGCTTGCCCGCGCCGGTGTCGCCGCTCCCGCAGGTCAGGCCGCCCCGGCGGCTGGTTCGTCTGCGCAGTCCGCCGCACCCACGCCGACGCCAAGCCCGAAGCCGACTTCGGCTTCGCTGGCAACGCCGCTCGTGCAGCCCGGTGTGAGCGAGGCGCCTGCGCCGCGGACTGGCGTCAGTGTCGCCCCGACTGCGCGCGCCACACGTCAGGCACCTGCGACAAGCCCTTCGGCTGGCGCAAGTCCGCGCGCGAGCGCATCAGCGCGCAGCACCCCGGCGACGGCGCCGACGCGTAGCGCGGCTCCTGCTACGCAGGGCGCACCGGCGACGCCCGCGCCGACTCCCGATGCGCAGGCCCCCGATACGCAGGACTGAGTGGCTGGAGCGCTGCTGAGGGTATCCACGGTTTCCGGTCCGGTGCGGCTCGACACCTGCAGGGGCTTGCGGCAATCAATAAGGCGGGTCGCGCGTGGTTAATCCCGGGTTCTACCCGCGCCGGGCATGACGCCGGGGCGGGGCGCGGCAAAGGGATGCCTGCGCACAATGGAGTTGTTTTGGCAATGAATGCGATGATTGCGAAGAAGCCGGCGGCGCGAAAGCTCATGCGCGCACCGGTCGTGTCGGTCCTGGTCGTGGCAGCGCTTGCTGCGGGTTCGGCTCCGGCGCTCGCACAGGACAGTGCCGATGCGCGGCTGCGCAAGGTGGAGGCCGAAGTTCGCGCCCTGCAGCGCAAGGTCTTCCCCGGCGGCGACGAGAAGTTCTTCGAACCGCAGATCACCGCGCCTGCCGCCACGCCCCAGGTCCCCGGTTCCACGCCTTCGGGAACCCCGCTCAGCGACGTTCTGACCCGCATGGACGCGATCGAGGCGCAGATGGCGCGGCTGACCGGGCAGGTCGAGCAGAATTCGAACAAGCTGGCGCAGCTCGAGGCGCGTCTCGAGGCCCAGGCCAGCCAGAGCGCGCAAGTGGGCGCTCTTCCCGCAGCGTCGTCGCAGGTCGGGGTGCTTCCGCCGCAGAACCCGGCGCCGCAGGGCTCGAGCCCGCAAGCCAATCTCGCGGCGATGAACGGCAGCGCGCCGGCGCCGACGCCGAGCACGCCCTCGGTCAAGCCCGCGGCAGGTAGCGCGCCCGCCAAGCCCGCAGCCGCCGCGCCCGCGTCCGACAAGCGCCTCGCCGCCGTGCAGGCGATCGTCAAGCCGCAGACCGGCGATGCGGGCGACGACGAATATTCTTACGGTTTCCGCCTGTGGGATGCCGGTTTCTATCCCGAGGCGCGCCAGCAGCTGAAGATGTTCCTCGAGAAGTACCCCAATCACAGCCGTGGCAGCTGGGCGCGCAACCTGCTCGGGCGTGCCTGGCTCGACGACAACAATCCGTCCGAAGCGGCCAAGTGGTTCCTGCAGAACTACCAGGCCGACAAGCGCGGCGAACGCGCGCCCGACAGCCTGCTCTACCTCGCGGTTTCGATGAAGCAGCTCAAGGATACCAAGCGCGCCTGCATCGCGCTCGCCGAATTCAGCGACACTTACGCCTCCGAAGCGGCCGGTCGCCTGAGCAGCCTCTATGCCTCGACCCGCAATGGGCTCACCTGCAGCTGATCCGGCGCTCCTCCCGGCGCCGTCGCTGATCGCACGGTTCCGCGAGGATCTCGCCGAGGTCTGGCCCGAAGGGGCGGGTGCGGTGCCCGCCGTGGACAGTGCCGTGAGCGCACCGCGTCTCGCTCTGGCCGTCTCGGGCGGGCCTGACAGTCTTGCCATGCTGCTGCTCGCCGCTGCCGCCTTGCCCGGCAGGGTCGAGGCGGCGACGGTCGATCATGGACTGCGCGCCGAAAGTGCGCGCGAGGCGGCGGATGTCGCGGCGCTGTGCGCGCGCATGGGTGTCCCTCATGCGACGCTGCAGGTCGAGGTCGCGGCGGGCAACGTCCAGGCCGAGGCGCGCGGCGCACGCTATGGTGCACTGGCGCAGTGGATGGAGGATCGGGGCCTTTCGGCACTCGCCACCGCGCACCATGCCGACGATCAGGCCGAGACCCTGCTCATGCGCCTCAACCGCGCCAGCGGGGTCGCAGGGCTCGCGGGGACGCGCGCGCGGGGGCCTGTCCCGGGAGCGCGCAAGGTGCTGGTTCGTCCATTGCTCGGTTGGCGGCGGCATGAACTCGCCGATGTCGTGACCGGCGCCGGGATCGGGGCCGCGCAGGATCCCAGCAACGCCGACAGGCGCTTTGATCGGGTGCGGCTGCGCGAGGCGCTTGCGGGAGCCGACTGGCTCGACGTCGGTGCCATTGCGCAAAGTGCGGCCCATCTCGCCGACGCGGATGCGGCGCTTGAATGGATGGCAGCGCTCGAATGGCGCTCTTGCGTCAAGAAGGAGCCGATGGGGCTGCGCTACAAGCCGCAGGCACCGCGTGCGGTCGCGCTGCGCGTGGTCGAGCGTATCGTGCGCGAACTCGACGGCGACGCACCGCGCGGCAGCGCGGTGGCGCGCACGTTCGAGAGCCTGTGCGAAGGCCGGCCTGCCTCGATCGGCAATCTCGTCGTTCGCGCGAATGCGGGCGGGTGGAGCTTCGCCACCGCGCCGGTCAGGGCTGCCAAGCGCAAGGCGCAGGATTGAGGCTTGCTTTGGCCGGGGTCATCCGGCCGCAGCGCTCACCCTCCGGCGAGGTTGTCGCCCATGCCGACCTGCTTGCCGCGGGTGATGTAGACCTTGTCGCCCAGCTTGGTCAGCTTGAACAGCTTGGCGGCGAAGGCATCGGGCATGCCGACGCAGCCGTGGCTGGCATAGCCCAGCGCGACGTCGGAGCCGTGCAGCGTGATCCCGTCGTCGGTCAGCCGCTGCATGTAGGGCATCGGCGCGCCGGTATAGATGTTCGAGACGTGATCGATGTCCTTCTGGGTGATTGGAAAGACGCCGAGCGGGGTCGGCTTGTCATCGGTGCCGAGCAGGACGGCGGTCGTCCCGACCTCGTAGCCATTGCGGAATACCGAGAGCACGCGCGCATCGAGATCGACGGTGATCACGACCGGCCCCTCGGGCACGTCCGCGTCCTCCCAGTGCCAGTCACCGTAGCGGATCGGTCCGTCGATCGGGAGAATGCGCTTGATGACGAAAGGTTCGTCCTCGCTCGCGACCCGTGTCGGTGTGGGCTTGGCGGCAGGTGCGGCGGCTGAAGTGTGAGAAGGGGCCGGGGCGCTCGTGGCCGCTGCTTGTGCCGTCGCGATTTCGCTGCGGGATGCACTCTCCACCCAGCGGTCCGGGCGGATCGAGACGAACAGCAGGGTGCCGATAGCCGCGACACCGAGCGTGCCGGTTACTGCGAGGATGGACGTCTTCATCGGCAACCCGTTTCCCGCGCGCTCCGTCTCGTGGCGCGCCTTCGTCAGAACTTTCGTGACACAGCTTTACTGCAAAGCCGTAAATGGGCCAAGCGCCGGGCGCTCTAGCGGGGCGCCAGTCCGTTGGCGAGCAGGTCGTTGGCGAGATCCGCGACCTCGTCGAGGTCCCGGTCCTGCGACCAGACCGCGTAGCGCAGTCCGAGAAAGACGTTCATGCCCATGATCGCCCAGGCGTGCGCTTCTTCTGTATCGGCGCGCAGTTCGCCCTTGGCTGCGCCTTCGCCGAGCCGCTCCGCGATACGGCGGGCGGTGGTTTCATAGTGTTGGCGGAAGGTCTGCGGATCGACGAATTCGCACTCGTCGATGATCCGGTAGATTTCCTTGTGCGTCCGGGCAAAGCGCAGGAAGCCGAGGAGGGCAGAACGTTCTGCCGCAAAGGCAGGGAGGTCGGGTCGGCTGGCCTCGCGCGCGGCTTCGCGCACCTTGCCGCTGAGGTCGGCGACGAGCGCGCGGTAAATCTCGTCCTTGGAATCGTAGTAGGTATAGAAACTGCCAAGGGCCGTGCCTGCGCGCTTGGTGATGCCCGTGATCGAGGCCTCGTGGAAGCCGCGTTCGCCGAACTCGATGGCTGCTGCATCGAGAAGCTTGCGGGCCGTGCGTCGCCCTCGCTCGGTGCGCGGCGTCTTGTCCGAAACCTGCTGCGAGGGCTGATCCGATTGCTCAGCGCCCGGTTCGGTCTTGGGGGAAGGGGGCTGATGTGTTGTCACTTGGTAACACCTAATCGCTTGCTGGCGACTTGGCAAATCTTCGATGTTGAAACTTGGTTCAACTATCAATATGCCTGCTCCCAACGAACAAAAAGTGGGAGTGAATGTCATGAACAAGGCGCGTTTTCGCCTTCTCGAATCGAGTCCGTCTGCCCTGGCCTCGGGGCTGGCCTTTCCGGCAGCGCTTGCGGTCGCGGCCTTTGCCTTCGCCGCGCCCGTGCAGGCGCAGGATGTCGATGAGGACGCCGGGCAGCCGCAGGCCGAAGTCTCCGGCGGCGACATCATCGTGACCGCCCGTCGCCGCGAGGAACGCCTCGTCGACGTGCCGATCGCTGTCACCAGCTTCAGCGGCGACCAGCTCGCCAAGTCGGGTGCGATCGACGTCACCGAACTGGCGCAGACCGCGCCCAACGTGACGCTCGAGCCCTCGCGCGGCACCAACTCCACGCTCTCCGCCTTCATCCGCGGCATCGGCCAGCAGGACCCGGTCTCGGGCTTTGAGCAGGGCGTGGGCATCTATCTCGACGACGTCTACCTCAACCGCCCGCAGGCCGCGGTGCTCGACATCTACGACGTCGAGCGCATCGAGGTCCTGCGCGGTCCGCAGGGCACGCTTTACGGGCGCAATACCATCGGCGGCGCGGTCAAGTACGTGACCAAGAATATGCCGCTCGAGCCCTCGCTCAAGGTCAAGGGCACGCTCGGCACGTACGATCAGGCGGACGCGGTCGTCACCGCATCGGTCCCGCTCACCGATCTCATCCGCGTTGGTGGCTCGTTCGCGCGCCTTTCGCGCGGCGGCTTCGGCGATAATCTCACCACTGGTGAGGAAAACTACAACAAGGACATCTGGGCCGGGCGCGCCGGTATCGAGATCGGCGGCCACGGCGAACCCGTGCTGATCAAGATCTCGGGTGACTACACCAAGGACAATTCAAACGCGCGCGGCGGTCATCGCCTGATCGAGGGCTTCGCCTCGGGTGCGCCGGTGCTCGACGACGTCTACGACACGCGCGGCGGGCTGAACGATCCCAAGCAGTACGTCGAGGCCTACGGGCTTTCGATGAATGCCACTGCCGATCTTACCGACCAGCTCACCTTCAAGTCGATCAGCGCATGGCGCAAGGACGAGAGCGCCTCGCCGATCGACTTCGACGCGCTGCCCGCGGTCGATCTCGACGTGCCGGCCTTCTACGCCAACGAGCAGATGAGCCAGGAATTCCAGCTCCAGTTCGACAATGGCGGGGCGATCCAGATCCTCGTCGGGGCCTATTACCTGAACGCGAGCGCGGACACCCAGTTCGACGTGCGCCTGTTCACCTCGTTCCCGGGGCTGACCGCCTTCACCCAGGCCGACGTCGACACCGAGACCTGGGCCGTGTTCAGTGACATGACCTTCGACTTCACCGACCAGCTCAGCCTTTCGCTCGGCGGTCGCTACACTTGGGACAAGCGCGAGGCCTCGATCCTGCGCCAGAACTATCTTGGCGGCGGTTCGCCTGTGTTCGGCGGCGCGGGCATTCCCTTCGGTACGCCGGGGACCGACTTCTCGGGGTCGGCGACCTTCAAGAAGTTCACCCCGCGCGTCTCGCTCAGCTTCAAGCCGACGCCCGACCACAACATCTACGGCGGCTTCAGCCAGGGCTTCAAGGGCGGCGGTTTCGATCCGCGCGGCGTAGGCGTCAACGCACCCGACCTCGATGGCAACGGGTCGCTCGACGATGCCGAGATCGCCGACTACCTGAGCTTCCAGCCTGAAAAGGTGAACAGCTTCGAGATCGGTTACAAGGGCAACCTGTTCAACGGCAACCTCTACCTTGCCATGGCCGCCTTCCACATGGACTACACCAATGTCCAGATTCCGGGCTCTGCGGGTTGCAGCGTCAATGGCCTGCCGACGTTCTGCGGCATCATTACCAATGCGGGCAAGGCCAAGATCGACGGTTTCGAGCTCGAGGCCAATGCGACGCTCGGCCGCGATCTTGCCGGTGCGGGCGACCGCCTGAGCCTGAGCGGCTCGCTTGGCTGGCTCAATGCGCGCTATACCGAATACCTCGCCAACATCGCCGATGAGAACGGACAGTCGCAGCCGACCGACGTATCGGACTATCGCGAGATCCAGAACACGCCCGAATGGACCGGCAGCGGTACGCTCGCCTACATGACCCCGCTTGGCGACGGCGATCTCTCGCTCAGCTCGACCATGTCGTACCGCAGCAAGACCTACCAGTTCGAGGTGGCCAACCCCTACCTCGACCAGAAGGGCTACGCGCTGCTCGATGCGAGCATCGTCTATACCGCGCCGGGCGGTGGCTGGTCGCTTGGCGTGCACGGCAAGAACCTGACCGACAAGCGCTACAAGACTTCGGGCTATACCTTCATGGGCTCGGATGCGACCACCGGCGAACTTGCCAGCCCGCTGACGCCCACGCTCGGCACGGAAGGCACGCTTACCGCTTTCTATGGCAATCCGCGGCAGGTATTCGTGACCGGAACCGTGCAGTTCTGAACACGAAGCCGGGCTCGTCCCGGCAACCTTCTTGCCCCCGGCTCCTTGCAAGGGAGCCGGGCGGCACACCCGGTCGTTCGAACGAGAGGACCAGGAAGATCATGGATTATTCGCTCCATAGCTATCGCAGTGCCTGCGACCGGCTGGACCTGAGCGCGCGGATCTACGAGGCCGAAAGCAAGGACGCCCCCGTCGTCCTGATGATGCACGGCCTCACGCGCAACGCCGCCGATTTCGAGCCGCTCGCGCGCAGTTTCGTCGGAAGCTATCGGCTGATCGTGCCCGACGTGCGCGGTCGCGGGCTCTCGCAGTGGGACCCCGATCCCGCGCAGTATCGCCCCGATGTCTATGCGAACGACACGCTCGCATTGCTCGACGGTCTCGGCATCGAGCGCTGCGGCATCGTCGGCACCTCGATGGGCGGGCTCATGGCGCTGGTCATGCAGGCGCTGCGTCCCGCGCTCGCGCAGGCGGTCGTGTTCAACGACATCGGCCCCGTGCTCGAGGAAGAGGGGCTTACCCGCATCCAGGGCTATGTCGGGCCAGGCGGCGCGATGGCCGGCTGGACCGAGGCGGCGGCACGGCTGCGCGCGATCAATGCCAGCGCCTTTCCCGATTTCGGCGGTGACGACTGGATGGCCTTTGCACGGCGTACCTGCATCGAAAACCCCGACGGCAGCGTCTCGTTCAATTACGACCCGGCGATCTCGCAAGGCGTCTCGGGCGACGACGCGAGCGTGGTCCCGCCCGACCTGTGGCCCTTGTGGGACCTGTTCGACGCCGTCCCGGTGCTCGTCGTGCGCGGCGCGCTGTCGGACCTCTTGGGGCCGGGCACCGTTGCGCAGATGGCCGAGCGCCATACCGGCTATTTCAAGGCGGTAGAGGTCCCACGCGTGGGACATGCCCCGATCCTCGACGAGCCGGTCGCGCGCGATGCCATCGTCGCGTTCCTGCGTGAAAAGCTTGGCTGAGATGACCGACACCGCTGCTACGACGAAGAGCCACTCGGAAGCCTCGCCGCGCCTCGTGCTGGCGATGCTCCTGATCGTCTACATCTTCAATTTCGTCGATCGCCAGATCCTCGCGATCCTCGCCGCGCCGATCCAGCAGGACTTGGGGCTGGACGATGCGCAGATGGGCCTGCTCGGCGGGCTTGCCTTCGCGATCCTCTATTCGACGCTGGGCGTCCCCCTGGCCTCGCTCGCGGACCGCACCAGTCGCTCGTGGGTCATCACCGGCTCACTGGTGTGCTGGAGCGCATTCACCGCAGCCTGCGGACTGGCGCAGGGTTTCTGGCATATCTTCCTGGCAAGGCTCGGCGTCGGTATCGGCGAGGCGGGCGGCGTGGCTCCTTCCTACGCGGTGATCGGGGACCATTTCCCGAGCGAGAAGCGCGCCTTCGCGCTCTCGATCTATTCGCTCGGCATCCCGCTCGGCTCCGCCGCCGGCGTGCTCGCGGGCGGCTATGTCGCGGCGCGGGTCGACTGGCGTGCGGCCTTCTTCGTGGTTGGCCTGTGCGGTCTTCTCGTCGCGCCCGTCTTCCGCATGGTCGTGCGCGACAAGCCGCGCCCCAAGGCCGTGCCCGGGACAGTCGACGACAGTGCCCGGCTTGGTCATGTCGCCGCGATCCTCGCGTGCAAGAAGGCCTTCTGGCTGCTCAGCTTCGGGGCGGCTTCCAGCTCGATGCTCGGCTACGGGCTCGCCTTCTGGCTGCCCAGCCTGCTCCAGCGCAGCTTCGGCCTCGATCTGGTCGAGACCTCGTGGTTCATCGGCGCGGTGCTGCTGATCGGCGGAAGCGCGGGCGTCCTGCTCGGCGGGCGTCTCGCCGACCGGCTGGGCAAGGCCGACCGCGCCTTCTACGGCTGGGTTCCGGCCTGCGCCTATATCGCCGCGGTTCCGCTGTTCGCGGCCGGGATCATGACCTCGAGCGTTCCGCTGGCCTTCGCGCTGTTCCTCGTGCCCCAGGCACTGGCTTACGTCTGGCTGGGGCCGGTGACCTCGGCGATCCAGCACCTCGTGCCGCCGCCCGCGCGCGCGACCGCCTCGGCGCTGTTCCTGCTGATCAACAACCTGATCGGCCTTGGCGGCGGCATCTACGCGCTGGGCGCGCTCTCGACCGCGCTGACGCCGATCTACGGTTCGGAAGCGCTGCGTACCTCGATGCTGATCGGGCTCGCGCTCTACCTCGTCGCCGCCCTGCTGATGGCGCTCGCCGGGCCGCACCTGCGCCGCGAATGGGTGGAGGAGGTGCCCGCCGCCTGAGCGGGCCCTCCCTCCCGGTTGCTCGTCGTCAGATCGGCAGCTGCGTCGTCGACTTGATCTGCGAGAGCGCGACGATCGAGTTCACCTCCTGCACGCCGGGCAATTGCGAGAGCTTGCCGAAAAAGAAGCTCTCGTAGGCGTTGATGTCACGCGCGACGACGCGGATCATGAAGTCGATCGCGCCCATCATCACGTAGCAGTCGAGCACCTCGGGAAATTCGCGGATCTTGTCGGCGAATTCGTCGAGGTTGGCGCGGCCATGGGCGTTGAGCTTTACCTGAACGAAAACATGGGCGTTGAGCCCGACCTTCTCGCGGTCTACGATGGCAACCCGGCGCTGGATCACCCCCTCGCGTTCGAGCCGGTCGACACGTCGCCAGCAGGGCGATGCCGACAGGCCCACCCGCTCGGCCAGCTGGGCGGTCGTGAGGCTTGCGTCGGATTGCAGTTCGCGGAGAATCTTTTTCTCGTATTGGTCGAGTTCGATCATTTCATTCCCGTAAGGGGTAAATCGAGGAAAATCCATCCTGCGATCGGCTCTCTGGCCGCTGCAATAGGAGAGACATTGCGCACGGTTCCTGCGATTAGACCAGCGCCAACAATGGAGCGTTTTGCACATGGTCGTCCAGACAAGCCCGAAGATGCCGCCCGAGGAATGCATTCGTCTCGAGGACAAGGCCGCAGGCCTTGACGGCTACATCGTCATTCACTCCAGCGCGCGCGGCCCTGCCGCCGGTGGCTGCCGCCTGTGGACCTACGACGATCCCGCCGCTGCGCTCACCGATGCCATGCGCCTCGCCGAGGGCATGAGCTACAAGAACGCGATGGCCGAACTGCCGCTCGGCGGCGGCAAGGCCGTGCTGCGCCGTCCCGCCGGCAATTTCGATCGTCGCGCGCTGTTCGAGGCCTTTGGCAAGGCCGTTGCCCAGCTCGACGGGCGCTACGTCACTGCCGAGGACGTGGGCACCGGCGTCGAGGACATGGAAGCCGTCGCGCTGCACACCAGCCACGTTGCAGGCCGCACCGCGCGTCCCGGTTTCGCCGGTGGCGATCCTTCGCCCTGGACCGCGCTCGGCGTGTTCGAGGCAATGAAGGCCGCCTTCGCGTTCCGCCACGGCGGTGCCTCGCTGAACGGCGCGACCGTTGCCGTGCAGGGCGTGGGAAGCGTCGGCGCGGGTCTGTGCCGCCTGCTCGCCGCCGAGGGCGCCAAGCTGGTGCTGGCCGACATCGTCGATGCCCGCGTTGCCGCGCTCGCCGCCGAACTGGGTGGCACGGTGGTGCCGATCGCAGAGATCGCCGGTGTCGAGGCTGACGTCTTCGCGCCTTGCGCGCTGGGCGGTGCGCTCGACATGGCAACGCTCGATGCGATGCGCGCGCGCATCGTGTGCGGCGCGGCCAACAACCAGCTCGCCACCCCCGAGATCGCCGACGAGCTGCTCGCGCGCGACATCACTTATGCGCCCGATTACGTGGTCAACGCTGGCGGCATCATCAATGTCGCGGCGGAATACCTCGGTGAGAACGAGAGCGAAGTGCGCGCGCGCGTGCTGGCGATCGGTCCGCGTACCACCGCGATCCTCGAGAAGGCACGCGACGAGGGCAAGTCGTCTTCGTTCGTGGCCGACCGCGAGGCCGAGCGCCTGATGAGCCGGGAAGTGCTCGAAAGCCTTTGATAGGCCATTCAGCTCGTAAGTGAGTCCTTCCGAGCGGATGGAAAGAAGGCGTCGGTCGAGACCAGGTTGGTCCGACCGCCGTTTTTCGTGGACCCGTAGCCGTGCCCGCTGGATGCGGCTTGGGACCTTCGCCGAAGCTGCGTACCCGGGTGTCAAGCTGCGATGCGCAGCAGATTGCGACCGTCGCTCTTGGCCCGGTACAGCGCCTTGTCAGCCTGTTCGAGCAGGACTTCGGCGCTCATTCCGGCGCGGAAAGTTGCAAGGCCGATGCTGGCGGTGACCTGCTGCGGCCCTTGGTCGCCCCAGCAGTGCTCCTCGATCGACTGGCGCACGCGCTCGCCGACCACCTCGGCGATGTCCGGACCGGCGCCGGGCAGGACGAGCACGAATTCCTCGCCCCCGATGCGTCCGGCGGAATCGCTGGTGCGGATGAAGGCGGTGCACTTGCGTGCGACCGTCTTGATCACCTCGTCGCCGACGCCGTGACCGAAGCGGTCATTGATAGACTTGAAGTGGTCGATGTCGAGGATCGCCACCGAGAGCGGGGTCCCGTTGTCGCAAGCAGACTTGACCGCCTCGTCGAGCACCGCGAGCGTGCTGCGTCGGTTGGCGATGCCGGTAAGCGGGTCGGTCTGGGCGAGAATCATCGCGAGGTCGGCCTGCTGTTCGGCAAGCTCGCGGGCATTGGCGAGCTTCATCGTGGCCAGCGTGCGCTCGGTGATGTCCTGAAAGATGCCGAAGATGGCGAGCGGCTTGCCGTCGGCACCGAATTCGATCTCGCCGCGGCTCGCAACGTAGCGAACCTCGCCGTCGCGACGGATGATGCGAGCCTCGAGCCTGAACGGCTCGATCTGGCTGATAGCGCGAGCGAGGCACTCGTTGACGCGTGCGCGGTCCTCGGGGTGATAGAAGTCGACGGCATTGGCGAGTGCGACATTGTCGCCCACTTCAAGGCCGTGGATGCGGAAGACTTCGTCCGACCAGAAAACCTCCTGAAGCAAAAGGTCGAGCCGCCAGTGACCGACATGGGCAAAGCTCTCGGCCATCTCCAGCCAGCGCTTGGAACGGCTGATATGGGCGAGCGAGCGATCGCGGGTGTTGAGCAGGGCCGCCAGCGGCAGCGCAGCCAGCAGCAGCGCGAAAAGGTAGGTCTGCAGCATGAGCACATGCGCCTCGGCACTGTTTACCCGCATCAGGTGGATCGGACCGTGCCCGGCGATGGTCTCGGCCGAGCCGATAGCTGCGATCATCAGGATGGAGCAGCTGGCACCATTGGGACCGAGCAGGTAGGTCGCGGTGGTCACGGCCAGTAGCGGCAGGAAGAGAAGCGGGAATGCGGTCTGGTGGAATGATACGTAGGCAACCAGCCCGACAATCGCCAGGACAGCCAGCGATTTCGCCCATGTGCTCAGCGGTACATCCGGGATCGCGTGGAGACCGTTGGCAAGGTTGAGGACAAGCGGGACCACGATCATGATGCCCAGCGCCACGGTGGTGATCCAGCTTACCAGCATCAGTCCAGGAGCACTGCCGGACAGCAGCACAGCGAGTACGCCGCTGGCGCTGGCTGTGAGGATCGCGGCAAAGCAGAATTCGATGACGGAATGCAGGTTGTAGATCGTCTCCCCGCGCCGATTGATGTGGCGGATCGCGATGTAACCGATGAAAGCCTCGATCACGTTGGCGGCAGTGAAGGCCACGGAGAGGCCCGGTGTCATGCCAGAGAACAGGTTCGCGCCCAGGCTTGCCAGTGCGATGATCGCGAGCAGCCAGAGGCGCTGGCGTCGTTGAGCGAGCAGCAGGGCCGCGATGGCGACGCCGCTGGAAGGCCAGACGCTGGCAGTCCCGTCGACCCCCTCGGTCAGAAGGAGCGCAAGGATCGCGAGCGTGAAATAGACAACGCCTGCGAGGATCGACCAGACAGCCGGTGTGTAATCTGTTCTGAGGCGACTTCTCATGATCAGGGGGGATATTCGAAGAAGGTTAATTGCGTATAAATCCCTAAGGAATTTAGCGAATGCAATGGATTGAGGCGTGGCGACGTGGAATCCTTGCGTCTCTCTCGCTCCGCCGGGTTCAAGGTCAGGCGTCTACCTGTCCAAACCTCGGATTGAACCGTCGTTCGGGCCTGCATATGCTCGAATTTCAGACATGGATGCCGGGCAGGACATGGTATGCCCAGCAAGGGCAGGGCTCTCATCAAGGCAGGTGACGCGTGAACCGATCGTGCAGGAACGGCCTCGACATTGCCTTGCAGGGCGGCGGTGCGCATGGCGCCTTTACCTGGGGCGTGCTCGATCGCCTGCTCGAGGACGAGGACATCGGCATCACTGCGGTCAGCGGGGCAAGCGCGGGCGCGGTCAATGCCGCGGTTCTGGCCAGCGGGCTGGCAAACGGCGGCCGCGAGGGCGCGCGCCGTGCCTTGAGTGACTTCTGGGAAGCGCTCAACCGCGTGAGCCGCGATTCGGGACCGCTGATCCCGCTGATGGAAGCCTTTCCGCTGACCTTCCAGGCGCTTTCGAACTGGTGGTCGACGATGTTCGGCAATGTCTCCTTGCCAAGCTCACCGGAGATGGGCGCTGCCTCGCAGCAGGCGCTGCGCTCGCTGCTGGAGGAGCACATCGACTTTGATGCGCTGCGCCATGGCGAGGCTCCGCGCCTGTTCCTCTCGGCCACCGACGTGCGCAACGGCAATGCACGTATCTTCCGCAATGAGGAAATGAGCGCGGATGTCCTGCTCGCCTCTGCCTGCCTGCCCTTGTTCTTTCCGCCGGTCACGATCGACGGCGTCGACTACTGGGACGGTGGCTATAGCGCCAACCCGCCGATCATGCCGCTGGTCCAGGAAAGTCCTTGCGACGACTTGCTGCTGGTGACGATCAATCCCACGTCGCGCGAGGAGACACCGCGCAGTTCGAGCGAGATCACCAACCGCCTCACCGAACTCAGTTTCAACCAGACACTGATCAAGGACCTGCGCGGGCTTGTGCTGGTGCAAGGCGAGGTCTCGCCGCTGCATTTCGGCAAGGGTCTGCTGGCCACGGTCAAGCGGCTGCGCATTCACGAGATCCACGACGAGGAGACCTTGTCGGCGATGCCGGCGCAGTCCAAGCTTACGCCCTTGCGCGAGATGCTCCTGCTCCTGCATGGCAAGGGACGCGAGGCCGCCGAGGCCTGGCTCGCTGGCGACGGGCGCATGCTGGGGAAGAAGGGGACCGCGCGCATTGCCGAGCGCTACGGACCGAAGTAGATCGTGCGAAACCAGATGTTGCAGCGCATCATTCGGGGCGGATGGTTATCGGGCTGATTGCGATGGACGCGATGAAGGGGGCATTGGTGGACAATTCGGGTAGCGAACGAGCAGCGATGCCGCCGACGGGGGCTTCGGGCACGAGAGCCGGGCTAGGCACGCACCACGATGGAGTGGTGGGCCAGCTCGACCGCATTCTCTCGGCACTCAAGGCCGAGTTTCCCAACGCTGCAGCAATCCATCTCGAATTCGATGGCCGTCTGCGCGCCCACGTCGATATCCGGGCTGGCGAGAACATCCCGGCGGTGGCCGCAAGGCTGGAAACCTGGGAGGATGGGCTCTTCACCTCCGTCACGCACGGATCGACCCCGCACCGTCCGTTCCTCCACCGTATCAGCGCCCTGATCGAGGTCTGAGCCCGCTATCGACAGGGCCGTGAACGGTCTGCGCGCAGATTTTACCCCGCAAAGACCCCGGCAGCCACGCCCCGCACGCCGCTATCGACCTCGAACAGCGCGCCGTCGTATGCGCTATCCGGCAAACCGGTCGCGGCCGAGGTCACGAACATGCGGTCGAGGTCCGGCCCGGCAAAGGCGATGTTGGTAATGCGCTGCGCGGGCAGGGGGATCGTCCGCTCGAGCGTTCCGTCGGGCGCGAAGCGGCTGATCCGCGCGCCGTCCCAGTGCGCGACCCACAGATATCCTTCTGCATCGCAGGTCATTCCGTCGGGATAGCCGTCGCCTTCCTCGAACTTCAGGAACACTTCCTTGCCCGAGGGCAGGCCGTTTTCGTCGAGCGCAAAGCGATAGGTCGTGCGCCGCGCCGTGTCGGAGTGGTAGAGCCAGCGCCCGCAAGGCGAGAATGCAGGGCCGTTGGGCACCATGTAGTCGCTGTCCATGACCGCGCAGGTGCCGTCGGGCGCGAGGCGATAGAGCGAGCCGCGTGCGTGTTCCTCGGCCATGTCCATGGTCCCGCACCAGATCGCGCCATGGCGATCGGCCTTGCCGTCGTTCATGCGGTTGCCGGGCAGGTCGGGCTCGGGATCGGAAATCGCGGTTACACCGAAGGGCTCGAGGACGAGGCGCTTGAAGCCGCTCTGGAAGCCGCCGACAAGCGTACCGGAAAGATCTTCCGCGACCCAGCCGAGCGGTTCGTCCAGCGCCCAGCGCCGGATCGTGCCATCGGCCAGGGTCATGCGATTGAGTGCGGGGGCGAGGATGTCGACCCAGTAGAGCGCCTGATCGCGCGCGCTCCACAAGGCGCCTTCGCCCAGCGTGTCGCGCTCTTCGCGCTCGATTTTGCGCCATGCGGTCATTGCGTCGCTCTCCCGGTGATCGTGCGGCCCCGTGTCGGGCCGGGCGCATCCCGTTGAGGGTCGGCGCACCGTTGTTCGTGTGAATTCGGAAAGGAAAACGGCCGGCCCTGCAGTGCTGCCAGGCCGGCCGTTAATCGATCAGTGGTTGTCGCGGGGCAGGCCGCGGGTCTGGTGGATCTGCTGGAACTTCTCGGTTCCCTCGAGGATCATGCCCGTGTTCATCTGCCCGACCATGGAGCGCTGGATTTCCTGCCATGGCGTCTGCGAGGCGGGGTAGGGATAGCCACCGCGCGCTTCGAGATCGGCCTTGCGCTGTGCCATCTCCTCGTCGGAGATCAGCACGTCGACGCGGCCCTTGCGCAGGTCCATGCGCACGCTGTCACCCGACTGGATCAGCGCAAGACCGCCCATCGCCGCCGCTTCGGGCGAGGCGTTGAGGATCGAGGGGCTGCCCGAAGTACCCGACTGGCGCCCGTCGCCGATGCACGGCAGCGCGCCCACGCCCTCGGTGATGAGGTAGCTGGGCGGGCGCATGTTGACGACTTCGGCAGCGCCGGGATAGCCGATCGGGCCTGCGCCGCGCATGAACAGCAGCGTGTCGGTGGTGATGCCGACCGACGGATCGTCGATACGCGCGTGGTAGTCCTCGGGACCGTCGAAGACCACGGCTGGGCCTTCGAAGGCTTCCGGATCGTCGGGGTTCGAGAGATAGCGAGCACGGAACTCGTCCGAGATCACCGAGGTCTTCATGATCGCCTGGTCGAACAGGTTGCCGGTCATGACGATGAAGCCTGCCTCGGCCTTGAGCGGCTGGTCGAACGGCTTGATGACGTTCTCGTCCTCGATCGTCGCATCGCGGCAGTTGTCGCCGATGGTCTGGCCGTTGACGGTCATCGCGCCCTCGTTGATGAGCCCCTGGCCCATCAGCTGTGCGACAACCGCAGGCACGCCGCCCGCATGGTAGTAATCCTCGCCGAGGTATTCACCGGCGGGCTGCAGGTTCACCAGCAGCGGGATCTTGTGGCCCTTGTCCTCCCAGTCGGTGAGCGGGAGCTCGACGCCGATGTGGCGGGCGAGGGCAGCGAGGTGGATCGGCGCGTTGGTCGAACCGCCGATGGCCGAGTTGACGCGGATCGCGTTGTGGAAGGCGTCGAGCGTCAGGATGTCCGAAGGCTTGAGGTCCTCGTGCACCATGTCGACGATGCGCTTGCCGGTGCGCCATGCGCATTCCTGGCGATCACGGTAAGGCGCGGGGATCGCGGCCGAGCCGGGCAGCGACATTCCCAGCGCCTCGGTCAGCGAGTTCATCGTCGTCGCCGTGCCCATGGTGTTGCAGTAGCCGGTCGAGGGCGCCGAGGAGGCGACGAGCTTGATGAAGCCCTCGTCATCGAGCTTGCCCGCGGCGAGCAGTTCGCGCGCCTTCCACACGATCGTGCCCGAACCGGTGCGCTCGCCCTTGTGCCAGCCGTTGAGCATCGGGCCGACCGAAAGCGCGATCGCCGGGATGTTGACGGTGGCAGCGGCCATGAGGGCGGCCGGCGTGGTCTTGTCGCAGCCGATGGTCAGCACGACGCCGTCGAGCGGGTAGCCGTACATGAGCTCGACGAGGCCGAGGTAGGCCAGGTTGCGGTCGAGCGCGGCGCCCGGGCGCTTGCCGGTTTCCTGGATCGGGTGGACCGGGAATTCCATTGGAATGCCGCCGGCCTCGCGGATGCCTTCGCGCACGCGCTCGGCCAGCACCAGGTGGTGGCGGTTGCAGGGCGACAGGTCGCTGCCCGACTGGGCGATACCGATGATCGGCTTGCCCGAGCGCAGTTCCTCGAGGCTGATGCCGAAGTTGAGGTAACGCTCGAGGTAGAGCGCGGTCATGTCGATGTTGGCAGGGTTGTCGAACCAGGCACGCGAGCGCAGCTTGGGCTTGGGAGTATCAGTCATGGTCAGTTGCCTTGATCAACGCTCGACCGACACGCGGTAGACCATGACATGCCGGTAGGGCTTGCCGGGATCGACGCGGGCCGAGACGAAGTTGGAGTGGTTGGGAGCATCCGGGAATTTCTGGGGTTCAAGCGCGATGCCGTCGCCCATACGGTAAAGGTGGCCCTGCTTGCCGATATAAGTGCCGTCGAGGAAGTTGCCAGCGTAGACCTGCAGGCCCGGTTCGGTGGTCAGCACTTCGAGCACGCGGCCCGATTCAGGGTCGGCGAGCGTCGCGGCCAGTTCGGGCTTCTTGGTCAGGCCCTTGTCGAGCGCGAAGTTGTGGTCGACGCCGCGGCCGTAGACGATCTGCTGGTCGGTGCCGTCGCGCAGGCCCTCGTGCATCGCCTTGCCGGCGCGGAAGTCGAACGGGGTGCCCTCGACAGGCGCAAGCTCGCCGGTCGGGATCAGCGTCGCGCTCACCGGGGTATAGTGGCTGGCCGGGACCTTCAGCACGTTGTCCATCGCGCCTTGCGGCGCACCTTCGCCCGCCATGTTGAAGATGGCGTGGTTGGTCATGTTGATGATGGTCGGCTTGTCGGTGGTCGCGTCGAACACGATCTGCAACGCGCCGTTCTCGTCGAGCGAATAGGTGACGCGCGCCTTGACCGTGCCGGGGTAGCCCGAATCGCCATCGGGGCTGGTCAGGGTGAACACCGCGCTCGCGACCGGGCCCGACTTGACCTTCTCGACCGTCCAGTTCTGCACGTCGAAGCCCTTGCCGCCGCCGTGCAGCGACTGGCCGTGATCGTTGCCGGGCAGGGTGTAGGTCTTGCCGTCGAGCGAGAACGTCGCGTTGCCGATGCGGTTGGCATAGCGGCCTACCGTCGCGCCCCAGTAATTGGGCTTGTCCTTGTAGGACTGGATGTCGTCGTAGCCCAGCGTGATGTCGGCCACCTTGCCTTCGCGATCGGGCGCCATGAACTTCCACAAGGTCGCGCCGAACGAGAGGATCGTCGCCGAGACGCCGTTCTCGGCGGTGAGGGTCACGGATTCGACCTGAGTGCCGTCATCGAGCGCGCCCGCGCTGGCGCGGGTCGCCTCGGCGGCGACTGCCGGAGTCGCAGGGAGCAGGGCGAGGCCCAGCAGTGCCGGGGCCGCGATCGAAGTCACGCCCGAGCGCGCGAAAGTCTTGGCTGAAATCTTCACTTATCCTCGCTCCCGATACTCTATAACCATTGCGCGGCCCATTGACGAAGCCGATGGGCGCATATAGTCCGACAAATAGATAGAGTGCAAGCCGGATCGCTGCTGTCGTGCCGGCATTTGATAACGAGAGGATGGACATGCCCAGCCTGGGATCTTCCACTAATACGCCTGCGTCGGTCGCGCAGGAACCCGGCGTGCGCTACGGCCCCGCGCTGAGCCTGCTTGCAAGCCTGTTCTTCATGTGGGGCTTCATCACCGTCATCAACAATACGCTGCTGCCGCATCTGCGCAGCGTGTTCGAGCTGAACTACACGCAGACCACGCTGATCGAGTCGGTCTGGTTCATCGCCTACTTCGTCGCCTCGATCCCTTCGGCCAAGCTGATCGAGAAGGTCGGCTACAAGAAGTCGCTGGTGATCGGCCTGCTGACGATGGCTGCCGGTGCGCTGGGCATGATGCTGGCCGCGACGATCCCTTCCTACGGGGTCACGCTGGTCATGCTCTTCGTCATCGCCAGCGGCATCACCCTGCTGCAGGTGGCGGCAAACCCCTACGTTGCGGTCTGCGGCAAGCCCGAGACGGCGTCCTCGCGCCTCAATCTGGTACAGGCGATGAACTCGGCGGGCACTATGCTCGCGCCGATGTTCGGCGCCTACCTGATCCTGGGTCGCTCCAAGGGCGGCACGGCCGAGGCCGGTACGGTCCTGACCCAGGCCGAGCGCATGGCCGACGCACAGTCGGTGATCCTGCCCTATGCACTGGTCGCCGGTGTGCTGGTGATCCTCGCCGTGGTCATCGCGAAGTTCCCGCTGCCCTCGATGCAGTCGCAGAATGAAGGCGCAAAGGAAAAGCGTAGCCGCATCATCAATCCCGAGCTGTTCAAGCACCGCAACCTGGTGTTCGGCATCCCGGCAATCTTCATCTATCTCATCGCCGAGATCGGCGTGGGCAACCTGTTCATCAACTTCGTCAGCCGTCCCGACATTGGCAACATGTCGCTCGAGCAGGCAGGCCACTACCTGACCTTCCTGTGGGGCGGCATGATGGTCGGTCGTTTCGTCGGCTCGGCGATCATGCAGCGCTTCGATGCCGCGCACGTGCTCGCCGTTTTCGCGATCGGCGCGTTCATCACCATGATCGTAACGACCTTCTCCTCGGGTCATACCGCGATGTGGGCGCTGATCCTGGTCGGACTTTTCCACTCGATCATGTTCCCGACGATCTTCACGCTGGGCATCAAGGGCCTCGGCCCGCTGACCGAGGAGGCCTCGGGCCTGCTGGTCATGGCGATTGCCGGTGGCGCGCTGGTCTTCGTGCAGGGCTGGATCGCGGACTCCTACGACCTGCAGACTTCGTTCCTGCTGACTGCGGCCTGCGAGCTCTACGTCCTGTTCTATGCGCTGTGGGGTTCCAAGCCCACGCACGCCGAGCCCGACGTGGTCGCCGAGGCTGCTCCGGCCGAGTAGGGAGGGCAACCGGGAGGGCGGTCGGCGACCCTCTCCCGGACACGCAAAGGAAAGGCCCCGGAAGAGCGATCTTCCGGGGCCTTTCCCTTGTCCGGCTTGCCGGTGCGCCTCGTTGGTTAGGCTTCGTCGGTAAAGCCTCGTCGCTCAGGCCGCGTCGGGCTGGGCCATGGCGCTGCGGGTATCGTCGAGCGCAAGGTCGACGAGTACGTTCATCGCCTCGGCTGCCGCGGCCTCGTCGCCGGCGGCGATCGCGTCATAGACGCGCACGTGGTCGGGGATCGGGTTGCGTGGAAGGTCGCGGGCGCGCTGTTTGAACTGGGTCGTCCAGTTCACCGCCGCACCGATGGAGGCGCTGAGCACCATCAGCGCATCGTTGCGCGTGGCTTGCAGGATCGCATTGTGGAAATCGCGGTCGGCGGCGCGCCCCGCTTCGGTGGTGAGGGTGTGGCGGCGCATGGCGGTGAGCGCCTCGCGCATCGTCTTGAGGTCGTCCTTGTCGCGCCGACGCGCGGCAAAGCGAGCGGCGGCGGGTTCGACGATGGCGCGCAGTTCGAACAAGGAGCGCACGAAATCGATGTCGGGTTCGCCCGCGAATGCCCAGCCCAGAACCTCGGGGTCGAGCAGGTTCCAGCGGTCGCGGGGCAGAACGCGGGTTCCCGCCTTGGGGCGGCTGGCGACGAGGCCCTTGGCCGTCAGTACCTGGATCGCCTCGCGATAGGCGCTGCGCGAAACCTTCAGTTCCTCGGCAAAGGCGACCTCGCCTGACAAAACATCTCCGGGTGCATACTTGCCGGATAATATATCCGTACCCAGCTTGTGCACGATCGCTCCGTGAAGGCGTCGGCCCGGACCGCGGGGAGAGCCCGCCGGTTTGCTTGCGTCGTCCTGAGCGCTCGCGTCATCTTGTTTCAATTTTTCACCCGTTGCCACTGAAAGTGTCACCTCCAATCTCCACCGTACACACCTGAGGTGGATGAAGGAACGACAAACATTGCGTTTCCGAACCGCTCGCAATATGTCGGAGTAAATAGGAGAGTTCTTTATGACCGAATTTCGTTCCGTAGCAGCCGCCAGCGGCGAAGCTTACGGCGATGCCTTCGCCGTTCACGGCCCCGAAGATGTGGCCAAGGCCTGCGCTGCAGCGGCAGCCGCCTTCGACACCTATCGCGCGACCGACCGCGAGACGCGTGCCGCCTTCCTCGAGCGAATCGCCGACGAGATCCAGGCCCTGGGCGAGCCGCTGTTCGAAGCCTACATGACCGAGAGCGGTCTGCCGCGCGGTCGCGCCGAAGGTGAATGCGGCCGTACCTGCGGCCAGCTGCGCATGTTCGCAGGCGTCGTGCGCAAGGGCCAGTGGCTGCAGATGCGCATCGATCCCGCGATGCCCGACCGCGCCCCGCTGCCGCGCCCCGATCTGCGCCTGCGCATGATCCCGGTCGGCCCGGTCGCCGTGTTCGGTGCCTCGAACTTCCCGCTCGCATTTTCGACCGCGGGCGGTGACACCGCCTCGGCGCTCGCCGCCGGTTGCCCGGTCGTCGTCAAGGGCCACCCCGCGCACCCGATCACCGGCAGCATGATTGCCCAGGCGATCAGCAAGGCGGTTGCCGACTCGGGTCTGCCCGAGGGCGTCTTCCAGCACCTCGTCGGTCCCTCGAACGAGCTGGGCGCTGCGCTGGTCCAGAACCCCAACATCATGGCGGTCGGCTTCACCGGCTCGCGTGCGGGCGGTCTTGCCCTCACCAAGCTGGCGCAGGCCCGTGAAGTGCCGATCCCGGTCTACGCCGAGATGTCGGCGGTGAACCCGGTCCTGCTGCTTCCCGAGGCGCTCAAGGCGCGCGGCGAGGCCCTGGGCAACGCCTTCGTCGGTTCGCTGTGCATGAGCGCCGGCCAGTTCTGCACCAACCCCGGCCTCGTTCTCGCCATCGAGGGCGAAGGGCTCGACGCGTTCCTCGCCGCTGCCGGCGGCGCCGTGAGCGAAGCCAAGCCGCAGACCATGCTGACCACCGGCATCGCCGCGGCCTATGCCAAGGGCGTCGAGAAGCTCTCGGCTGCACCGGGCATCGAGCAGGTCGCCAAGGGCGAAGAAGGCACCCGCACCACCGGCGGCGCCGTACTGTTCAAGGCTACTGCCGAGCAGTTCCTCGCCGACAAGGCGCTGGGCGAAGAGGTCTTCGGTGCCTCCTCGGTCGTCGTCGTGTGCAAGGACGAGGCGGAGCTCAAGACCGTCCTCGAGGGGCTGGAAGGCCAGCTCACCGCCACGCTGCACATGGACGAGGCCGACGAGGCGCTCGCCTCGCGCGTCCTGCCCGTGCTCGAGCGCAAGGTCGGTCGCATCCTCGCCAACGGCTGGCCCACCGGCGTCGAAGTGTGCCACGCGATGGTCCACGGCGGTCCGTTCCCCTCGACCACCGATCCGCGCTCGACCTCGGTCGGCAGCCTCGCGATCGACCGCTTCCTGCGTCCGGTCAGCTACCAGAACCTCGCGCAGGGCCTGCTTCCGCCCGAACTGCGCGACGATGCCAAGGGTGACGGTGCGCCGCGCCTGATCGACGGCACTCTGACCCTCAACTAAACCCATATCCTCAACCCGCGGCGTGTCCCCCCGATAAGAAGACACGCCGCGGCAGGGAGAGACACCGATGACCTACCTTCGCCTGCTTCAGCATCGCGCCGCCGATGGCGCACGTTCCGTTATCCTGGCCCAGGGCGATGCCGCCCACGTGCTTCCCGGCGTCACCTCGGTGCGCGAACTTGCGCTGCGCGCCATCGACGAGGGCAAGACCCTCTCGCAGGTGGCCAAGGACTGCGGCGAAGGCGCCGCGATCGACATCGCGGCCGAACTGGCGGCAGGTACGATCATCGCCCCTGTCGACCACGAGGACCCGGCGCACCTGCTGATGACCGGCACCGGCCTTACTCACCTCGGCTCGGCCGAAGGGCGCAACAAGATGCACCAGGCCGCTGCTTCGGGCGAGAACGTCACCGACTCGATGCGCATGTTCCTGGAAGGCCTCGAGGGCGGCAAGCCCGCCGCTGGCACCGAAGGCCAGCAGCCTGAGTGGTTCTACAAGGGCGACGGCTCGCAGCTCGTCGGTCCCGGCGAGACGCTGACCATGCCCGCTTTCGCCAAGGACGGCGGCGAGGAGCCCGAGCTCGCGGGCATCTACATCATCGGCAACGATGGCCAGCCCTACCGCCTCGGCCTCGCGCTCGCCAACGAGTTTTCCGACCACGTGACCGAGCGTCACAACTACCTCTGGCTCGCACACTCCAAGCTGCGCGAGGCCGCGCTCGGCCCCGAGCTGCTGATCGGCGACGTGCCCGAGAAGATCGAGGGCATGAGCAAGATCCTGCGCGACGGCGAAGTGCTCTGGGAAAAGCCGTTCCTCTCGGGCGAGGGCAACATGTCGCACTCGTTCGCCAATCTCGAGCATCACCATTTCAAGTACGCGCTGTTTCGTCGCCCGGGCGACCTGCACGTGCACTTCTTCGGCACCGCCACGCTCTCGTGCACCGATGGCATCGAGACCCGCGAAGGCGACGTCTTCGAGATCAGCGCGGCGCCTTTCACGCTGCCCGTCAGCAATCCGCTGGCACGCGACGCGGCCGGTGAGGCGGTCACCACGGTCAAGGTGCTCTGAGCCATGGACCCGATCCGCATCGGCATCGTCGGTCTCGGCAAGATTGCCCGTGACCAGCACATTCCCGCCATTCGCGGCAACGGCAACTTCGACATTGCCGCGACCGTCAGCCCGCATTCGCCGCCGATGGACGGCATCGCTCACTTCGCGACGCTCGAGGACCTGATCGAGAACGGTCCGGCGGTCGACGCGGTGGCGCTGTGCACCCCGCCGCAGGTGCGCTACGACATCGCCGTCACTGCGCTCAAGACCGGCATGCACGTGTTCCTCGAGAAGCCGCCGGGCGCCACGCTCGCCGAAGTCGAGGCTCTGAAGGACCGCGCGGACAAGGTTGGCACGACGCTGTTCGCCTCGTGGCACTCGCGCTTTGCCGCCGGTGTTGCCCCGGCGCGCGCCTGGCTTTCCGAGCGCACCGTCAAGAGCGCCAAGATCATCTGGCGCGAGGACGTGCGAGTGTGGCATCCGGGCCAGGACTGGATCTGGGAGCCGGGTGGCCTCGGCGTATTCGATCCGGGCATCAACGCCCTCTCGATCATCACCCACATCCTGCCGCGCCCGATCTTCCTCAAGGACGCGACGCTGAGTCTTCCGGCCAACCGCGCAGCGCCGATCGCGGCGGACATCGCGTTCCAGGATACGGCGGGTGCTCCGGTCCACATGGACCTCGACTGGCGCCAGACCGGTCCGCAGAGCTGGGACATCATCGTCGAGACCGATGCGGGCGAGCTCAAGCTTTCCAGCGGCGGCGCGGTGATCACCACCCCGCGTGGCACCGAGCATAACGAAGACCTCGAATACGCAGGGCTTTACGCGCGCTTCGCCAACCTCATCCGGGGCGGGCGCAGCGATGTCGACGTTGCCCCGCTGCGGCTCGTCGCCGATGCATTCCTGCGTGGCCGCCGCGAAGCGGTCGAAGAATTCCACGATTGATATTCCCGGGGAGGGGAGAGCACATGTTCAAGACGTTACGCTACGCCGCCACGCTGATGCTGGGGGCGAGCGCCCTTGCTGCGGGCGCCGCCCACGCCGATACCGACGGCCAGCCCACGAGCGCCACGATCCACGCCGACAAGCCCGGCGCGGTCTACGACAAGGACATCTTCACCCAGTTTGCCGAGCATCTGGGTGAGGGCATCTACGGCGGCCTGTGGGTCGGCAAGGACAGCAAGATCCCGAACACCAACGGTTTCCGCAACGACGTCGTCGGCGCGCTGCGCGACCTCTCGGTGCCGGTGATCCGCTGGCCGGGCGGCTGCTTCGCCGACGAGTACCACTGGCGCGAGGGTGTCGGCCCGCAGAAGAAGCGTCCGGTCAAGGTCAACACCCACTGGGGCGGCGTGACCGAACCCAACACCGTGGGCACCCACGAGTTCTTCGAGCTGGTGCGCCAGGTCGGATCGGAAGCCTATGTCGCGGGCAACGTCGGCAACGGCAGCCCGCGCGAGATGGCCGAGTGGATCGAGTACATGACCGCGCCGGCAGGTTCGCTGGCCGACGAGCGTGCAGAAAACGGCCACAAGGACCCGTGGAAGGTCAAGTACTTCGGCGTCGGCAACGAGCTGTGGGGCTGCGGTGGCAACATGCGTCCCGAATATGCCGCCGACGTGACGCGCCGCTACTCGACCTTCATCAAGCCGCCTGCGGGGACCAAGATCCTCAAGGTCGCGGCAGGTGCCAACGTCGAGGACTACAACTGGACCGAGCAGATGATGCGCATTGCCGCACCGATGCTCGACGGTGTCTCGCTGCACTACTACGTCCATCCCGCGGGCGGCTGGCCGCCGCGCGCCGAACCGGTCGATTTCGACGAGAGCGGCTGGGCCGATGCGCTGCACGAGGCATGGCGCATGGACGAGCTGATCACCAAGCACGCGGCGATCATGGACAAGTACGATCCCGAGAAGCGCCTGTTCCTCGCGGTCGACGAATGGGGCGCATGGTACAAGCAGGACCCGGGCACGCACCCCGGCTTCCTGCGCCAGCAGAACACCATGCGTGACGCCCTGATCGCGGCGATCAATCTCGACATCTTCGCCAAGCACGCCGACCGCGTGCGCATGACCGCCATCGCGCAGATGGTGAACGTGCTCCAGGCGATGATCTTCACCGAGGGCAGCAAGATGGTGCTGACCCCGACCTATCACGTCTTCGAGATGTACAAGCCCTGGCAGGACGCGACCGTGCTGCCGCTCGACATCGACACGCCGTGGTACGCCAAGGGCAAGTACACGCTGCCCGCTGTCAGCGGTTCTGCGGTAAAGGGCAAGGACGGCAAGGTCCACGTCGGCCTTTCCAATGCCGATCCCGAGCAGACCAACACCGTCACCATCGCGCTTGACGGGATGGATGCGGGCTCGGTCACGGGTCGGATCCTGACCGCGCCGGCGATCAACTCGCACAACACCTTCGACGATCCCGATGCGGTCAAGCCCGCAGCATTCTCGGGCGCGCGGATCGAGGGTGGCAAGCTTGTCGTGACGCTTCCGGCCAAGTCGGTCGTGGTGCTCGAACTGCAATGAGCAAGGCCCGCGTCTTCGGCGATTGGGGAACGACCCGCCTCAGGCTCTACCGGGCCGAGGGCGGGGCCGTGACCGACCGCGCGAGCGGTCCCGGCGCGCTCTCGGGCGAAGCCGGGGCAGTGCTTGGCGAAAGGCTCGCACCCTGGATCGCCGAAGGCGGGGTCGAAGCGGTGACTCTGTGCGGGATGGCTGGGGCCAAGGGCGGCCTCGTCGATGCAGGCTACGTGGCCTGCCCGGCGAGCCGCGAGGCCTGGCTCTCGGCGCCGACGCGTACACAGGTTGCCGACGTCGAAGTCAGCGTCCTTCCCGGTGTTTGCACCGGGGGCGATGGCGTCGGCGAGGTGCCCGACGTGATGCGCGGTGAGGAGACGCAGGTCTTCGGAGCCATGGCTCTCATCCCCGAGCTTGCGAGCGGGCGGCACCTCGTCGTGCTGCCCGGCACGCACTGCAAGTGGGTCGAGCTGGTCGATGGCGCGATCACCGGCTTTCGCACCTATCCCACCGGAGAGCTCTTCGCGCTGCTCACCGGGCACTCGACGCTCGGCGGGCCGGAAGTCGCGGGCGAAGGCACTTTCGACGAAGGCTTCGCACGCGGTCTCGAACGCTGCGGCGAGCCGCTCGGTGCAAGCCTGTTCGAGGCACGCGCCGCGCGCATCGTGCAGGGGCGCTCGAGCGAGTGGTCGCGCGGGTACCTCTCCGGGCTGCTTGTCGGCGGCGAGGTTACGGCGCAGGATGACAGGCATGGCCCTGTATACCTGATCGGCGATGCCACGATCTCGGCGCTCTATCGCCGGGCGCTGGAGGCCAGCGGTATCGCGGTGACCATGATCGACGGCGACGAGGCCGTCCTTGCAGGCCTCCGGCAGGCCAGTGGAGTTACAGCATGAAGATCGATGAAGTCCTCGCCAGCGGGGCCAAGCCCATCGTCGCGATCCTGCGCGGGGTCGAGACGCACGAGGTCGTCGCCATCGGCGAGGCGCTCGTCGAAGCGGGCATCCGCCTGATCGAGGTGCCGTTCAATTCACCCGATCCGGCAGGTTCGATCGCAGCGCTTCAGGCAGCGCTCGGTGACCGGGCGGCCATCGGCGGCGGCACCGTGATCGGCACCGATCTGGCAGAAGCACTCGCCGGGGCGGGGGGCACCTTCATGGTCTCTCCCAATATCGACGCTGCGGTTATCGCCCGCTCGATCGAGCTTGGCATGGACGTCCTGCCCGGGTTTCTGACGCCGACCGAGGCCTTTGCCGCCATCGCGGCTGGCGCGCGCAATCTCAAGGTGTTTCCCGGCTCGGTGCTGGGCGCAGGCTACATCAAGGCCATTGGCGATGTCCTGCCGAAGGATTGCCGCCTGTGGGCCGTGGGCGGTGTCGGGCCGGCCAACCTGGCTGAATACCGCGCGGCAGGCGTGTTCGGCATCGGCGTGGGCGGCAGCCTCTATCGTCCGGGCGACAGTGCCGAGACGGTCGGCGCCAAGGCACGCGACCTCGTCGCGGCCTGGGCCTGAGCGGAAGGATGCGGGCCATGACGCTGCGTTTCGGCATCGCTGCCCTGAGCCTCGCGCTCGCGGCGCTTCCGCTTGGCGCGCAGGCGCAGGAAAGCGCCGCTCAGCCCACGCTCAACAGCCAGCTTTCGGGCGATCTCATCGTCCATGACCCGGTGATCATCCGCGAGGCAGACACCTACTACGTCTTCAGCACGGTTGGCCGCTACATCGGGATCAAGACCTCGAAGGATCTCAAGACCTGGAAAGATGCAGGTGCGGTCTTCGATGAAATCCCGGCATGGGCCAAGGAGAAGATCCCCGGCACCGAGGGCATCTGGGCACCCGATATCTCATATGTAAATGGTCAGTACCGCCTCTATTACTCGGTCTCGACCTTCGGCTCGAACCGCTCGGCCATCGGCCTTGCGACCAGCCCGACGCTCGATCCTGCCTCCCCGGACTATCATTGGACCGACCATGGCTATGTCGTCGGCTCGACGCCCGAGAGCGATTTCAACGCCATCGATCCCAACCTGATCGTCGATGACAAGGGACGCCAGTGGCTTTCGCTCGGCAGCTTCTGGACCGGGATCAAGCTCTTCGCGCTCGATCCCGAAACGGGCAAGCCCCGGCCCGGCGCCAAGCCGCATTCGATCGCGCGCCGCCCCGCGCCTGCGGGCGGCCCGGCTCCGGTAGAGGCGCCGTTCATCGTCGCGCACGGGGGCTGGTACTACCTGCTGGTCTCCTACGACTACTGCTGCAAGGGCGTGAACAGCACCTATTACACCGTCATGGGGCGCTCGCGTGCAGTGACCGGGCCCTATCTCGGCAAGGACGGCAGCACGCTGATGCAAGGCGGCGGGAGTATCCTGCTGCGTGCGGACCTGCAGGAGAAGGAACGCTTTCGCGGTCCCGGCCACGTTGGTGCCTTCACCGACGAGGACGGCACCACCTACCTCGTCTACCACGCCTACGACCGGGAAAACAACGGCGCGCCCACGCTGCGCATTGCCCCGCTCGAATGGGGCGCGGACGGCTGGCCGGTGGCCCGCTACTGATTACCCACCGGCGGGCGTCCCGGTCCCCCGGCCGGGGCGCCCGCCAAACTTCCGATCATTTCCCGGCGAGGCATGGGAAGGGCGGGAGCTGCCGAAATTGCATCGGAGAGGACAAGATGAACTTTACCGTTTCGCGCCGTACTTTCGCCGCCGGGGCCGCGCTCCTGCCGATGGCCTGCACCAGCGCCGGACGCTCGGTCATGGGGCCGGCCAGCGCCGTTGCCGCCGTGCCCGGTCCGGTCAATCCGCTCGTCAAGAACCGCGCCGATGCGCAGGTCTTCCTTAATGACGACGGCTACTACTACATGACCGGCTCGGTGCCCGAGTACGATCGCCTGGTACTGCGCCGCGCGAAGACTATCGCCGGGCTCGCCACCGCCGAGGAACGCGTGCTGTGGCGGCACGAGGAAAGCGGCCCGCTCTCGGGCTTCATCTGGGCGCCCGAAATGAGCCGGATCGATGGCAAGTGGTACGTGCATTTCGCGGCCGGTCCTTCGGGCGGCGGCGAGGATGTCTTCCGCATCCGCACGTATGCCGTTGCCTGCGACGGGCCCGACCCGATGACCGGAAACTGGACCACTCTGGGCGAATTCAAGGCGCCGTGGGACAGCTTCAATCTCGATTCCAAGGTCTTCATCCACCGCGGCATCCGCTATTTCACCTGGGCGCAGCGCGAGCCGGGCATCGAGACCAATTCGAACCTCTACATCGCGAAGATGACCGGACCGCTCACCGTGGGACCGGCGACGCGCCTTTCGGTGCCGACTCTCGACTGGGAGATCCGCGGCTTCAAGGTCAACGAGGGCGCGGCGGTCATCGAGAACGCCGGCAAGCTGTTCATGACCTACTCGGCCAGCGCGACCGACGATCGCTATTGCCTCGGCCTGCTCAGCATCGATGCCGAGGCCGACCTGCTCGATGCCGCGAACTGGACCAAGTCGCAGGTCCCCGTCTTCCAGACCTGCATCGAGACTTCGGTCTACGGGCCCGGGCATAATGACTTCACCGTGGACGAGCAGGGCCGCCCGATGCTCGTCTATCACGGGCGCGACTACAAGGAGATCGAGGGCGACCCGCTGTTCAATCCCGATCGCCACACCCGCGTCCAGCGGCTCTACTTCGCCGCCGACGGCACGCCCGATTTCGGTGTCCCGGTCGGCAACGGCCCGCTGCCCGAGCGCTACTACAGCCCGGCAACCGGCGGCGCGTTCCTTGCGCACGAAGGGGACAAGCTGGTCTGCGGTTCGCTGCCCTTGCCCCAGACCCAGATCCGCGCCTGGCCGATGGAGGATGGCAGCGTCCGCCTCTCGCCGATCCTGACGCGCGACAAGTGCATCGTTGCGGGCGCAGATGGGGCCCTGGGCCTTGCGCCTCTGACCGAGGCCGGGCTCGCGGGAGGCGCCGACCGCTTCCGGCGCGTTGCTGTCCGGGGCGGGGTACGCATCGAGTCGGTTTCACGGCCCGGCATGGCGATCGCCGCCACGGGAGCGGTTCCCGGGCTCGTCTCGTCGAGCGACCCGCGTTGCATCTGGGCAACAGATTGACATAATCAAGTCAGACTAGATTCGCTGAAATCTGTATTCCAGGGGCTCTTGCGGCGCGCAGCTGTCAGGGGCCCTTGGTCTTATTGGTCGGCTTGCGAAAATTTTGCTTGCAAGAAATAACTCCGACAAATAATCAGCCCCTTGCACAGGAGGCACGGTATAGACCGGCCATATTTTGGGAGGGTTGATCATGGCGTTCAGGCCAATCGCATTCACCACTGCATCCGTTCTCGCGCTCAGTCTCGCCAGCGTTGCACAGGCGCAGGACGCTTCGAGCGCAGCGCAGGACGACGCTGCAGCCGAACCGACGATCGAGGAAATCATCGTCACCGGCGTCAAGGCGTCGATCGTCGGCTCGCTCAACAGCCGCAAGAACAACATCCAGATCGTCGACTCGATCGTTGCCGAAGACGTCGGCAAGCTGCCGGACAACAACGTTGTCGAGGCGCTCCAGCGCGTTACCGGTATCCAGGTCACCGATCGTGCTGGCGGTGAGACTTCGGCGATCACGATCCGTGGTCTTTCCGATCCCGTAACCACTTGGAATGGCCGCAACATCTTCACCGCGGCCGGGACTTCGTTCGCGCTGCAGGACATTTCGGCGAACCTCGTGCGCAAGGTCGACGTCTACAAGACGCGCTCTGCCGATCAGCTCGAATTCGGTCTTGCCGGCCAGATTGACGTCGCGACCCGTCGCCCGCTCGACTTCGACGGTTTCACCATTTCCGGGCTTGCCCGCGGCATCTACAGCGAGATGGCCGACGAGATTAATCCCAATGCGGCACTGCTCGTAGCCGACCGCTGGGACACCGGTATCGGTGAGATCGGCGTGCTCGTGAATGCCAGCTACACGCGCTACAACTACCGCAATCAGAACGTACAGTCCGGCGCGCTCGTACCGTTCGCTACGGAGAACCCGCCCTCGGGTACCTGGCTGACGCCGCTCCAGCGCATTTTCCCCAATACCGATCCCAGCAATCCGTACTGGACGCCCGGCCTCAACGCCGGTCTTCCGACCGAGCCGGGCTCGACCCTCAACATCGACGGCGTCGAGGTTCCTTACTACCTCTCGCGTGACGCGGTGATCAGCTCTGACCTTTACGGCAAGCGTGAGCGTCCCTCGGTCAATGCCGCCCTGCAGTGGGCGCCCAATGACCGTTCGACCTACACCGCAGAGTTCTTCTACAGCGGCTTCAGGGGCAACACCTCCAACTCGCTGCTGTTCAGCTTTGCCGACTGGTGGGGCAGCCTCGGAGACAATCCGGGCGACACCTTCGAGCTTTACGACGGTACCAACGTCATCAAGTCGCGCACGATGGGCGATGTGGCCGGCTTCAACAGTGCCGACTATGCGACCAACCGGACCGACAGCTATGTTTATGCGTTGAATGCCGACTGGGACGTGGGCGATCGCGGCAAGATCGTCGCCGACCTGACCTATCAGGATTCCAAGAACGAGACTTCGTTCTTCGCGATGCGCACCAATCGTGGCCCGCTCGACCTCGATGTCGATTTCAACGCTGGTGGTGGCATTCCCTCCTACAGCTTCGGCACGCCCGAAGTGCTGACCGATCCCAATGCCTGGACCGTGGGCGATCTCTTCGACAACGGAACCAAGGGAACCGGCAGCGCCTGGACCTTCATGCTCGATGGTTCGAACGAGTGGGATTCAGGCTTCCTGCGCCGCATCAAGGCGGGTTTCCGCTTCGACAGCCGCAAGGCATCGACCTTCGTGCGCGAGCAGAGTGCCGGAGCGATCGGTGGCACGCTCGCAGCCCTGGGCGACCAGTATGTCTATACCAATGGCGGCTTCTTCGACGGCCAGGCGGATGTGCCGACCAGCTGGGTTCTGCCTGACGGCAAGGCGATCTACGACAACGCCGACGCGATCCGCTCGCTTTACCAGGCCACCAATCCGAACCTGCTGCTGTCCGACCAGATGAGCTTCGACAAGGTCTTCGGGATCAAGGAGGTCACCACATCGGCCTACCTGCTCGCCGATGGCCAGATCGACATCTTCGGCCGTCCGCTGATGGTCGAGGGTGGTGCCCGTCTCGTGGCGATCGACACCGACTACAGCTACTTCGATCGTTATGCAGGCCTTGCGCGGACCGACGTCTCGACCGGACAGCTCAAGCTGCTGCCCAGTTTCACCGCGCGTTACGAGATCACGCCGAACCTGCGCGTGCGTTTCAACTACGGCGAGACGCTGCGCCGTCCGGCATTCGGCGATCTCAACCCGAACGTCTCGCTCACGGGTGACCTCTCGGGGCTCGGCTTCGGCACCGGCAGCGCAGGCAACGCAGACCTGCGCGCCACGACTTCGAAGAACTATGACGTCGCTGTCGAATGGTATTTCGAGCGCAACAGTGCGATCTACGTGACCGCCTTCCGCCGCGAGATCGAGGGCCTCGTGGTTCCGCTGACGACGCTTGAGTACATCCCGGACAATCCGATCCAGGGCAGCACGGCGACTGACTACTTCCAGGTAACTCGCCCCAGCAATGCCTCGGACGGCGTGCTCAAGGGCGTGGAAATCGGCCTGACCTACTTCCCGAGCTATCTGCCGAGCATTCTCGACGGTCTCGGCTTCCAGGGCAGTGCGACGATCCTCGACTCCGAGCAGACGATCCCGGATACCGACACGGATGGGAACATTACCTATTCGAAGTCGGACTTCTTCGCGGTGTCGAAGTTCTCGTACAACGCCACGCTGGCTTACCAGCGCGGTCCGGTTGGTGCGCGCCTGTCGTATGTCTGGCGCAAGGGCTTCCTCAACAACAACGAGGCACGTGCCTTCGCCAACCCGATCGGCATGTGGCGCCGTCCTGAGAGCAGCCTCGACCTGCAGCTCACTCTCAATGCCACCGACGATATCGCGGTGACCTTCGATGCGGTGAACCTGACCAAGTCGAAGCAGCAGAACTACTACAAGTACGGTGCTGCCGGCGGCGCCGACCTGATGAACTCGAGCACCCTGCTCCTCGACCGTACCTTTGCGGTTGGCGTGCGCTTCAAGTTCGACTGATACCGAAAACCCGGAGCGGCGTGCCTTTGCCATTCGGCGCGCCGTTCCGGACACCCGGCCGCATTCCGGAGCAAACCTCTCTCTCTCCCAACCGCTCCGGGATGCGGCCGCGGCCTGTCCGGGCCGCAGATGGCAGCACGCGAAGAGGAGCAGACATGGCACGGCGCAGTATCCGGCAAATCCCCCGCAAGAGGCTTCTGGCGAGGGTTCTCGCCGGAGCCGCGCTGATCGCGGTCTCTCCGCTTCTCGTCGCGGCGACTTTTGCGCCCGGCGATGCCGCGCCGCCCAGTGCGAGCGAAGCGGCGACGGGCAACCTGTTCGACCATGACGCTATCGCCCGCGCCCGCTTCGGCAACGATGCGCCCTGGTACCAGGACCGCATCCCCTATTTCGAGAGCGCCGACCCGAAGCTCGACGCGGTCTGGTATTACCGCTGGTCGATCTATCGCGCTCACCAGCGCGACCTTGGCGACAAGGGTTACGTCACCACCGAGTTCGCCGATGACGTGGGCTGGCAGCGTGAACCCTATGCCAGCCTCAACGATGCGAGCGGCTTCCACATCGCCGAAGGGCGCTGGCTCAACGACCGTCGCTTCGTCAGCGACTACATCGACTTCATGTACGAGGGCGGCAACGACCGCCACTTCACCGACCACATGGCGGACTCGACTTGGGGGCGCTATCTCGTCGACGGCGACAAGGCGGCGGTCGAGAAGCACCTGAAGGTCATGCGCCACATCTACGGATTGTGGGAAGACCACTTCGAATTCACCAAGGGTCTCTACTGGGCCGAGCCGCTGCTCGATGCGACCGAGTACACCGTGTCCTCGATCGACGCCTCGGGTGGCAAGGACGGGTTCGGAGGCGGCTATGCCTTCCGTCCTTCGGTCAACAGCTACATGATCGGCAATGCTCGCGCGATTTCGAAGATCGCGGCGATGACCGGTGACGAGGCCCTCTCGAACGAATTCGCCGACAAGGCACAGGTGCTGCAAAAGCGCATGCTCGAAGCCTTGTGGAACCCCAAGCTTGCCCACTTCACCGACCGTTTCCGCGTCGACAACGAATTCGTGAAATACTGGGAGCCGATCCGCAATCGCGAGCTGGTCGGCTACCTGCCCTGGATGTTCGACGCGGTGCCCGACGATCCCAAGTTCGCGGCCGCCTGGGCGCACCTGCTCGATCCCGCCTCGCTGGCGGGTGAGGCCGGTATGCGCACGGTCGAGGCGAACTACGAATACTACATGCGCCAGTACCGCTATCTCGGCGACGCGCCCGAGTGCCAGTGGAACGGGCCGATCTGGCCCTACCAGACCACACAGGTGCTGACCGGCATGGCGAACCTGCTCGATCACTACGACAACACGGGGCCCGTGACGCGCAGCGACTACATGCGCCTGCTGCGTCAGTATGCGCAGCTGCATTATCAGGGTGACAAGCTCGACCTCGAAGAGGACTACTACCCCGATACGGGCCGTCCCATCGTCGGGCTCGACCGCAGTCACCACTATTTCCATTCGGGCTTCATCGACCTCGTCATGACCGGGCTGGTCGGCATCCGCCCGCGTGCTGACGACGTGCTCGAGGTCAACCCGCTGTTGCCCGAGGCCGGCGATGCACAGGCGCTCGACTGGTTCCGCGTCGAGGACGTGCCCTATCACGGCCACAAGGTCGCGGTGACCTGGGACCGCGAGGGCACGCACTACCGACGCGGGGCAGGCCTGACCATCGAGGTCGACGGCAGGCAGGTCGCGCATCGCGGCGACCTCGGGCGCCTCACGGTGCCGCTCGAACGCAAGGCCAATGCGCCGATCGAGCGCGAGACGAACCACGCAGTGCAGCTGGTACGCGGCGAATATCCGATGGCCTCGGCCTCGTCGGCCAACGATGCGGAAAACCTGCACGACGGCATCGACGGGCGGCTCTGGTTCTATCCCGAACTGCCCAACGGCTGGACTTCGGAACGCTCGTCCACGCGTCAGTGGTACGCGGTCGATTTCGGCAAGCCGGTCGCGCTCGACGGGGTGCGGATCGGTTTCTTCGAGGACGGCGCGACCATTGCCGCGCCGCGCAGTCTCGTCGTCGAGGGCTGGCGCGACGGGCGCTGGAGCAAGCTTGGCGAGGCAGTGCCCGTCGCCAACGGTATTACCAGCGTGTCCTGGCCGCGCGATCGCTTCGAGAAGGTGCGCGCGGTGATGCAGCCCGGCAAGGGCAAGGCGATCCGCATCGCCGAGCTCAAGGCTTTCAGCACGGACTGACCACGCGCGACCTCACGGATGCGCGGGGTCAGATCTCGGCGCTGACGCGTGTCGGCGGTGCTTCGAGGCTGCTGCCATCGAGGCCCAGCAAGCGCAGGCTCGCAAGCGGCGCCGAGGGGAAGTAGGCGTGCAGGAAGCTGGCGACTAGCGAACCGTGCCGGTAGATGGCCTCGCCCGGGCGGTATTCGGGATAGCTGGCCCTGATCGCCGGTTCGAGCGAAGTGGCAAGCTCGGCATAGTGGAAGGTGTGGCCGCGCAGGCTCTCCTCCTCGCAGATCACTTCCTGCATGCCCAGGGCCGCGAGGCGGCGGCGCATGTGGGCATTGCCGGGCAGGATACCGGCCATTGCCGCGCTCTGGCCCCGCGCATCGGTGAGCATTTCGCAGCATAGCAACATGCCGCCGCATTCCGCGAGGATCGGTTTGCCTGTCGCGTGGTGGGTGCGCAGCGAGCCGATGAAGGCGGCATTGGTGGAGAGGCGCTCGAGGTGCAGCTCGGGATAGCCGCCGGGCAGCCAGAGCGTATCGCAGGGCGGTACCGGATCGTCAGCGAGTGGCGAGAAGAATGCGAGGCGCGCGCCCATCGCCTCGAGCATCTCTAAATTTGCCGGGTAGATGAAGCCGAGCGCTGCATCGCGCGCAATGGCGACGGTCTTGCCCTCAAGGACCGGGACTATTGGGTCACGCGGGGGAGGGGCGGGAAAGGCGACCGGCTCGGGCAGGCGCAAGGCGGCCTCGGGGAGCAGGTCGGCAAACAGGTCTAGCCGGGCGTCGATATCGCCGATCTCGCCCGCCTGCATGATCCCGAGATGCCGCTCGGGCAGGCTCGCCTCTTCGCTGCGCGGCAATGCGCCGAGCCAGCGGATGCCGCCGGGGACCGAGCTTTCGAGCATGGCGGCGTGGCGCTCGCTCCCCACCCGGTTGGCGAGGACCGCGCCCACCGAGACATCGCTGCGGTAGCTATCGAGCCCCTTGACGATGGCGCCGAAGGTCTGGGCCATGGCCGAGCCGTCGATCACCGCCAGCACGGGCAGGTCGAAGCGCGCGGCAAGGTCGGCGGCGCTGGGATCGCCGTCGAACAGGCCCATGACCCCCTCGACGAGGATCAGGTCGGCCTCGCAGGCGGCTTCGTGGAGCAGGGCGCGGCATCGCGCTTCGCCCAACATGAACAGGTCGAGCTGGTGGACCGGCGCGCCGCTGGCCGCCTCGAGCACCATCGGATCGAGGAAGTCGGGCCCGCACTTGAACACGCGCACGCGCCGCCCGGCCCTGCGATGCAGGCGGGCGAGCGCGGCGGTGACGGTGGTCTTGCCCTGCCCGGAGGCGGGCGCTGCCACCAGGAGAGCAGGACAGGAGGCGGGGGCCTTGCTCAAAGGTCGATGCCCTGCTGGGCGCGGACCCCGGCGCGGAAGGCGTGCTTCTCGTCGCGGATTGCGCTGACCGTGTCGGCCATCTCGATGAGATCGGCATGGGCGGCGCGGCCGGTGACGACGACGTGTTGCATCGCCGGCCTCTCGCGCAGCGCCTTGGTGACCTCGTCGAGGTCGAGGTAGCGGTAAGTGACGAGGTAGGTCAGCTCGTCGAGCACCACCAGCGCGATCTCGGGATCGGACAGGGCAGCCCTGGCCTTCTCCCAGCCTGCCTCGGCAGCGGCGATGTCGCGCGCGCGGTTCTGGGTCTCCCAAGTGAAGCCCTCGCCGCAGTTCTCCCAGGTCACTCCGGGCTGGCGCGAGAGGAAGGCGCGCTCACCCACATCCTGCTTGCCCTTGATGAACTGGAAGATCGCGACCTTGCGACCATAGCCGAGCATGCGCGCGACCATGCCGAAGGCGCTCGACGACTTGCCCTTGCCGTTGCCGGTGAGCACCAGCAGCAGGCCCTTGTCGACCTTGGCCGTGGCGATGCGGGCATCGACCACGGCCTTGTGCTTTTGCGTGCGCAGCTTGTGGCGACGCTCTTCCTCACTGAGACCGGCGAGTTCGTCGGTCTCGCTCATCGCGCCTTGCTCTGCGCAAAGGCGCGCGCGAGCGCCGGGCGTGCGGTGCGCACGAGCATCCACAGCGCGGCCGCGACGCCGGTCCACATCAGGCTGGAGGTCAGCGTCATCGGGAAATAGCGCGCGAGACGCGGCAGGAAGCCGGCGATCGTGGGTTCGGGGAAACGACCGGAGAAGGCGTAGAAGCCACCGCTCGAGCAAAGGTGCGACACGAAAGTCGCGGCTACAAGCGTGAACAGGGCGAGCGGGATCGAGGCGGCACGCTCGGGCAGCATGCGGACCTGGCGTCCGGCCACCCACATCACGCCATAGGCCGGGACGAGCATGAGGTAGGCGGGGGTGTAGCAGAAATCGGAGACGCCGAGCATGCCGATCGAGACCACGTCGATCCCCCAGCCCAGCGCGAAGAGCGCGGCAAAGGCCGAAGCGCGGCGCACGAAATAGCCGAGCACGAAATAGCTCGCCAGCGCGGTCGCGGGCAGGTGGACGACGTGGGTGAGGGCATGCGAGCGGGTCAGCAGCATGACCCCGGCAAGCGCGCCGAAGACGGCGAGCTGGAAACGCTCGGGGCGGATGCCCGGAGCAGCGGAGAGAGTATCGGTAGGACGGCTCATCAATCGGGTCCCTTTCAGATCGGGAAACGCAATGAGTCGCGCGTCCGTGCACGGCGGCACGAGACGGTGAGGGCATGGCCGGGAAGGCAGACAGTGACTTGCAACGGACTCCCCTCGACGCGACATTCGGCTGTCGTCCGTCAAGGGATTATCCCCAGTCCGCCCGGTGCATCCCGCCCGTGCGAAGGAACGACGGCATCGGGCCGGTTTCCTGACTTGCCGGTTCCTCGCGCGATCGCCGCCTTCTCAGGGAAACCCCAATGGCGAAATGGCGCCGCGCTCACCGGTTACAGTTGCGGGAGCAGTGCCGGCCAGCGCGGCTCAATGCCGCGGCCCGGACTTCCCGATTAAGCCCTTTCGGGCACCCGATACACTGGCCCGGATAGTCGAGCTTTCGTTTCGGCGCAAGCATATGCCACTTGCCTTGGGGCATACTGCACGATAGTTGCCCCTTTGCGACAGGTTCCCCGTGAGGGGATCAAAAGGGAACTCGGGTGAAAATCCCGGGCTGCCCCTGCAACTGTAAGCGGCGAGCCATCCGGCCATCACGCCATTGGGATCCATCACGGTCCCGAGAAGGCGGCCGGTACGGCGCTGACCCGTGAGCCAGGAGACCTGCCTGACGCGGTCGTTCTTCATCCGGGCAGGGTGCACCGGGTGTTCGAGGTCGCCTGCGCCAAGAAGCAGGCCACCCCTCGCGCAACGACAGCCACCGCCTTGCCGGGCGCAACCGGGCGAGGGGGCGCCGTGTCGTGTCCGCATTGCATGCGGGTTCCAGCACGAAGTCTCCCTTCGCCACGGGCATCCGGCGGGCACGAAGCCGTTTGCCTGAAGGGATCTTTTCGTGACCCGTTTGAATACCAAGCCCACGTTTGCCGCCTCCGTTTCCGCTGCTGCCTTCGCTCTTGCAGCGGTACCTGCCTTCGCCGAGGAAGAACCCGGCGAGATCGTCGTCTCGATCCTGCGCACCCCGGTCGAGAGCGAACGTGTCTCCGCCAGCGTGACCGTCCTCGACAGCGAGGAACTCGAAGCCGCGCAGCCGATCGCGCTGACCGACGTGCTGCTGCGCACGCCGGGCATCTCGATGTCGCGCAACGGTGGCTACGGCACCGCGACGACCTTGCGTATCCGCGGCGCCGATGGCGGGCAGAGCGTGATGGTGCTCGACGGCATGCGCCTGTCCGATGCCTCCTCGACGGCGGGTGGCTACGGTTATGCCAACCTGTTTCTCGACGATGCCGAGCGCGTCGAGATCCTGCGCGGGCCGCAGTCGATCCTGTGGGGCAGCGATGCCATCGGCGGTGTCGTCAACGTCACCACGCGCAAGCCCGTAGAGCCGCTCGAAGGCAGTTTCGCACTGGAGGCCGGCTCCAACCAGACCGTCTCGGCGCGGGGCGGGCTTGGCGGCACCAGCGATGCGATCGACTGGCGCATCTCTGGCTCGCGTTTCGCGACCGACGGCATCTCCGCACGTTCCAACGGCACCGAGGACGACGGATATTCGCGCAGCGCGGCAAGCGGCACGATAACCGCACGATTGGCACCGGACCTCTCGCTCGACCTGCGCGGATACTGGTCCGACAGCCGTAACGACTTCGACGGGTCCTCGGGCGATACCCTGAACTTCGGCACCACGCAGGAGTGGTCGGGCTATGCCGGGCTCAACTTCGCGCTGTTCGACGGGCGCCTCGTCAACCGGGTGGCGGTGCTGCAGACCGAGACCGACCGCGAAAACTTCGATCCCACGCGCTCGGTGCGCACGATCAGCTTCGATGCTCACGGGCGGGTGCGCCGCTTCGAGTACCAGGGCACGCTGACGCTGAGCGATGCGATCCAGGCGGTGTTCGGCGCGGAGCGCGAAGAACAGCGCATGACCACGGCCTCGCCGCGCGACAATGCCGATCCCTATACGCTTACACCCTACTCGGTGGACACAAACAGCGTCTATGCGCAGCTGCGCGTGACTCCCATCGACGGGCTCACGCTCAATGGCGGCCTGCGCCATGACGATCAGTCGCTGTTTGGCGGGAACACCGTGTTCAGCGCGGGTGGTGTCTATACGCCCAACGACGGCGCGAGCCTGATCCGCGCAAGCTACGACGAGGGTTACAAGGCGCCTTCGCTCTACCAGCTCTATTCCAGCTACGGCAACGCCGGGCTGGCGCCGGAGAAGGCCAAGGGCTGGGAGGTCGGCGTGGAGCAGGGGCTCGGCGAGATCTTGCGCGCCAGTGCCACCTGGTTCGAACGCGACACCGACAATCTCATCGACTTCGCCTATTGCCCGACGAGCGGGGCCCTGCCGGACGTGTGCTACGTGCCGGGTACGCAGGACACGCGCTTCGGGTATTACGCCAATACCAACCGCAGCCATGCCAAGGGGCTCGAACTGGGCGCCTCCGCTCGCTGGAACGTTCTCTTTGCTCAGGGCAACTACAGCTGGATCGAGGCCGAGGACCGCACGCCGGACGCCTCGACCTACGGTCGCCAGCTGGCCCGCGTTCCGCGCCACCTCGCCAACGTCGAGGGCGGTATCGAGCTCCCCGCGGGGCTGCGCGCCAGCGTTGCGGCGCGCTACTCGGGCGAGAGCTTCACCTCGGCGAGCAGCTCGGTCGTGCTCGAGGATTACTGGCTGATCGACTTGCGTGCGCAGTACCGGATCGCGCCGGCGCTCACGCTTTACGGGCGCGTCGAGAACCTTGCCGACAAGCGCTACGAGACCGCCAGTGGCTACGGCGCACTGGGCCGCACGGTCTACGTTGGCCTGCGGAGCCGGCTGTAATGACCGATGCACCCAGGATGCTGGAGCCGATCGGCGAGGAGGGCGGGGGCGCGAGCGCCCTCGTCGTCTGCTCGACCTGTCGCTTTTCCGCCGAAGCGCGCGAGGATGGCGAGGGGCGCCGAGGCGGCGCGTTGCTGGCCGAGGCGCTGCATGTTGCCAGAGCGAACGACGAACGCTTCGCCGAAGTCGCGGTCCACGAAATGCCCTGCCTTTTCGCCTGCTCGCGCCACTGCACGGTGCAGCTCAGGGCTCCCGGCAAGGTCGGCTACGTGCTGGGCGACTTCGTGCCCGGAGCCGAGGCCGCGCAGGCCCTGCTCGAATACGCAGCGCACCACGCCGCCAGCGAGGAGGGACGCGTGCCCTACCGCGACTGGCCTGCCGGCGTGAAGGGCCACTTCATCGTCCGCACCCCACCGGAGGGCTATCTATGCACCTGACCCGAGACGCTTTTCTCGCCAGCCTCGCCGATCTGCCGGAGCCAGACGATGCTGCCATCGCGGCAGCCCGGGCGCGGCAGGGGGAGCTGACCAAGCCTGCGAGATCGCTTGGAAGGCTCGAGGAGATCGCACTGTTCATGGCCGGCTGGCAGGGGCGTGGCATCCCCCGGCTCGACACGGTCCAGGCCATCGTCTTTGCCGGGAACCATGGCGTCGCGGCGCGCGGTGTCAGCGCCTTCCCGCCGGCCGTCACCGCGCAGATGGTCGCCAACTTCCGCAGCGGCGGGGCTGCGATCAATGCGCTTGCCGCCGCGTGTGGGGCGCAGCTTTCGGTCCATGCGCTCGACCTCGACCGTCCGACCGGCGACATCGCTGAGGAACCGGCGCTGAGCGCGGCGGAATGCCTCGCTGCCCTGCAGGCGGGTGCAGACAGCGTGGATGCGAAGGCCGATCTGGTCTTCGTCGGTGAGATGGGCATTGCCAACACGACCCCGGCAGCAGCCCTTTGCGCAGCGGCACTTGGCGGCACTGCTTCCCAGTGGTGCGGACGCGGAACCGGGCTTGACGACAAGGGCGTCTCGCGCAAGGTCGCGGCGGTGGAGGCGGCACTGGCCCTGCATGGGGAGCATTGCCGCGATCCCTTCGAGACGCTGCGCCGGCTCGGCGGTCGCGAGATCGCGGCGATGGCAGGCGCTATCCTTGCCGCGCGCCGCCATCGCATTCCGGTCCTGCTCGACGGGTTCATCGCCTGTGCCTCGGTGGCTCCATTCCATGTCCATGCGCCGGGCGTACTCGATCACTGCCTTGCCGCGCATCGCTCGGCGGAAGGCGGGCACACGCGCCTGCTGGAGGCCTTTGGTCTCGATCCGCTGCTCGACCTCGGCATGCGGCTTGGCGAGGGGTCGGGGGCGGCGGTGGCAGTCCAGATCGTGCGCAGTGCGCTAGGCGCCCACGCGCAGATGGCGACATTCGCCGAGGCCGCGGTCAATGCCGGATCAGTGGCTCCCCAGCCATGAGCGGGCGCCTCGTCCACCTCCTGCGCCACGGCGCGCCGCAGGTGAGCGGACTACTGCTCGGCCATACCGACATGCCACTGGCGCGCGGTGACTGGGGCGAGATGCCGCGAAGCTTTCACGAGCTGGCGCTGGCGAGCCTCGCATCGTCGGACCTCCAGCGATGCCGCGTAGCCGCCGAAGCCATTGCGCGCTCGACCGGACTGTCGCTTTCCATCGATCCGCAGTGGCGCGAACTCGACTTCGGCGAATGGGATGGCGTGGCTCCCGGCTCGATCGATCCAGCCCTGCTCGATCGCTTCTGGGCCGATCCCGAAGACAACCCGCCGCCCGGTGGCGAACGCTGGTCGCAGCTGTGCGAGAGGGTCTCGCGCGCACTCTCTCCGCTCGGCGACCGAAGTCTCGTGGTGACCCATGGAGGTGCGATGCGTGCCGCGCTGGCGCTCGTGACCGGGCTCGACCACCGTCAGGTCTGGGCGCTCGATCTTCCTTATGGCGCGCTGCTGAGCCTGCGCATCTGGGAGAGCGGGGGCTGGAGCGGGCAGGTCGTCGGGCTCGACACCGGAGCCTTGCGATGAAGTCGCTGGTGGCCGCCCTGCAACTCATGACGCGCCTTCCGATGCCGCGGATCGAGGCCGAGGCGCACGACTATGCGCGCGCGATCCGCTGGTTTCCGCTCGCCGGTCTGGTTCTGGGCCTGTGTCTTGCTCTAGCGGCGTTTGTCGGCGTCCGGCTGCTGGGGGGAGGGCAGGGCGGTGCACTTCTGGTCCTCCTGACCTGGGTCTCGGTGACCGGGGCTCTGCACCTCGACGGACTGGGCGACATCGCGGATGGCGCGGGCGCGGCCCATGCCGGGCGCGAACGCCTTTCGGCAGTGCTTGCCGACCCGCATGCCGGCAGCTTCGCGGTGACGGTGATCGCCCTGCAGCTCATCGCCAAGTTCGCGCTGCTTTCTATCTTTCTCGATCGCGAGGGAACGACCCCAACCGCACTCGCAGCAATCGCCTGCGTTCCGCTGGCCGCGCGCATCGCGCCGCTGGGCTGGGCGCTCTGGCTCCCGGCGCTGCACGAGGGGATGGGCAGTCGCTTTGGCGGAGGGGCGAACTGGCAGACGCTGGTCGTCTGGCTGCTCGTTCTTGGCTTGCTGGCCTGGCTGGTTTCGCCCGCCTTGCTCTGCGCGATCCCGGCGGCGCTTGTGTGGGGGACCTGGCTGCGCCGCCGTATCGGCGGGATCTCGGGAGACGGGCACGGCGGCGGCATCGAGGTGGTCGAGACGCTCGTACTTGCCGTGATGGTGGTTTCGTGAGCCGGGCAGCAACCGCCTCGACGGGCAACGGGCACGGCGGGCGCATCGCCGCTGCCTGCGCGCGATTCGGCGGACGCCGTGACGACTGGCTCGACCTTTCGACCGGCATCAACCCGTGCCCATGGCCGATCGAACGCGCGCCCTTGCCGAACTGGTCCTGCCTGCCCGATCCCGAGGAAATCGCCCGGCTCGAGGCGATCGCGGCGCACTTCTTCGGTGTCGATCCGCAGCTGTGCATGGCTCTGCCGGGAAGCGAAGTGGCCTTGCGAGCGCTGGGCATGCTTCTGGGCCTGCCCGGGCGGCATCGCGCGCTGACCTATTCGACCCATGCCGAGGCATTTGCGAGATCGTCGGGAGGGAAGGACGCCGATGTTCTGGTTCTCGCCAATCCGAACAACCCCGACGGGCTGCTGCTCGACCCGGAAACGCTCGCGGCCCTGCTCGAGGAGCAGGAGGCAGGAGGCGGCTGGCTGCTCGTCGACGAGGCATTCGTCGAATGCCATCCCGGCTCCAGCGTCGCAGCCCTCGTCGGCGATGATCGCCGCCTTGTCGTGACGCGCTCGTTCGGCAAGTTCTTTGGCCTGCCGGGGCTCAGGCTGGGCTTCGTGCTGGGACCGCGCGCGCTGCTGACGAAATTGAGGGCATTGTGCGGCGACTGGCCGGTCAGCGCTGCGGCCCTCGCATTCGCAAGCGCTGCCTATGCCGATGATACCTGGATTGCAGCGACCCGCGCAGAACTGGCGGCCAAAGCGGCTGCCCTCGATGCGCTGCTGGCCCGTCACGGCCTTGCCGCACGCGGTGCCTCGCCGCTGCTCCGTCTCGTCGAGGACATGCGCGCCGGGGGGCTGTTCGAAGCGCTCGGGCGCCGTCACATCCTGACCCGCAGCTTTGCGGATCATCCGCGCCTGCTGCGCTTCGGACTGCCGCGCGACGAGGCGCAGGCCATGCGCCTCGACAATGCGCTCGGGGAAGTGCTGCGGCGTGGCTGAGCCTTTCGTCATCGTTGCGCTGGTACTCGATGCCTTGCTGGGGTGGCCCGCGTGGCTCTATCGCCTCGTCGGTCACCCGGTCGGCCTGTTCGCCCGCGTCATCTCTGCTTGCGAATGTGCGCTCAACCGCCCGGAGGCCGGACCGGTGCCGGGCCGGGCAGGCGGCATCGCGACGGTAGTCGTGCTGCTCGTGCTAGCCGGCGGCGGGGCATGGCTGGCCGCAAGAGCGGCAGGCACTCTGGCAGCTCCGGCAGGCCAGATCGCCGAGGCAATCGCAATCGGGTTTCTCGCCTGGCCGGGGCTCGCCCAGCGCAGTCTCTACGAGCACTTTGCACGAGTGCGCACTGCACTCGAGGCGCAGGACATCGTGGCGGCGCGCAAGGCGGTCGGCATGATCGTGGGACGCGACACCGCCGAACTGGACGAAGCTGGCGTAGCGCGCGCTGCCATCGAAAGTCTGGCCGAGAGCCTGTGCGACGGGATCGTCGCGCCGCTGTTCTGGCTTGTCGTCGGCGGGCTGCCGGGCCTGTGGTGCTACAAGGCGATCAACACCGCCGACAGCCTGATCGGACACCGTGAGGCGCCTTACACGTGGTTCGGCTGGGCGGCCGCCCGGCTCGACGACGTGCTCAATTGGCTGCCCGCGCGGCTCAGCGGCCTGCTGATTTGCATGGCGGGCCTGCGCTTCGGCACTGCGCGGCTGGCGTGGCGCACGATGCGGCGCGATCACGCAAGGCATGCCTCGCCCAACGCAGGCTGGCCCGAAGCGGCCATGGCCGGTGTTCTGGGCGTACGGTTGGCAGGGCCGGTAAGCTACGAGAATTTACAATACGACAAGCCATGGATCGGCGACGGCGAGCCAGCGGGAGCAGCCGCAATGGGACGCGCCCTTGCAGTCTATCTTGGTTCCTGCGCAATGTTCTGGCTCGTGCCGGTGATAACTGTTAGCGCTAACGTTATTGGGGCGGTTTGATCATGTGGGAGCGCGTGTGAGCGGATTGATGCTGCAGGGGACCGGCTCCGATGTCGGCAAGTCGATACTCGTGGCCGGCTTGTGCCGGGCCTTTGCCAATCGGGGGCTGAAGGTGCTCCCGTTCAAGCCGCAGAACATGTCCAACAATGCCGCAGTGACCAGCGACGGCGGAGAGATCGGGCGCGCGCAGGCCTTGCAGGCGCTGGCCGCACGGGTTGCGCCGCATACCGACATGAACCCGGTGCTGCTTAAACCACAGGCCGACCGCACCTCGCAGCTGGTGGTACACGGCAAGGTGCGCGGTACGCTCGGTTCGGCGAACTTTCGCGAGGCGCGGCGCAACCTGCTGGATGAGGTTCTGCAAAGCTGGCACCGGCTCGAGGCGGCATGCGATCTCGTCGTCGTCGAGGGCGCTGGCTCGCCCGCCGAGATCAACCTGCGCGCAGGAGACATCGCCAACATGGGCTTCGCGCGCGCGGCGCAGGTGCCCGTGGTGCTGGTTGGCGACATCGATCGCGGCGGGGTGATCGCGGCGCTTGCGGGCACGCGCGCGGTCCTCGATCCCGAGGATGCGGCGATGATCGAGGGTTTCATCGTCAACAAGTTCCGCGGCGATCCGGCGCTGTTCGAGGATGGCTATGCCGAGATCGCGAAACGCACCGGCTGGTGTGGTTATGGTGTGATGCCCTGGACCAACGCGGTTGCGCGCCTGCCCAGCGAGGATGCGGTCGTGCTCGAGCGCGATGCGGGCGTCGGTCGCGCCGGGGTGATGGTGGCATGCCCGATGCTGCCACGCATTGCCAATTTCGACGATCTCGATCCGCTCAAGGCCGAACCGGCGATCGACCTGGTGATGGTTCCCCCCGGGCAACCGATCCCGGCCAGCGCCGAGCTGGTGGTCCTGCCCGGAACCAAGGCGACCATCGCCGACATGCGCTTCGTGCGCGAACAGGGGTGGGATATCGACATCCTCGCCCATCGGCGGCGTGGAGGCGCCGTGCTCGGGATATGTGGTGGCTATCAGATGCTCGGCCGCTCGATCAGCGACCCGCTGGGCGTCGAAGGAGCCAAGGGCGAGAGTGTCGCAGGGCTTGGCCTGTTTGACGCCGAAACCCTGCTGGGGGCCGACAAGACCTTGCGACAGGTACGGGGCAGTGCCTTCGGGGCAATCTTCGATGGCTACGAGATCCATGTCGGCGAGACCACCGGACCCGCCACGGACCTGCCATTCGCCTTGCTCGAAGGAACCCGGTTCGACGGAGCGATCAGTACGGATGGCAAGGTCATGGGAACGTACTGCCATGGCCTGCTCGCCTCGGGCGCGCTTCGCGCGGCAGTGCTCGCCGCGATCGGAGTGAAGAGCATTGCCGGTGATCATGACCTGCTGATCGATTCCGCGCTCGACGATCTCGCCGCGCAGATGGAGGAACACCTCGATGTAGGGGCGCTGCTCGAACTGGGTCTTGCCCGCCGGGTGGCGCGGTGAGCGATAGATGTGCCGACACGGGCTATCCGCTGTTCGTTCTCGGCGGAGCGCGCTCGGGCAAGAGCCGCTATGCGCAGGCACAGGTCGAGGCCAGGGGCGGGCGGCTCGCCTATATCGCGACTGCGCAGGCGTTCGACGAGGAAATGCAGGCGCGCATCGCCTGCCACCGCGGTGAACGTGATGCACGCTGGACTACGTACGAGGAACCTATCGAACTGGCCGACGCGATTGCGGCTGCGTCTGTCGGGGCCGACGCGATACTAGTCGATTGTCTCACCCTTTGGCTGTCCAACCTGCTCCTTGCGGGACGCGACGTTGCTGGTGAAGGGGCCAAGCTCGTCGCCGCCGTGCAAGCCTGCAGCGTGCCGATTGCGCTGGTCAGCAACGAGGTCGGCATGGGGATCGTGCCCGAGCACGCGCTCTCGCGGTTGTTTCGCGACGAGGCGGGCCGGCTCAACCAGCGCGTGGCACAGGCCGCGCGTCGGGTAGTTTTCGTCGCGGCAGGCCTGGGGCTGGCGCTGAAGGGGTGAGGTGCATGCAGGTGCTGCCCGTTACCACGGCTGCGGGGCGGCGATGGGCGCGATCGCGAGAGCTCGTGCAAAGGTCAACTTGCATGCTAAGCATGCTTAGTATACCGGCAGCCCGGACTATTCGGGTTTGCCGGTCCTTGTTGCAGAATCCGGTGCCTCAATCCCTTGCTTGCAATCAGCCGAGGAAATGAAGGACAACCAGAAACAGGCTTAGAGCCGCGAGGCTTGCGCCACTGAGCATTGCCACGGGGCACCGGCCGATGGCCGGATCATACCGTTCCATCATCCTCTCCAGATTTTTCTGTTCTTGAGGGCACAATCTATCCCATGGGGGTTTCGACGACAAGTTAATTGGCACAAATCGCACGGACGGTTTTGTCACCGTTTCGGACCCGGTCGTAACTGCTCCTGCCACCCTTTCGGGGCGGCGGACACGCGGCAGGGCCGGGCAGGGGGCAGTCGCTTCGTGTCGGTCTTTCGGGCCAGCTTGTCGGTCAATCGGAGTTCGAATTCGTAATGCCTAGCGATCGCAGCGAAGAGACGATGCACGAGCAGCCGGCTGGTGAAGAGATCGAAGCGGGACAACCCGCCTCGCAGGACACAGCCGAAGCGAAGAAGGGGTTGAGTGGCAAAGCCAAGCGCAACCTGCTCATCGCCGCTATTCTTGTCGCGCTCGGGGCAGGCCTGTGGTTTTTGCGCTACCAGACCCATGGCAAGTACTTCCAGGAGACCGACGATGCCCAGATCGAGGCCGATACGGTCGCGATCTCGCCCAAGGTCAGTGGCTACGTCGAGGCCGTGCTGGTCGAGGACAACCAGGACGTCGCCGGTGGCCAGCCGTTGATCCGCATCGATCCGCGCGACTATCGCGCGCAGTACGCTCAGGCGCGCGCGCAGATCGCCCAGGCCGAAGCTTCGGTCGAGAATGCGAAGGCCTCCATTTCCGAGCAGCAGGCGGCAATCGAGCAGGCGCAGGCACAGCTTGCCGCGGCCCGTGCCAAGGCCGCGCACGATGCCGGTGAAGTCGCGCGCTACACCCCGCTCGTCGCGAGCGGAGCCGAGCGCCGCGAACAACTCGACCAGCTCAAGCTGGCCGCGAAGCAGTCGGCCGAGCAGGTGCGCCAGCAGGTTGCCGCGCTCGAGATGCAGCGTCGGCGCGTCGGCGCGATGCAGGCACAGGTCCGTCAGGCCGAGGCGCAAGGGCAGGGCGCACGTGCACAGCTCAAGGCCGCAGACGTCGATCTCGAGGCGACCACCATTTCATCGCCCATAAAGGGGCGCGTGGGCGACCGGACCGTGCGCGTGGGCCAGTTCGTCCAGGCCGGCACCCGGCTGATGTCGGTCGTGCCGCTCGAGAAGCTTTACGTCACCGCCAACTTCAAGGAGACGCAGCTCGCGCTGATGCGTGCGGGGCAGCCTGCGCGCATTGCAGTCGATGCGCTTGGCGGAACCGAGATCGACGGCCACGTCGCGAGTATTTCTCCCGGAACCGGCGCTCAGTTCTCGCTGCTGCCGCCCGAGAACGCGACCGGGAACTTCACCAAGATCGTCCAGCGCGTGCCAGTGCGCATCGCCATCGAGGCGACCCCTGCGGCGCGCAAGCTGCTCGTGCCGGGGCTCTCGGTCACGGTGACGGTCGATACCCGCGCCGCCGAAGGCGAACTCGACCGCATCGAGGAGCAAGAGGACGCCGCCAAGGCCGGGAGCAACTGACGTGGCCGGTGCTCCGGCAGCGACGGCAAGGGGGGGCGCCGGTCCTTCGCGTAGCAAGGCGCCTGCACAGCGCCAGCCCAACGCGGACCTCGGTGCCTGGCTGGCCGTCGCGGCGGGAACTATGGGCGCGCTCATGGCGACGCTCGACATCTCCATCGTCAATTCCGCGCTGCCCACCATCCAGGGCGAACTGGGCGCGACCGGTACCGAGGGCGCCTGGGTGGCGACCGCCTACCTCGTTGCCGAGATCATCATCATTCCGCTTTCGGGATGGCTCGAGCGCATGCTCGGCCTGCGCCGTTTCCTGCTGATCATGGTCTCGCTGTTTACCGGGTTCTCGGTGATCTGCGGGCTTTCGACGAGTCTTTCGATGATGATTATCGGGCGTGTCGGGCAGGGCTTCACCGGGGGCGCCCTGATCCCGACGGCGCAGACGATCATCGCCCAGCGGCTGCCACGTCACCAGCAGTCGATCGGCACCGCCGCTTTCGGCATCGTCGCCATCCTCGGGCCGCTGCTCGGCCCGCTGGTGGGTGGCTGGCTGACCGAGAACGTCTCGTGGCACTATGCCTTCTTCCTCAACGTGCCGGTCTCGGCAGTGCTGATCACGCTGCTGCTCGTCGGCCTGCCGAGCGAGAAGTCGCGCCTGCACCTCATCCGCGAGGCCGACTGGTTCGGCATTGCAGGACTCGCGCTGGGGCTGGGCGGCCTGACCGTGTTTCTCGAGGAGGGCACGCGCGAGGAGTGGTTCGCCTCGACGCTGATCCAGCAGATGGCGGCGCTCAGCGTGCTGGGATTCGGCCTGCTCTTCTACGGGCAGGTTACGGCCAAGCGCCCTGTCATCAAGCTCTCGCTGCTGCTCGACCGGCAGTTCGGAGCGGTCGCGACGATGGGTATCGCGCTGGGCGTCGTGCTATACGGAACATCTTATGCGATCCCGCAGTTTCTCGCTGCGATTGCCGACTACAACGCACTGCAGTCGGGCAAGGTGGTGCTGCTCTCGGGCATTCCCTCGATCCTGATGATGCCCTTCGTTCCCTTTCTCATCCGCCGCGTCGATATCCGGCTCGCGGTCGGCTTCGGGATGGCGGTGATGGGTATCTCGGCCTGGCTCGAGACAAGCCTGACGATCCAGGCGACCGGCGAGCAGTTCACCGAATCGCAGTTGCTGCGCGGTGTCGGTCAGATCTTGTGCATGCTGTTCCTGAGCCAGGCCTGCGTCCAGTCGGTCCCGCCCGAGGACGCTGCCGATGCCTCGGGCCTGTTCAATGCCATGCGTAACCTCGGCGGCAGTTTCGCACTCGCAGGCATCTCGGTGCTGCAGGAGAACCGGCTGTGGTTCCACTCGCGCCGGATCGAGGAGACGCTGCATGCCAACGACCCGGCGGTGCAGGACTACATCGGCGGCCTTGGACGGATGATCGGTGATCCACAGGCTGCGCTGCGCCTTATCGGCCAGCAGATACAGGGGCAGGCGCTGGTCATGACTTACAACGATATCTTCTTTGCGATGAGCATGGTGACGGTCTGCGTCCTGCCGCTGGTGCTGTTTCTGCGCCCCTTGCCCAGCAATGCCTCGATGGGAGCGATGCACTGATGAATGCGCGAACTTTGCGCCTTGCCGGCTCCTTGCTGGCGATAACCGCGCTTGCCGGCTGCGCCGTCGGCCCTGACTATGACGGCCCGCCCGAGGTCGCTTCCGCCGCCACGACGCGCGGCCACTTCGCGCGCGCCAGCGACCCGGCGTTCGCCGCCGCGCCGGGGCTTGCTCGCTGGTGGGAGAGCCTCGACGATCCGCTGCTCACCGCGCTCGTCGACGAGGCGCTTGCGGGCAGCCCGACGATCGAGGCCGCCGAGGCGCGCATCCGCGAGGCGCGCGGCAAGCTCGCCGAGGGCAAGTCGGGGCTCTATCCCTCGATCTCGCCCAATGCGCTTTACGTGCACGCGGTTTTGCCCGGGTCCGGGATCGGCGGTTCGTCGTCCGAAAGTTCGGACAGTGGCGGCGAGAGCGGCTCTTCGGGCGGGAGCTCTGCGCTAGACTTCTACAATATCGGCGCGAACGCCTCCTGGGAGCCCGACCTGTTCGGCGCCAAGCGCCGCGGCATCGAGGCCTCGCAAGCGACGCTCGGCCAGCGTGAGGCGGAGCTCGCCGATGCGCAGGTCTCGCTGAGCGCGCAGGTCGCGCAGTCCTATGTAAACTTGCGTGACGTGCAGGAACGCCTGCGGCTCAACCGCGCCTCGATCGCGCTTCAGCGCCGCTCGCTCGAACTGACGCGCCAGCGTCTCGCTGCCGGAACCGCCTCGCAGCTCGAGGTCGAGCGCCTGCAGGGCGAACTTGCCTCGACCGAGGCACAGGCCGTGCCGCTCGATGCGCAGGAGGCGATCTACAAGGATGCGCTCGCGGTCCTGACCGGGCGCGTGCCGGGCGAACTCGATGCGCGGCTTGAGGCGGGCGCGAGCGAGGGCTCGGGCAAAGGCGTACCCGTCCCGCTGCCTCCGGCCTCGGTGCCGATCGGCGATCCGGCAATGCTCATCGCTCACCGCCCCGACGTGCGCGCCGCAGAGCGCGGGCTGGCGGCAGGCACCGCAGGCATCGGCAGCGCCGAGGCGCAGCGCATGCCCGGCATCTCGTTCATGGGCATCCTCGGCCTTGGCGGGACGAGCCCGGGCGACGTGCTCGACCCGGACAACCTCGCTGCGCTGCTGATGCCGCAGATCAGCTGGCCGCTGCTCGATTTCGGCAAGGGCCGTTCGGTGGTCGATCAGGCCGAGGCCCGGCGCGATGCAGCAGCCGCGCAGTATCGCCAGAGCGTGCTCGAAGCCCTGCAGGATGCCGAGGACAGCCTGGCGCGCTTCGGTGCCACGCGCCGCCAGCTTGCCGGGCTGGTCGCCTCGCAGCGCAGCGCGGACGAGGCCTCGCGGCTCAACCGCCAGCGTTTCCAGGCGGGGACCTCCAGCCTGATCGACCAGCTCGACATCGAGCGTCAGGCGCTCTCGGCGGCGACTTCGGTCGCGCAGGCCAAGGCGCAGCTGACGATCGACTACATCGCGGTCAACAAGGCGCTCGGGCTCGGCTGGAGCGATCCGGGGGCGGGCTCTGCGCAGGCCGGGGTGGCCCGGCAGGAAAGAAAGGCTGGGGGCTAGGTTGCTTGGACAAATTCGGCAGTGACCCGAGCGACCGACTTGGGTGGGAAGCAGGCTGTCGACTTTCGAGCACTGAAGCCTCTTAACTGGACGTTGCTTGAGTGTCAGGGATTAAAGCAAAGGTCGGCGTTCCCGGTGTTAGGACGTCCAGACAGGCGCTTCCAGTTACGAACTGGAAGTGTGTGACTGGCCCGACGATTTCGCGCCAACTCGGCGATTGTTGCTCTACGAACGCAGCCCCTTCAACTCTGTATGCGAAATGATAGGGAACTAGGCCCTCCCATGTTGCTGGATCGCTTTCGGTGCTAAGAGGCATCTCATCTAATATCCGAACGATGGCATCGCTATCGAAGCTGATCCGCAGCAGATGATTTTCATCACCGGGGATTACAAAATCAGCGGCCATGTTCTGCCAGTGAAAACACACAAGGTCGCTGTCGACGCTTGCGACTGGAAAACCAATATCAATGGGATGATAGCGTATCATGGGCGGAACCTGACATATCGATCAGAGCGGCCGCAATCTGAAAAATGAATGCCAGCATCGAATGGCCGACTAGGGGCAAACCGGACATTCGATTTTGTCCACGCCCCCCTAGACCCCGACCTTGCCGCGTCCGCGCGCGACGAGGCCTCGCCAGACACGCTGCTCCATCTCGATGAGCGCGTCGAAGCCTTCGGGCTGGGCCTCGGGGAAGGTGTTGCTCGGCCATAGCGGCAGGGCGCGCGGGTCTTCCTGGATCTGTGGCTGGATGTTGACCAGAAGGTTGCCCGCAGGGCGCATGCGCGCTGCACGCAGCGCCGCGATGTCGATGCGCGCTAGCGTGAAGACCGGGTGGCCGGCGCTGTCCTGACTGCTCCGCGCGCTCTCGCCGATGGCGCGGCCCTCGTAGTCCCAGGCCTGCGATGCGACCGCACCGCCCGCGATGTTGCTGGTCGCGAAATAGGCGACGTTCTCGAAGGCGCGCACGGGTCGAACGATGTCGGCGCCGGGGCGCTCAAGATAGTCGATCCCCTGAAGCGCGGCTATCGGGTTGAGGATCACCTCGGCGCCCTTCAGCGCCATTGCCCGGATCGGCTCGGGCCAGTGTGGCTCGGCACCGATGGTCACGCCAAGGCAGCCCAGCTCGGTATCGAGGACGGGCAGGAAGGCATCGTGGCCGAAGGTCTCGACGAAGCGGTCGAAGACGTCGACCGGGCTGGTGCGCACCGAGAGCGAGTAGTTCTTGCGATAGGCAAGGCCGATCCCGCCATCGGGCGTCAGGATCGCGGTGGAGAGGAAGTAGCGCCCCGGGAAAGCGTCGTGGGCCTCGGCGACCTGCACCGCGACATAGGCGCCTGCCTTGCGCGCCGCTTCGCCCAGTCGCTCCATCTCGGGGCCGGGGAAGCGCACGCAGGCGCCTGCCCAGGCCTCGGGGCCGAGCGGCGAATAGCCCGTCAGCGCGAACTGGGGAAAGACCACCAGGCGCGCGCCATGTTCCTCGGCAGCCTGCCTGACATGGTCGGCCATGATCGCGATATTGGCATCGAGCACCTCGCGGCGCGGCCAGCCGGTCTGGTCGAACACGCTCATCGTCGGCGGACGGCACAAGGCAAGGGTGTAAGGGCCGGGCGGCGGATTATCGCCTGAAGAGGGCAGGGCGCTCATCTCGTTCATGCCGGTGCGCCTGCCGTCGCGGCAGAGGCCAGCGCTGCCATCTGCGCTTTCAGCTCGGGTACCAGCTCGCCGCCGATGCGTGCGGCGTCGGCGTCCTGATCGGGGCTGCGCAGGAGGAAGCGCGTGATGCCGAGGCGCCGGTATTCCATCAGGCTGTCGGCCACCTGCTGCGGCGTGCCGACCAGCACCGAATTGTTGCCGCGCCCCTGGTAGGCCTTGTTGAGCCCGGTCCACAGGCAGCGGTCGAGCCGGTCGCCCTGCTCGGCCTGTGCCTGCATGCGCTGGAAGGCACCGGCTGCGGCCTTGTCGCCCTGCTTGTCGTGCTTGCCCATGACGATCCCTTGCGCGCCGCCCGCGATCTGGCCGGTGACCTTGTCGTAGAGCGCGCCCGCGCGCGCCCAGGCCTCGTCCTCGGTTTCGCCGAGCAGGATGACCATGGTCATCAGCACCTTGACCTCGCGGCCATGGCGCGCGGCTGCGGCATGGGCCTTGGCCGCGAGCTCGCCAGCGCCTGCGAAAGTGTCGCCGCCCTGCGCGTAGACGTCGGCGACCTTGCCGCACAGATCGAGTGCGAGGTCCGAGGTCCCGCCCCAGTAGACCGGCATGGCGCCGCCCTCGGGCCGCACCATCGCGAAGGCATCGCGGAAGCGGTAGAATTCGCCGTCAAAGTCGAACGGTTCCGGCGAGGACCAGACCTTGCGCATCACCTCGACATATTCGGCGGCGATGCGGTAGCGTTCTTCCTTGGTGTTGAAGGCGCCGTCGGCCTGTACCTCGCGGTCGTCGGCCCCGGCGATCACGTGGACTGCGGCGCGCCCCTGACTGAGGCGATCGAGTGTCGCGAGATGGCGCGCTGCATAAGTCGGCATCACCGGACCGGGACGATGCGCCATCATGAAGCCGAGCTTTTGCGTGATGCCCGAAAGGTAGGCCCCGGTGGCAAAGCTCTCGGGCATGGTCGCGGCATTGGCGATCAGCACGCGGTCGTAGCCTGCAGCCTCCTGCGAGAGTGCCGAGCGGCGGATGTGTTCGGGATCGAAGTCGGGCCCCCTGGGGGCTTCACCGACCGCACCGCCGCGGTGGTTGACGATGCCGACGATCTCGAGGTCGCTCTCGGGCGCTGTGCTCACGGATATCTCCTGGAAATGCTGTTGGCTTTGACGGTGTCACAGTGCGATAGCTTTTCCAGACGAAACTTGCGTAGTGTTATGCAATAAGTTGATAGCTTGGACTGGGGCCGGTCAGCGGGCGAAGGAAGGCGAGGCGTGGATATCAGGCAGCTTGAGCGTTTCGTGGCCGTGGCACTCAGCGGCAGTTTCAACCGCGCTGCCGAGGCCCTCGCGGTCTCGCAGCCCTCTCTCACGCGCAGCATCCAGCTGCTCGAGGCCGGACTTGAACAGGCACTGTTCGAACGTGGCGCGCGCGGGATATCCTTGACCGGCGCCGGGCGCGAGCTGCTGCCGCGTGCGCAGCTTATCATCGCCGAGCGCGATCGCGCGCTGGCGGCAGTGCAGGCGCTGAGTGGGCGAGCGGCGCAGACGGTGGTGATCGGCTGCGATGCCGCCTTTGCCATGCAGCGCATTCCCGAGGCCCTCTCGCGCATGGCGCACAGCCATCCGCAAGTACGCATGGCTGTGCGCGAAGGGGCGCTGGCCGACATGCTGGAAGCCTTGCGCGCAGGGCAGGTCAACCTCGTGTTCGCGGCGAGGGCGCCCGGCCTCGATATCGGCGAGCTCGTCTTCGAGCAGCTGGCGATGGAAAGCGCCGGGGTGATCATGCGCGCGGATCATCCGCTTGCCCGGCAAGGGCGAACCAGCCTGACGGACCTTGCCGGGGCGCGCTGGATCGTGCCCGAACATCCGGTGCTCGAGAGCGGCTGGCGACGCATGTTCGAGGAATGCGACCTGCCCGCGCCGCCGATCGCCTTGCAGACTTCATCGCTCGGGTTGGTCAAGGGATGCCTGCTCGCCGGCCCCTTCGTTTCGCTTGGCGACCGCAGCAGTTTTGCGCAGGAGATCGACAGCGGTCGACTGGTCGCGCTCGACCTCGGGCTTTCGCGCTACGAGCGACCGACCGGCCTGTTCCGCCGACCCGAGGCGCGCCTGACGCAGGCGGAACTGGCGCTGGTCACGATCCTGCGTGCGATCTGCAAGACCGTTCCCGGCTAGACCTTCTAGCCTAGAGCTTGCAGTGCAATCGCGCGGTCTCGACAAGCGAGGCCATGTGCTCTCCGGGCGAGGGAAGGGCGGCATGGCCATAAAGGGCGCGCGCTTCGGTCATCTGGCGTGCATCGACGAAAGCGATCCGGTGGTCGTTGCACAGCCGGGTAATGTCGCGCGGCGAGAGCTTGCTGGCGAGCAGGCGGACCGGGCGGTTCGACAGGTCGGATCGGTTGATCACGAGGTTGTCGCCGAACAGCAGGCCCTCGTCCTCGACCACGACGATATCGCTGCCCGCTTGTGCAACCTTGCGGTCGAGCGCGGCGAGCGGGGCGAGGAACTGCTGCGCCATGACCACCCGCACCGGCAGCAGGATGCACAAGGAGGCGAGGCTCGCGAGCACGATGGCGCGCGGCGGCGCGGCCTTGCGGCCCTCCAGCCAGTTCCATCCATACCCACCGAGCAGGCAGAGACTGGGGATCAGGCCATGCGCGTAGCGATAGCCGTAGCCATGGCCCTGCAAGGGCAGGAGCAGCGTCATCACGAGGAAAAGGGCAAGGATACCCGTTGCGAGGGCAATCGGCAGCGCTTCGCGACGACGCCATGCAACGCAGCTTCCCAAAATGGCGAGCGGCAGTGCGAGGACATGCTGCCAGCTGACGAAGCGCAACGCATTTGCAGCTTCGATCCACAGCGAGGTCGGGTGCGGTACGCGCAGGATCGAATCGAGCCGCTCGAAGAACGTGACGGGCTCGCCTGCGGTGATTGCGGGGCCTGCCCCGGCGGCAGAACTGGCCGCAAGCCCAGCCACCCAGCCCGGCCATGCCAGCCAGAACAGGCCGATGGCTCCATAGGCCAGCGTGTAGGCGCCGAAGAGGCGATAGCGTTTCTGTAGCAAAGTTGTCAGCAACACCGGCCCGGCAAAAAGCGGGTGGAACAGCGGCTGGTGCAGGCCGGTGGCGAGCAGCGCGGTTACCATCGCCATGGCATGGGCCCATGGCCGGTCGCGCAAGAACAATGCCAGCCACACGCCGTTGCAGGCGAGATGTGCGCTCATCGCGAAGGTGGTCGTCGCGGTCAGCCAGACTTGCGCCGAACCGGCGAAGAGCAAGAGAACGACGCTGCGGGTGGCCGCACTTTCCGGCCATAGTCGCGCGGTGATCGACCATAGCGATAGCCCTGCAATTCCCGTGAGCAGCGGCGCGACGAGGGCAGCGGGCAAGAGCACTGAGCCCAGTGCGAGCAGTGCGGCGTTGCCCGGCAGGTAGTTGGACACCCAGGCTCCGTGACCGGGAACAGGCAGTATGAACAGTGTGTTGAGCGCATCGTGGAAGGTTTGCCAGTCCGAGGGAGCCGGGGCGAAGAGCTGACCGCCAGCAAGTATCGCGGCGTCGAAGCGCGCCATTTGTTCGTCGCGGCTGAGGTCGAAATCGAACAGGATGGTTTCGCGCAGCCACCAGCAGCCCAGCACCATGGCGAGCAGGCCAAAAGCGAGCAGCGCGTTGGGCAGGATCGGCACAGATTGTGATGGCCTGCCGCTCAAGGGGCTGCGCGATGCGGCAAAAAGGCAGGCCAGCCATGACGCGAGGAAGCCGATTGCAACGGGCACGTCTTGCCCGAGGGCATAATGACGCGCGAGGAACAGCAGGTTGCCGGGATAGAACGCATCGGGCCGGATCGCCACTGCTCCAGCCATGAACAGTGCGATCAGGACTGCGCTGGCCAGCAGGGCAGATCGCCAGCGTCGCGTCGCTGCGGGGAGGGGGGGCAGCGCAACTCGGTGCGGCATTTCGGGATTGTCTTGGTGCATGATCGCGTCCCGGGCGAAGTGTCGTGAAGGTCGATCGTATCGTCGTGATACGATTGAAATTCGTAAACATCCTTAATTGATCTGTTCAATTGTGCTTAGATGCTTTCCGGGGATGGCAGCGATGTCTTGCGCGAACGCACCATGGGCTGCGTAGACCATGCGCCGGGCGCTGCCTTGGGGAAGAAAACATAATCGACACGTAAACGTACACCGCGATGGCTTGTGAAAGGACAAACCATTGGCACCGATGGCGCTTGCCCGATTGAAATCGTTTTCCTCTGTGGTCTTGAGTGGGCTGCCTTGCGCCCCGTTGTGCCTGTCCTCAGCGGCCTTGCTGGGCCTTCGCGCGGGACAGGCGCTGCTGATCACGCTGGCCATGGCGATGTCGGCGACGTCGCTGGCGCTGGTGGCAGGCCTGTCGCCCCTGCCGACGATGGCTGGAGCGATACTCGCGGGTGCGATCGGCCTCGGGGCATATCTGGGTGGGGACGATGCACCGACGCGGCTGTTTCTGGCGGTCATTACGACCGTGGTGCTCGGCCTGGCGCTGACAGCCGCCTCGCTTTTCATCGACGGCAGCTACGATGGTCAGGAATACCATTACGACACCATCTATGCACTGGTGCACGGCTGGAATCCGTTTCGTGAACCCTATGCCGCCTACGCCCCGCCGCAGGTGACGATCCTGATCTGGCCGCAGCACTACCCGGTCGGGGCACCGCTGCTGACCGCGCTGGTGCGCAGTACCGGCCTCTCGCTGGCAGCGGCCAAGGGGATCACCTGGCTACCCGGCATCGCCGTTCCGGCAATCTGGTACGCCTTGTTGCGCGGCGAAGGGCTGGCACGCCGCGGCGCGGCACCGATGGCACTGCTGGCAGCGGCTTCGCCTATCTACATCGAGCAGTTGCGTTCGCACTACGTCGATGGACTGGTTGCAGCGCTGGCCATGGCTTTCGTTGGACTGCTGATCGTGGCCCTGCGCCATCGCCGCATGGATACGCTTGCCTGCGCGGCAGCCTGTCTGGTGCTTGCAGTCGATACCAAGTTCAACGCGATCGCGATTTTCGGGGCGGTTTCGGCCGCACTGTGTCTGACCATGGCATTCCAGCGGCGGTTCGCTGCGGCGCTTACGCTCGGGTTCGTGTTGCTGGGCGCATTGCTGTGCGTGGTGTTCGTCCTTGGCAGCTTCCCATACCTGACGAACTGGCGTGACTTCGGTCATCCCTTCTACCCGGTCATGGGCACCGATGCCTATGGAGTGAACAAGGCGCTGCTGCCGGGCGGCGTACGCGCGCTGCCCGCGATCGTGGTGTTCTTCGGCACGACCTTTTCGGTTTTCGTACGCGGTTTCGCGGGCGGGGCAGCGGCGTTCTTCGACTTTTCCGAAGGCGGTCTGCCCGATGCTGCGGTCGGCGGTTTCGGGCCGATCTTCGGCGTTACCTTGTTCTGTGCGCTGGCGATTGCCCTGCTCGCCCTGCGGGCCAGGCGCAATGCCGCTTTGAGCTGGGCCGGGCGCGGTGGGCAACTGACCGTGCAGGTGATCTTCCCGATGGCGATGCTGCTGCTCGTCTCCAGCCTGGTGACGCCATACATGTGGTGGCCGCGCTTCATCCCGCAGCTCTGGATCTGCGTCTACCTGTGCCTTGTCGGCGCGGTACTGTCCGGACGCGGCACGCTGGCCACGCTGGGCTGGGCCTGCGCTGTGGTGCTGGCGCTCAATTCGCTGGTGGTGAGCGCGAACACCGTACGCAACGGTCTTCGGGACACGCATCAGGTGCGCGAGCACATCGCGCGCGTGAAAGCGCGCGGCGGGCCATACTGCGCAGCCTTCGGGGCAGCCCATGCACGCATCGAGCTCATGCGCGAGGCGGGTATTGGCGTCGAGCCCATATCCACCGGCCTGCCGGTGCAGTGCAAGGCCAGCGAAGTCATCCCGCTGGCTGACGATTTTCTCGGGAATCCGGCACAGGCCTGCGCCTGCGACGACCTGCCCGCATCAGAGCTGGGCGACAAGCGGCGTCCGGTCGATACCACGCTGGCAGACATCCGCCGCCTCTACGAGCGCAACAAGTAGGATGGCGGGAGACCGGCGTCAGCCTGGTTGGATGAGCGGCTCGGCAACAGGCTGGGGCGTATCGCCCGGTGCCGGTGCGTCTACAGGTCGCCTTTGCGCAAGCAGCCGCCGCTTGTAGCGTAGCGCCGGGGCTTCGATGAAACGCCAAGAGAGATAGGCGCCGGCGAGACCCGCCGCCAGCGAGAGCGGAAAGAAGGCCCATCCATTCCAGCCCGGCCCGAGCAATGCGCGCAGCACCTGCTGTATCGGCCAGCCGAACAGGTAGAGCCCGTAGGACAGGTCTCCCCAACGCGTCCAGTTGCCCAGGTTCGGTGCCCCGGCATGGCCGAGCCACAGGATCGGATAGGCGGCAAGGATGGGGAAAAGCTGGTTGGACTGTGCGGCAGGCGGGAGGTAGCCACTCAGGTCGAAAAACGGGAGTAGCACGGCCAGAAGACCAAATACGAGCGCAATGCGCGCCGAGGCCTTGTATCGCGAGAACCAGAAGTAGAGGAATGAGCCGGCAAAGAAACCGGGTGCACCGAACGTGAAGCCCCATAGATCGAAGGTGTGGTGGGCCCCGAACACGATCTTGAAATACGAGAATTTGAGGTGCCACGTGAGCGTGAGCAGAGCGAGGCCAAGTACAACGTACCAGCGCAAGATTCCGAAAGAGCCGAGCACGGCAAGAATGACGTAGAGAATTACCTCGGTCTGCAGGCTCCAGAATACGCCGTTGAGCACTCCTCCGAGACTCTGATCGCCATCGTAGAACTGGACTCCAGGGGCGTAATATTCGTTGTAGTCGAAGGCCAGCCCTTTGAGGATCGGCGTCAGCAACTGCCCGTTGGAGAAGTAGTCGATTAGACGGTCCTGGTACCACAAAGGTGCGATGACCAGAATTACGAGAAGAATACTTGCCGCATAGGCCGGGTAGACCCGCAGGAAGCGGCCAGTGAAATAGCAGGCAGGGTCGGGCTTGCGCATCCAGCTTTGCGTGATGAGGAAGCCGCTGAGAATGAAGAAGGTGTAGACACCGTACATTCCCAATATTTCCCCGGTTGCGAACTGGAGAGGCTCGTTATCCTCCGTACCTTCCGCGATCAGGAAACCATGCGAGAAGATCACTGCTGCTGCAGCAAAAAGGCGCAAGGCGTCGAAGTTGTGAAACTTCAGGATTTCGTGATGATTTGCAGGAGCGGGCGAAGCCAACGAACGCTTTGAAAAGAACATCGAGTCTCAACTCCATGGACTGATGTATAATTTCTATCGGGGGAGGTTGTTGTCAATTGATATTGTGCTTTTTAAATGCATTTTTAAGTATATGAAAATGCTTTAAAAAAGTCGATGTGTCGTGGCTTGGGACACGACTCTCGCGAGCAAGCGGTCGCGGCCGCCTTGCAAGACAATGTGGTCTGCAGAGACCGCCGCCTGCGGCGAATCTTACCGCGACGCCGTCAACCGCTACGTCTACTGACTGGAAAATGGTGCCGGCTACAGGATTCGAACCCGTGGCCCCCTGATTACAAATCAGGTGCTCTACCAACTGAGCTAAGCCGGCCTAGTCGCGCCCCTTACCAAGGGTTGCGCCTCGCGGTCCAGCGGGTTCGTGCGGGCGAGGCGCAAAAAAATGAGGGGCCTCAGTCGCCCTGCCGCGCCTGCCAGTCCGCGAAGCTGGGCCGGGGCATGTCGAACAGGTCGGTCTGGCGCGAATACCAGCCACCGCCGTGCATGCGCGCGACGAGATCCATGCCCAGCGTATCGACGTGGAGCCGCTCGGGATTGATGAAGGCGTCCTCGATGTGGAAGCGCTCGACCTGGCCGAGCACGATGGTCGAGGTGCCCGCCTCGATCGCCTGGAACAGCTTGCACTCCATTGCCACGGGTGCCCCGGCGAGGCGCGGCGGGGTGACGAGGCTCGATGGCACGGTCTCGAGGCCGGCCATGTCGATCTCGTCGTATTCGGGCGGCGCATCGATGCAGGTCATGTTCATTGCCTCGGCCATCGCGTGGCTGACGAGATGGACCACGAATTCGCCGGTCTCAAGGATGTTGGCAGGCGTGTCCTTGTGCGTGCCGTCCTGGCGGCGCATCAGCCCCAGCGCTACCAGCGGCGGGTTCGCGCCCATGACGTTGAAGAAGCTGAAAGGCGCTGCATTGCGCACGCCAGCCGCCGACTGCGAGGTGATCCAGGCGATCGGGCGCGGGGTCACGCTCGATCCCAGCAGCTTGTAGCGATCGGCAGGCGCAAGGGTGTTGAAGTCGAATTCCACGGGTCAGGTTCTCCTTGCAGGCGTCATCGTTCAGATCGCACCGAAGGTCCACCCCTCGCGGCGGGCCAGGTCGGGCGTGAGCTCTTGCGGATGCCACAGCTCCTCGCGCTGCGCGGCAAGGCGCAACCATGCGCTGGTGAGCAGTGCATCGGCGCTGTGGTCGTCGATCTCCGGGCCGGGCAGCGCGGCGGGCGGAGAATCCAGCGCCGCGAGCGCCGCGTCCAGTGCGACGGTATCGGTGATCTTGGCGCGCCCTGCGCTGCGCCCGGCAGCAACGGCGGCGAGCGTGGTGTAGATCTCGGTCACCACGCTGCCACGCGCAGGCAGGGGATCGATGGGCCAGACCGGCAGGCGACCGGTCAGCCGGTGGAGCATGCGCATGCCCGAGAGGCTCGATTTCCCGACCTGTGCCGCGCCCACGAGATTGAAGTTGGAATAGGGGCGACAGCCCATGCGGGCCTGCGCTTCCTCGGCAACGCGCATCCGGCCGCGCCCATGCATGGCGCCCGGCAGTGAGAAGTGCACCCCCTCACGCCCGCCATGGCGGCGGAAATAGGCGGATAGCTCCGGGTGATCGACAAAGGAGGACACGGCAAGGTTTGCATCATGGGCGCAGATCGTGTCGACCATGGCCCACAGCGCGCGGGCGTCGGCGGGGCTGTGGTCCCAGCCGGGAAAGAAGGCTCCGGCGTCGGCGAAGGGCAGCGAGATGCCGAGGTCGAGGCCGACCAGTGTATCCTCGGGTAGTCGATCGGCGAGCAGCGTGAGCACGTCCTCGCGCGACCACAGCTTGTGCGAGGGAGAGCGCAGCAGTTGTGGTGCGTGGCCATCGAGATCGCAAAGCGCTATCGCGATACCCTTCTGGCGCGGGCCTAGCGCGCCCGACCAGTCGATCGCGATGAAGTGGCGAAACCGCGCGTTCACGCGCCCCGGCGCTCGGCGCGCTTGCGATGCCACCATTCCAGCCGCTTCTTCAGGTCGCGCTCGAAGCCGCGTTCGTTGGGTTGGTAGAACTGCTGCGGCGGGACGCTCTCGGGCCAGTAGTTGTCGCCAGAGAAGGCATCGGGCTGGTCGTGGTCGTAATGGTAGGCGGCGCCGTAGCCCAGCTCCTTCATCATCTTGGTCGGCGCGTTGAGGATGTTCATGGGCGGCGAGACAGAACCGGTCTGGCGCGCGAGGTCCATTGCTGCGGCTTTGGCCATATACGAGGCATTCGACTTGGGCGCGCTGGCGCAATAGATCACGGCCTGTGCCAGCGGCAGCTCGCCTTCGGGCGATCCGAGAAATTCGAACGACTGCTTTGCGGCCATGACCTGGACCATCGCCTGCGGATCGGCGAGGCCGATGTCCTCGCTGGCAATCGCGGCGAGGCGGCGCAGGATGTAGAGCGGCTCCTCGCCCGCGACCAACATGCGCGCCATGTAATAAAGCGCGGCCTGCGGGTCCGAGCCGCGCACCGACTTGTGGAACGCGGAAATGAGGTTGTAGTGCCCGTCGCGGTCCTTGTCGTAGACCGCCATGCGCCGCTGCAGGAACTTGCCCAGTTCCGAAGGCGAGAGCGGCGCCTCGATCCTTGCCGCATAGAGCGTCTCGGCCTGATTGAGCAGGAAGCGCCCGTCGCCGTCCGCAGTCGCGACGAGTGCAGCGCGCGCGTCCTCGTCGAGCGGGAGCGGGCCTGCCAGCGCTTCCGCGCGGTCGAGCAGGGTGGTCAGTGCGGCCTCGTCGAGGCGGTTGAGTACCAGTACCTGCGCGCGGCTGAGAAGCGCGGCGTTGAGCGCGAAGCTCGGATTCTCGGTCGTCGCGCCCACCAGCGTCACCGTGCCGCGCTCGACGAAGGGTAGGAAACCATCCTGCTGGGCACGGTTGAAGCGATGGATCTCGTCCACGAACAAGAGCGTGCGCTGACCCATCTTCATCGCGGTCTCGGCCTCGGCGAAGGCCTTCTTGAGGTCGGCGACGCCCGAGAACACGGCGGAGACTGCCGCGAAGCGCATGCCGACCGCATCGGCGAGCAGGCGCGCCGTGCTGGTCTTGCCGGTGCCGGGCGGGCCCCACAGGATGATCGAGGAAAGCTTGCCGGCGGCCACCATGCGGCCAATCGCGCCCTCGGGGCCGGTCAGATGTTCCTGCCCGATGACCTCGTCCAACCCGCGCGGACGCAGGCGGTCGGCGAGCGGGGCATCCTCGCGCGGCTGGTCGGGGGCGCTGCCTTCGGGCATTTCGTCAGCGAAAAGATCGGCCATGACCCGTCATCTAGTCATTCGGCGCGGCAATTGCATCGCGTGCGATGCGGCTCTAGCCTCGCCGTGCACAGAAACTTTGGTGCGGACCGGGCCGGGCCGGGCAGGGCCGCATTATGGAGGGACGGGTGATGATCGAGACGCTCAAGACACCGCGCTGGTACTGGGTCGTGGCGGGTCTTTCCTGCCTCTGGAACGCCTTCGGTTGTCTCGATTACACGATGACCGCGACGCGCAACGCGACCTACCTTTCCGCCTTCCCCCCACAGATGATCGAATATATCGACAGTTTCCCGTTCTGGCTGATGGGCTGCTGGGCGCTCGGCACATGGGGCGCGCTCGCTGGCTCGATCCTGCTGCTCGCGCGTTCGCGCTGGGCGATCGCGGTATTCCTGCTGTGGTTCTCGGTGCGCATGCGCGCACGCGGTATCCTGCGCTGAGGCAGGGTTACCCGCGGGCGCGCTGGCGGATCAGGCGCTGGTAGGTCTGGGCGACCGCACCATTGATCGCGTCCCAGCCGAAATCGGCCGCGCGCGCCTCACCGGCAGAGCCGTGCGCCATGCGCAGGGCAGGGTCCTCGATGTAGGCCTTGAGCGCCTCGGCGAATTGGTGGACCGCTCCCGGCGGGATCAGCCTGCCTGAGACCCGGTCGTCGACGAGGCTCTGGCTGCCGGTCGCGGCGGCGGCGACAACCGGCAGGCCGCAGGCCATCGCCTCGAGCGTGACGTTGCCGAAGGTCTCGGTCACCGAGGGATTGAAAAGGACGTCCATCGAGGCGACCGCACGGCCCAGATCCGATCCCTGCTGGAAGCCGACGAAGGCTTCGCCGGGCAGGCGGCTCTCGAACCATTCACGCGCGGGGCCCTCGCCGATGACCAGCACCTTGAAGGGAACCGAGCGGCGGCGCAGTTCGTCGAGCGTGTCGGAGAAGACGTCGAGGCCCTTCTCCATGACGAGGCGACCCAGGAAGCCGATTGCGACCTCGTTGTCGGCGATGCCGTGCTGGCGGCGCCATGCGAGGTCGCGGCGGCCGGGATGGAAGATCTCGCGGTCGACGCCGCGCGACCAGATCGTGACGTCATAGTTCATGCGCTGCTCGCGCAGAAGTTGCGCCATCGATTCGGACGGCGCGACCAGTGCGTCGCAGCGGCGGTAGAAGCGACGCAGGATCGCCTCGATCACCGGCTCGCCCCAGGCCATGTTGTAGTAGCGCAGGTACGTCTCGAAACGGGTGTGGACCGAGGCCAGCACCGGCAGGTCTCGCTTGCGGGCCCAGCTCACCGCCTGGTGGCCGACCGGGTCAGGCGAGGAAACGTGCACAATATTGGGCGCAAATGCCTTGAGATCGCGGCGTGCCTTGCCCGAGAGGGAGAGCGGAATGCGGTATTCCGAGCGTGACGGGATCGGCAGGGAACGGATGCCCACCAGATCGCCGGTCGGTTCGAACGCCGGCTCTTTCACCATCGGAGCATAGACCCGGACCTGCGCGCCCTGGCGCAGCAGGTATCCGACGAGGCGATTGAGGGCCTGGTTCGCCCCGTCGCGAACATAGTTGTAGTTACCCGAAAACAGGGCAATGCGCAGGTCGGCAGTTTCCATGATCGGTGCCCCATAGCCGCACCGGCGCCGCTTGGCGAGGGGGCTCGCGTGCAGCTTTGGCGCCGAGTGCCCCGGCGGCGGCACGAGCCGCCGGGACTGGCCGGTGATTTGCTGAAGTATCAGCGGCAGTATCAGCGGCGATGGCGTCGCCGGTCGTGGCGTCGATCATGATGTCGATCGCGGCGGCGGTCATAGCGACGATCGTGCCGACCGTAGTGGCGATCATCCCGCCAGCCCCGACGTTTACCGTAGTGACGCTTGGCATAGTGGCCCCGGTCGGAGCGGCGATAGCGGCGGTCATCGTGCCAGCCGCGCCCGGAGCGCCAGTGGCTGCGCCGATAGGGGGCATAATAACGGCTGTAGTAGCGATCGCGGTAATAGCGACGCGGTGCGCCTGCATAATAGTAATAGTACCCCGGGCGCCCTCGCACGGTTACGTAGCGCCGCGCGCGGTAGCGACGCTCGTCGTAATAATAGCGGTCATCGCGGTCGGCGAGTGCAGCGCCCAGCGCGAGGCCGAGTACGCCTGCGCCGATCGCAATCGCAGCATCGTTGCCGCGATCGTGATAATGATCACGGGCCTTGGCCGGCGAGGCGGCTACTAGTGTCGCCGAGCACAGGGCCAGGCCGAGGCCAAGGCGCATGGTTATGTTTTTGATCGGTTTCTTCATTCCTTCGCGTTCCCTTCCTTGGCCAACCAAATTGACGGCGGTTTCGGTGGGCTCGTGGTCGGGCGAACATGATGCAAACGCGGTGAACTCGAACTGAATTGCGATTCGGACCGTTCGGGTGAATGGAGGTTGCATGGGTTGGAGCGAGCGCGGGCGGGTTCACCTTCTATGGGGACGTGATGTCGAAAGCGTCGCCACGGTAACAAAGTTGAAGGCAGGTTCGGGGCAAGAGGGACGGCAGGATGACATGCTTTGACAGCCTAAGGCGCCGCACTCTTCGGGTGGTCGGCCAGGTGCTCGGCCTGCTCGCGTTCGCGCTTGCCGTGGCACTGCCGGTCCACGCCCGGGCGCAGGACGAGGCGGAGGCGCCGGCCGGGGGATACGTGCGTCTGCCGTGTCACGCAGTGACGCCGGTTCCCGCAGGCGGCGACAACAGCATTCCCGAATTCACCTGCAGCGGCGAACCGCGTGATTATCAGTCACGCAGCCTGTGGTACCGGATCGACCCGCTGGAGTGGCTTGGCAGTGCGCCGGGGCCGACCGCGGCGCCTTCGTTGATGGTTCACATCTCCCGCTACGATGCGGTCAGTGTCTGGTTTCGCTACGCCGATGGCGACATGCGGCGCCAGTCGGTGCGTTCGGGCGATTTCGGGTCGCACTGGCGCGCGGGCGGGCAGATCGCCTTCGATGCGCCCCAGCGCGAAGTAGCGGTCACGGACATATTCATACGCTTCGACAAGCCGGCCGCAGCCGAACTGCTGCGCCTGCGTCTGCTGACTGCGGCGCAGCTAGGCGCGCAATCTACCGGCCTTGCGGTGGTGATCGGTGCCGCGCTCACCCTGCTGGCGGTCAGCGCGCTGTACAATTTCTCGCTCTCGCTCAGCTCGCGCAAGGCATTTTCGGTCTGGCAGGCCTGCTGGGCCGTGACCATGCTGGCGTGGGGCGCTGTATGGTCGCAGCTTGCGCTGATCACCTTCCCCGGGATCGCCGGCGCGGCTTCGGCGCAGCTGTGCACCGCGCTGGCGTGCTTCGCGATTGCCTTTGCGACCTTCAGTGCGGTTACCGCGATTGAGGAAGAATACCTTGCCCGGGTCCTGCGCCTTGCTGCCATCGCCCTGGGCATCTGCGTCGGGTTGCTCGGTATCCCGCTTTCGATCGTGCGCAGCGGTCCGCTCATGGCCCTGTCCGATGTATTGGGACTGCTGGTTCTGGCCGACATCGTGGTCGTGGCGCTTTGCCTGCACCAGGCCTGGCGGCGCGGTAGCCCGGAGGCGCGCGTCTACACCGGGGCCTGGGCCTTGCCGATGCTGGTCCTGGCGCTGGTCCAGTTCGTCGACATCAAGACCATGTTCTGGGGCGGCGGTTCGCAGATCGTGGTGCTTTGCGCGGCGACCTGGCAGACGCTGTGGCTCTCGATAGTCTCCTCGCAGGCCCATGGCCGTCTTCGCACCGAGCGCGATATCGCCCGCAAGTCCGCGGCACAGGCGCGCGAGCTGGCACGGCGCGATCCGCTTACCGGCCTGCGCAACCGGCGCGGACTGATCGACGCCTTCGAGCCGATGCTCGTGCAGGTCCGGCGCGAGGGCGGACCGCTCGGCCTGCTGGTCGTGGACATCGACAAGTTCAAGTCGATCAACGACAGCTACGGTCACGAGGCCGGTGACGAGGTTCTGGTCGGCCTCGCCCGGCGACTGTCCTTGTGGGAAGGGCAGATGTGCAAGGTCGCGCGGCTGGGCGGCGAGGAATTCGCGCTTGTGATCAGCGGGCTCGAGGGCTTTGCGCTGACGCGCTTCGCCGATAGCGTGCGCCGCGAACTGGGGGCTTGCGACCACGCCGCAATCATTGGCGAACGCGCGGTCACCGTCTCGATCGGAGTGGCACAAATCGAGCCGCAGATGGAATTCCGCGATGCCTATCGTCTGGCCGACGAGGCACTCTACGCCGCGAAGGACGGTGGGCGGGACCGGGTCATGGTCGCACCTGGCTGCGTACCGCTGGCGGGTAAGGTCGACGGCTTCATTGACCTTGCAGAGCGCAAGGCTTCGCGCGCCCAGGTCTGAACGCGGCCGCAGGTCCGTTATGGGCCGGCGACCCGGGCCACCTTCGCAGAGCCGGGCCGAACATGGGGCTGGCAAGACTTCGTCACGGTTCAGACGTGCATGGGACATCACCCGAGGGCAGGCTGTGCAGGATAACGCCTGCTCTCGCGGGCGTACTCGTCGTTCAAGCGGCCCGCTGCGAGGCCGCAGTTGCGAATTCCTGTGGAGAGCCCGGGGCTTGTCACGGGGCTCGCGCACAAGCAAAGAGGGGAGCGGAGCTGGTCGCCTGCAGGGCGCGTTCCGCTTGTCGGTCGCAACCTGTCCCCCGGGTTCGACCGCGGCGCCGATGCGGTTTGCGCTACCGCGTCGGCGCTCCTATATTGCGCCCAGAGAAGTTGCCCAGATGAGTGAATCCGCAAGGCCGGGGTTATCAAGTAGTTCGATGTCGGCTCCAGCCACAATCCTGCTGGTCGAGGATGACGGTGCCCTGCGTACCTTGACCGCGCGTGCCTTGCGCCAGAGCGGCTTCACGGTGCTGACTGCGGCGACCGGGGCCGAGATGTGGGTCACGCTCAATGAGTCTCCGGTCAACCTCGTGGTACTCGACATCATGCTGCCCGGAACCAGCGGCTTCGACCTGTTCCGCAAGCTGCGCCGCGAAAGCGACATTCCGATCATCTTCATCAGCGCGCGCGGCAGCGAGGAAGATCGCGTGCTTGGCCTCGAGCTGGGCGCCGACGATTACCTTGCCAAGCCCTTCAGTACCCGCGAACTGGCCGCGCGGGTGAGCGCGGTGCTGCGTCGCGGTGCCGGGCAGGAGGCCGTCGCCGAGGGCGGGGCGGAAATGCGCAGCCAGGATTCGATCACCTTCGATGGCTGGCACTTGTCGCTGGCGCGGCGTGAACTGCGCTCGCCCGACGGGGTGATTGTCGATCTCACCGGGGCAGAGTTCGATCTGTTGTCCACCTTCGTCGGCTATCCCCAGCGCGTGCTTGGGCGCGAGCGGCTGATGGAGCTGTCGCGCTCGCGGATCGGGGACAGCTCTGATCGCAGCATCGACGTGCTCGTCTCGCGTCTGCGCCGCAAGTTGCAGGCCGAGGGCGGCGACTCGCCCATCGTCACCGTGCGCGGCGTCGGCTACATGTTCAGGGCCGACGTTACCCGCTCCTGATGCTGCAGGGGCTTCTCCGGCTGGTTCGACGCCGCCTCGGCCTGACCGAGCGCCTGCTGGCCGTGCTGCTGTTCGTGGTGGTGGTCGACTTTGCCGCCAACACGCTGCTGTTCCAGAGCACCGACTCGTTCGAGCTGCGGCGCGACGATGCCGAGCGCATCGCCGAAAACCTGCTGCTTGCCTCACGTTCGCTCGAACGCGTGCCGCTGGAAAGTCGTCCGCAGGTCGCCGCTGCGCTCAGCACCGGGCGTTTCGCGCTCGAATGGATCCCGGCCTCGACGCGCTATCGCGGAGCGCTGGGGCTTGCCAACCTGCGCGCGCAGGTGGTCGAGATCGAGCCCGCGCTGGCGCGCGCCGACCTTGAACTGCACCTCGAGGAGCTGCCAGGGCGCGGCAATATCGGCGGCTCGATGCAGCTCGGAGACCGCAGCGTGCTGCGTTTCCATACCCATGCCAACGCTGCCTGGACGCTTACCGCAGGGCGGCTGGTCAGCATGGTTCTGCCAACGCTGCTGCTTTTCGCGCTGGCCTGGATCCTGCTGCGCGCCGTGCTCGGCCCCTTGCGCGCCGTCATCGGCGCGACTCGCCAGTTCGGTTCGGGGCCGCCCCGCCCGGTCCCCGAAAGCGGTCCCGACGAAATGCGCCAGCTGATCCGGGCGATGAACGATATGCAGGAGCGCATTCACCGCTCGCTGCTCGATCGCACACAGACGATGCTGGCGATCGGCCACGACCTCAAGACCCCGCTCGCGCGGATGCGTCTGCGGCTCGACAACGAATTGCCCGACGAGGACCTGCGCCCGGGCCTTTCGCGCGATATCGACGAGATGCGCATGCTGATCGAATCGATCCAGGCCTATGTCGAGACCGGCGGCGAGGCGATTCCCGCCGAGCTGATCGACGTCGCGGTCATGGCGCAGACGCTTGTCGACGATGCTGCCGACCATGGCGCAAGTGCGGTCTACGAGGGAGCGTCGAGCGCGGTGGTGCGCGCGCGGCCGATCCAGATTCGGCGCGCGCTCTCGAACCTGATCCAGAACGCGCTGCATTACGGCGGCAACGTGCAGGTGCGGGTCACGAAGACTGCCGAGGACGTGCATATCGCGGTTGCCGATGACGGCCCCGGAATTCCCGAGGAGCGGCTCGAGGACGCCTTGCAGCCGTTCGTCAGGCTGGATGCAGCGCGCTCGCGCGATACTGCGGGAATGGGACTGGGGCTGCCGATTGTTGCCAAGTCGGTGGCAATGGAAAGCGGCACGTTGCACCTCGAGAACCGGGCTGAAGGCGGGTTGTGCGCCACCGTTTGCCTGCCGCTTGCCAAGGGCATACGCGGCCGCGGCTAGGTCGCTGGCTAGCTCCTCCCGGAAATCCCTGCTGTCGAAATATTCGTCGGCGAAGCGTGTTCGCGCTTCGCCCGATCGTGCGCTGCAGCAAAACTTCGTCACAAACCAGCACGTCGGGCGACAACCATTGTCCCTAGTTTCTGACGACAATCCCGCCGGACGTGTGTCTGGGAGAGAAACGTCAAAAGCGAACAAGGTGACGAAACGTGAACGAGCTTATTGGCCGTGTGTTCCACTTCGAAAAAACGATTTATCCCGCCAGTAGCGAGCTGTTCGGAAAGCTCGCCACCCATGGCCAGTCGCCCAAGGCGCTGATCGTCTCTTGCGCCGATTCGCGCATCGTGCCCGAGCAGATCATGCAGGCGAAGCCCGGCGACCTGTTCGTGTGCCGCAACGCCGGCAACATCGTGCCGACATATGCCACGCAGAACGGTGGCGTGACGGCGACGGTAGAATATGCCGTCGCTGCGCTCGGTGTGACCGATATCATCGTGTGCGGTCACTCGGGCTGCGGCGCGATGAAGGCACTGGCCGATCCCACCGGGCTCGAGGCCATGCCGAACGTTGCTGCCTGGCTGCGCCACGGTGCAGCCGCGGAGCATATCGTGAGCACCTGCCACGGTGAACTCGAGGGTGAAGACCGCGTGCGCGCGATCACGCTCGAGAACGTCATCGCCCAGATCGGCCACCTGCGCACGCACCCTTCGGTCGCAGCGGGTATCGCGCGCGGAGCGGTCACGCTTCATGGCTGGTTCGTCGACATTCATGCCGGTCAGGTCCTTGGCCTCGACGGCGAAACCGGCGAGTTCGTGCCTCTGCGCGAGGACCGGCCCCTGCCGGTCGCGCTCGCGGCCAAGAGCCGGATCGCCAGCGTCTTCACGGAGGCAGCAGAATGAGCACTTCCACTCAGGCAGTGGAGGGCGCGCGCAGCGGGCCTTTCGCGCATTTCGGGCGGGACTTCACCGCCTCGATCGTGGTCTTCCTGGTGGCGATGCCCTTGTGCATGGGTATCGCCATCGCTTCTGGCGTCCCGCCTGAAAAGGGCCTCGTCACCGGTATCATCGGTGGCATCATCGTCGGCCTCTTCGCTGGTTCCCCGCTGCAGGTCTCGGGTCCTGCGGCCGGTCTCGCGGTCATCGTCTTCGAGTTCGTGCGCGAGAACGGCATCGAGGCACTGGGGCCGGTGCTGCTGGTTGCCGGCGTGCTCCAGCTGGTTGCCGGCTGGCTCAAGCTTGGCGGCCTGTTCCGGGCCATCAGCCCGGCGGTGGTCCACGGCATGCTCGCTGGCATCGGCGCGCTGATCGTGATCGGCCAGTTCCACATCCTGTTCGATGCCAAGCCGATGTCGAGCGGGCTCGAGAACATCGCGGCCATGCCCGCACGCGTTCTGGGACTGGACTTCTCCTCGGCTGCCGCGACCGAGATCGCGCTTGGCCTGGGCGTGCTGACCATCGCGGTCATGCTCGGCTGGGAAAAGCTGCGTCCCAAGTCGATGGCGCTGGTTCCCGGCGCGCTGCTTGGCGTGGTGGCTGCCACCGCGATGGCGTGGGGCTTCTCGCTCGAGGTCGCGCGCATCGAAGTGCCTGCCTCGATTGCAGCGGCTTTCGCCATCCCGCTCAGCGCGGAATGGTTCGCTCCGCTCGCCCAGCCGGGCCTGCTCGTCGCGGCACTCGCGATCGCTTTCATCGCCAGCGCCGAGACCCTGCTTTCGGCGGCGGCGGTCGATCGCATGCATGATGGCGTGCGTACCAAGTACGACAAGGAACTGAGCGCGCAGGGCATTGGCAACATGCTGTGCGGTCTGGTCGGCGCGCTGCCGATGACCGGCGTCATCGTGCGCTCTTCGGCCAACGTCCAGGCCGGTGCCAAGACCCGCCTCTCGGCGATCCTGCACGGGTGCTGGATCCTCGCCTTCATCGCGCTGCTGCCCTGGCTGCTGCGCGAGGTGCCGATGGCGGCGCTGGGCGGCGTGCTGGTCGTCACCGGCTGGCGTCTGGTCAGCCTCAAGCACGTCACGCACCTGTTCAAGAACCACGGCTACCTGCCGGCGGCGATCTGGGCGGTGACCTTCGTGCTGGTGGTCTCGACCGACCTGCTGACCGGCGTGCTGGTCGGCCTCGCGCTCTCGTTGGTCGAACTGCTGCCGCACCTCAAGGACATCCGTCTCAAGGTGCACGAGCACGATGAGGAGCAGGGCCGCCGCGTCGCGCTGCACGGGGCTGCAACCTTCGTCGGGCTGACCAAGCTCAACGCGGTGCTCGAGCGCCAGCCGCATGGCGAACCGGTCCACCTCGATCTCGATAGCGTCAAGGCGATGGATCACACCACTGCCGAGACGCTGAGCGAGTGGATCGCACGTCGCCGACAGGGCGGGCATTCGGATCGGGTGACCGGTTCCGATGCGATTCTCCGTCCCTTGGCGACACATTAAGTCACGGGATGGGCAAGGCCTGACTTTTTTTTGCCACGGCTAAAACCGAAGGGCGGGTTCGCATCAGCGAATCCGCCCTTTTTCGTGACTATGGATTGGTGCGAGTGATGTAACGGCGCAACACTCGTGAACTGTTTACAAGTGGCGTGTAAGGAAATTTCGTGTAAATAGGGCGGGCCGGATTGAAACGGGCTCGCCACGAAGTAGGGCCCGGCAATTCGGACGCGGGAAGGAACGTATAAAACCACATAATATGAGGGACGTTCCAGAAATGAAGATTCGTATGCTTGCAGGCGCCGCCTGCTTCGCGGCTGTTTGCCTTGCAGCTGCCAATCCGGCCATGGCGCAGGATGCGCCGGGTCCCATTACCGTTTCCGGCAATGTCGCGCTCGTCACTGACTACCGCTTCCGTGGCGTGTCGATGACTGACGAGGAAATGGCGATCCAGGGCGGTTTCGACGTCACCCACGAGAGCGGGCTCTATGTCGGCACCTGGGGCTCGAACCTGTCGGGCTGGGGTACCTTCGGCGGTGCCAACATGGAACTCGACATCTATGGTGGCTACGCCATGGAAGTAACCGACGGCGTCACCGTCGACGTCGGCGTGACCTGGTACATGTTCCCGGGCGGCCTCGACAACACCGACTTCGCAGAGCCCTACATCAAGCTCTCGGGCGACATCGGCCCTGCCAGCATCCAGACCGGCGTCGCCTATGCGCCCAAGCAGGAAGCGCTCGGCACCTGGTACAACAGCGCCGCCTCGGCCGACTACGACAATCCGGGCGACAAGGGCGACAACTTCTACATGTGGACCGATGCCAGCTTCGGCGTTCCCGACACGGGCCTGACGCTGAGCGCGCACATCGGCTATTCGAACGGTAATCCGGGCCTCGGCCCCTGGGGCACCAGCCCGGCGCCGACCGGTGAATACGTCGACTGGAAGCTTGGCGCGGACTACGCGCTTGGTCCGGTGACGCTGGGTGTCGCTTACGTCGATACCGATATCAGCAAGTCGGAAGCGGCCTACCTCATGCCGAACTTCTCGTCATCGAAGGATGGTTCGGCGATCGCGGGGAGCACGATCCTGTTTTCGATCTCGGGCGGTTTCTGACTTAGCGCCAAGGCCTGAACGAACATGAAGACGCCCGGCCGGGAGGATCGGCCGGGCGTCTTTTTTGCCTGCCGCGCCCCCCGGCACGACAGGCAGCGTTCCGCTAGGGTCAGTACCCGCGGCGATAGTCCCCGCGGTCGCGGTCGTAGCCACGGCGGCGGTCATAGTAGCGATCGTCGCGATCGTAACGGCTGCGGCGTTCGTAGGCATCGCGGCTGTAGCGGCGACCGTCACGGTCCCAGTAGTAGCCGTCGCGGTAGCGCCAGTCCGAATTGCTCACGTAGCGGCGGTCACGGTAGCGATCGTTGTCATTCTTGTCCGATGCGATGATCGCGCCGAGCGCGAGGCCGATCACGCCCGCGCCGATGGCGATGGCTGCGGTATTGTCGTTGCCGCGATGATAGTCGCGCGCCATGGCCGGGGTGGCGCTGACGGCGGCGGTAGCGGCAAGCGTGCCGGCGACGATGGTCTTCTTCCAGAAATTCATAATGCAAACTCCCTAAGCGGGGCGGCACGGGCACGTGCCGTTTGCCCTTGTTGATCTTCCTTCTAGAGCATCGCCGCTGAACGGGTTCGGAGCGGAGTTTGCAGATACCGTTCAGGTTTGTCTGACTTTGTATGAATAATGCCGATTGTGGTCAGGCGCGCTCGCTGAAAGCAGCGTTGCATGGATGGCAAGGATCAAGCCGTGCGTGGCTGCGTTGGGAAACCATAGACACAAAATCAGACAAGGATTTCCCATGGACCGTTTCACCGGCAAGACCGTCATCGTTACCGGCTCCTCCAGTGGCATCGGTGCGGCCTCCGCGCGCCGCTTTGCACGGGAGGGCGCCAATCTCGTGCTAAACGCCCGCTCGGCCGACACGCTGGCCGAGGTGGCTGCCACGCTCGAGGCCGAGCGAACGCTGATCGTGCCCGGTGACGTTTCCGAAGCAGGCTTCGCCGAGGATCTGGTCGCGCGCGCGGTCGAGCGCTTCGGTGGGCTGGACGTGCTCCATGCCAATGCCGGCGTTGCCGTGAGCGGCCCCTTTGCCGAGGCCGAGGATGCGGACATCGACAAGGTCATCGACATCAACGTCAAGGGTACCATGCGCTGCCTGCGCGCGTCCTATGACGCGCTCAGGAAGAGCAAGGGTTCGGTCATCCTGACGTCGAGTGTCTCGGGTATCGGCGGAGACTACCAGATGGTGATCTACACTGCCTCGAAGGGAGCTGTGACCCAGATCACTCGTTCGCTCGCCCTCGAATGGGGCAAGGACGGAATTCGCGTCAACGCGGTGTGTCCTTCCATGACCCGCACGGCGATGGCCGGTGACCTTATCGAGAACCCGCAGATCAAGGACGCCTTCATGCAGCGCGTCGCGATCAAACGCTTCGGCGAGCCTGAGGATGTCGCCGATGTCGTCGCCTTCCTCGCTTCGGACGATGCGCGCTTCGTCACCGGCGTGAACCTGCCGGTCGACGGCGGGGTCAGTGCTTCCAATGGCCAGCCCAATTTCCCGGCGCTCCAGTAAGGCCGGCGAGACTGGGACACTCGCGCCTCAGTAGCCGGTATAGCGGCCCGGGCGGTGCCACACGTAGAGGATACCGCCCGTGGCCGCGACGCCGAGCAGCGACCACAGCATGCGCGTCAGGTCGAGCGTGAACAGCGAGAGGAGCAGCACGCAGGCATCAAAGGCCATTTGCGAGCGGCCAGCGTTCCAGCCCTTTGTCCGGTAGAACCACAGCACAAGCGCACCGGAACCGCCCGAACCCGCAGCATGGCGGGCGAGGGCCAGCGCACCCATCCCGATTACCGTGCCGCCCATGATCGCGGCGGTGGGCGTATTGATGCGGGCGATCTCGAAGAGCATTGGCGCGATGCTCGTCACTGCGAAGACGCCGAGCGTGACGAGCAGCGTCTTGACCAGAAAGGCGCGGCCCATGTCGCGGATGGTCACTGCCAGCATAGGCAGCGTAAGTCCGGCATAGAGCAAGCCGACGGGCAGGCCGGTGATGTAGCTGACGGTCAGCGCAAGTCCGGCAACGCCGCCGGTTGCGAGCTGTGCTTTCTGCAGGATCACGACGCCCAGCGAGAGCAGGATCGTGCCCACGACAACGGCGTATACGTCTTCGAACAGGCTATGCGGCACGCCCGGGGGCGGCTCGGTCGGTTGAGTCATGCGATGGGGCCCCAAGGAGATCTCCGCTGCGCCATTGCGCATGCGGTAACAATCTTTCCAGTGCTTGTATTTTTACGTCTTTGTGCGCTGCGTCAAGCGGTGTTTGAATGGGGCCTTCAAATGGCTTGGAAACAACGCAAATCTGCCGTGCAGGGCTGATTGCTGCGCTCCAGCATCGGGCGCCCACCCCGAATCGGGGGTGCCGCGGAAGGCCAGCGCTGATCGTCATGTCCCCCGGCAAACGCAAAACCCCCGCCGTGCATCTGCGCGGCGGGGGCTTCGTATTCGGGGCTGCAAGGCCGTTCGCGCTTAGGCGTCGGCCTTCTTGCGGCTCATGCGCTTGCGCTCGTTGGGATCGAGGTAGACCTTGCGCAGGCGGATCGACTGCGGGGTCACTTCGACCATTTCGTCATCGTCGATGTAGGCGATGGCCTGCTCGAGCGTCATGACCTTGGGCGGGGTGAGGCGGATCGCATCGTCCTTGCCCGAGGAGCGCACGTTGCTCAGCTGCTTGGCCTTCATCGGGTTGACCTCGAGGTCGTCCGGCTTGGCGTTCTCGCCGATCACCATGCCCTCGTAGAGCTTTTCCTGGGGAGCGACGAAGAGGATGCCGCGGTCTTCCAGGTTGTTGAGCGCATAGGCATTGGCCTCGCCCGCACCGTTCGAGATGAGCACGCCGTTGAGGCGGCCCTCGATCTGGCCCTTGTAGGGGCCGTACTTCTCGAAGAGGCGGTTCATGATGCCGGTACCGCGCGTGTCCGAGAGGAACTCGCCGTGGTAGCCGATGAGGCCGCGCGAGGGGGCCGAGAAGGTGATGCGGGTCTTGCCGAGGCCCGAGGGACGCATGTCGGTCAGCTCGGCCTTGCGGCGCTGCATCTTCTCGACGACCGTGCCCGAGTGCTCGTCGTCCACGTCGATCACGACGGTCTCGTACGGCTCGGTGCGGCCACCGTTCTCGTCTTCCTTGAACAGCACGCGCGGACGCGAGATGCCCAGCTCGAAGCCTTCGCGGCGCATCGTCTCGATGACGACGCCCAGCTGAAGTTCGCCGCGGCCGGCAACCTCGAAGCTGTCCTTGTCCTCGCTCTCGGTGACGCGGATGGCGACGTTGGTTTCTGCCTCGCGCATCAGGCGATCGCGGATCAGGCGGCTGGTGACCTTGTCGCCTTCACGCCCGGCGAGCGGGCTGTCGTTGACGGCGAAGCGCATCGCGAGCGTCGGCGGGTCGATCGGCTGCGACTGGATCGGCTCGGACACGGCGGGGTCGGCGATGGTGTGCGCGACGGTCGCCTTTTCGAGGCCGGCGAGTGCGATGATGTCGCCTGCGCGTGCTTCCTCGACGGGGACGCGCTCGAGACCACGGAAGGTCATGAGCTTGGAGGCGCGGCCGGTCTCGATGACCTTGCCGTCACGGTCGAGTGCGCGGATCGGGTCGTTCATCTTGACCACGCCCGACTGGACGCGGCCGGTGAGCACGCGGCCCATGAAGTTGTCGCGGTCGAGCAGCGTGGCGAGGAACGAGAAGGGCGCGTCGACGTCGAGGCTCGGGGCCGGAACGTGGTCGCGGATCAGTTCGAACAGCGGGGTCAGGTTGCCTTCGCGCGCATCGATGTCGTCGCTGGCATAGCCGTTGCGGCCCGAGGCGTAGAGTACCGGGAAGTCGAGCTGCTCGTCGTTGGCGTCGAGGCTGACGAACAGGTCGAAGACTTCGTTCAGAACTTCGTCGGCGCGGCCGTCGGGACGGTCGATCTTGTTGACGACGACGATCGGCTTGAGGCCGAGGCCCAGTGCCTTGCCGGTCACGAACTTGGTCTGCGGCATCGCGCCTTCCGACGAGTCCACCAGCAGGACGACGCCGTCGACCATCGAGAGGATGCGCTCCACCTCGGCGCCGAAGTCGGCGTGGCCCGGGGTGTCGACGATGTTGATGCGCAGGCCTTCCCACTCGATCGAGGTCGGCTTGGCGAGAATCGTGATCCCGCGTTCCTTCTCGAGGTCGTTCGAGTCCATTGCGCGCTCCTCGACGCGCTGGTTGTCACGGAAGGTACCGGACTGGCGGAAGAGCTGGTCGACGAGGGTGGTCTTGCCGTGGTCGACGTGCGCAATGATCGCGATATTGCGCAGGGGAAGCGGGGCGGACATGTCTGGGCCTTACGATAAGAGGGGCGCGTTGCGGGGCACAATGCGCCGCGAAATCCGCGCGCCCTTAACTGATATGTGGCAGCGCGGCAAGCGCCCAGCGCAAGTCGCGCGGTGCGAAACCCGCTCCCGAGCGGCACCAAACATGCCGCTTAGTTGCAAGTACTTGGTGAAAAAGTCTTTGAATCCCCGGCGAATACATGGATGCTGAGGCAATCTCGGCGCGACATTCCTCGCACTGGCACGCATGCAATGGGGGCAACATGGTACCGTATGGTGGTTTCTGGTGGCGCGTTCTCGCGGCCATCATCGATGGCATCGTCCTGCAGATCGCTTGGTCGGTGATAAGCGGGGTGCTCGGCTTTGGCTGGATGAGCGAAGGCTACATGACGGATTTCTCCGGCGGGGGTGCGATGGGCGCCTCGTTCTATCAGCCGGCAGGTATCAGCCTGGTCACGAATTGGCTCTACTACGCACTGATGGAAAGCTCGAAGTTCCAGGCCACGGTCGGCAAGCTGGCGATCGGTCTGGTGGTCACCGACCTTGAAGGCAACCGCATCTCGTTCCTGCGTGCAACGGGGCGCTATTTCGCCAAGATCCTCTCGGCGATGATCATGCTGATCGGCTACATCATGGTCGCCTTCACCGCGCGCAAGCAGGGGCTGCACGACATGCTCGCGAGCACGCTGGTCTACAAGACTCGCGACCCGCGCGAGCTCGAGACGGGCGCGGACGTCTTCGCCTGATATGCAGGGCAGGGTGGCTGCGGCGCTCGCGGCCCTTGTCCTCGCAGCGTCCTGTTCGCAGCAAGCGGATCGCGCGGCGGCTCTGGACGATCCGGCAAATGCCGGGCCGAGGCTCGCTCCAAGAAGCTGCCGCTATGCGGCGGCGATCTGGGGCGGGCCCTCGGGCCTGCGCTATGAGGTGACCTTGCGCGCGGGCGGAAGTAGTGCCACCCATGCCCAGTTCGCCGCGTATCGGACCGGCGAGGAGAGTCCGGATCCCTATTTTCGAGAATCTCTCGAGATCGAGCCGGCTGAAGTTCTCGCGTTCTGCCGCGAACAAAAGCGCATTCTCGCCGCCAACCCTCCTCGCAAGGGCTGGATAGTCCTGGACCCGGTGCCCATGAAAATGGTGATGTCCCTCGACGAGGATGTCTATCGCATTTCCACTTCCGGCTTCTCGACCAGCGCTTGGCCAAGTCCTGCGACCGGCAAGTTGATCGATGCTCTCCATGCCTTTTTGCGCCAGCAAGGCGTGCGTAAGCTGCCCGAACGTTGGTACGCGGATTGCGGTGCCTATTCGCCCTTTCGCAATTCTTCGACCTGCCGCAGCAACGAGGCTATAGCTCCCTGAGCGCGCGAGCGGGTCTGGCGCGCAGGAGCGGCAGCGAGCCGCCGAGCGCAAAGGCGAGCACCAGCACCAGCCCCGTGGCCAGCACGAGGAGCACGCGCGGCCAGTCGGGCAGCCATGCCAATTCGAACAGCTGCGTCATGACGGCCCAGCCCATTGCGCTGCCTGCGGCAAGGGCGATCAGCGCCAGAACGAGCGCGAGCACGCCGTACTCGACGAGTTGCAGGACGAGCAGCTGGCGGCGGCTTGCGCCGAGCACGCGCAGGATCACGTTGTCGTAGGTCCGGCTCGCGCGGGCGGCGGCGATCGCGCCCATCAGCACGGCAAGACCCGCAAGTACGGCAACCGAGGCCGCGGCGAGGATCGCGACGGCCATCTTGTCGAGCAAGGCGCGGGCATCGCGCAGTAGCGAGCCGGTCTCGATGACCGAACTCGAGGGAAGCGCGCGCACCAGTCTCGGCAGCAGGCCATCGACCGATGTGCCCTCTGGCAGCTCGATCGTGGCGGCAAGGTTGTGCGGGGCATCCGCGAGCGTATTGGGCGAGAACACCAGGACGAAGTTGAAGCCCATCGTGTCCCAGTCGATCCGGCGCAATGCGGCGATGCGCGCGGTACGCTCGACCCCGAGCAGCGAGACCGTGACGTAGTCGCCGACCTTCAGCCCAACGGCATCGGCGAATTTCTCGTCGAGCGAGACCAGCGGCTCGCCCCGGTAGAGTTCGGACCACCATTTTCCAGACGTGACCGTGCTGCCCTCGGGAACGCCGCTGGAATAGGTCAGCCCGCGCTCGCCGCGCAGGGCCCAGGCGCCCTCGGGCAGTTCGTCGAGGTCGGCGACCCTGGTCATCGCGTCTCTTGGCCCATAAGCGATGATCCGGCCGCGCAGGTTGGGCACGATCTTGACCACCGATCCCGGTGCCGTGCGCTCGACGATGCGGTCGAACTCGCCTGCGCTGTCGCGCGGCACGTCGAGCACGAAGAGATCGGGCGCGCGGTCGGGCAGGGTGGAGCGGATGTTTGCGTCAAGACTCGTTTCCACCGCGGCGATCAGCACGAAGGCGGAAAGCCCGAAGCCGAGCGCGGTGACCAGCGCGCCCGTCTGCGCGCCGGGGCGGTGCAGGTTGGCGAGGCCTGCGCGCAGGACCGGGTCGCGCGGGCGCGGCAGGCGCGCGGCAAGGCGGCGGATGGCGAGGCCGACGAGCGCGAGCAGGCCGAGCATCAGCGCCGCGCCCGCAAGAAAGCCCAGCGTGACCATCGGCTGCGCGGCATTGACGAGCGCCAGCGCGACGATTGCGGCAAGACCGAGCCCTACCGGAAGCAGGAGGGCGCGCCACCCAGCGGTAAGCGGGGCGACCCGGGCGCGCATCAGGGCCATGGCGGGGAAGCTGCGCGCCCGCACGAGCGGCGGCGCGGCGAAGACCAGCGCGACGAGCAACCCGTACCCCGCTGCGGTTGCCAGTGCTGCGGGCGAGACGGTGAGGCCGCTGTTCACCGGCAGCAGTTCGCCCAGCGCATCGGCGAGCAGCGGGGTCACCGCCACCCCGGCGAGAAGCCCGGCAAGGCTGCCGGTCAGCGCGGCGGCGCCAATCTGGAGCAGGTAGATGCGCGCGATGTCGCGGCTGGTCGCGCCCAGCACCTTGAAGGTCGCGATCGAGGTGCGCCGCGCCTCGAGGTAGGAGGACACCCCGCCGCCGATGCCGATGCCTGCGATGACCAGCGCGGCGAGGCCGACAAGGATCAGGAACTGGCCCATGCGCTCGACGAACCGCGCGGTCGAGGGGCTCGCGCCGTCGCGGGTGCGCGTCTCGAACTGGTCCTCGCCAAAGCGCTTGGCGAAGGCATCGAGCGCGGCCTCGGGCGAGCGTGCGGGATCGCTGAAGCGGACCCGCGTCGCGCTGCGGTACATCGATCCGGGCAGCGTCAGCCCGGCCTCGGCGGGCAGGTCTATGCCGGTGATCGCAAGGTCGCCCAGCGCAAAGCCTTCGCTCAGCTGCTCGGGGTCCTGCGCGATCACGCCGCCGACCTCGAGCGTACGGGTGCCGATCGCGACCGTGTCACCGGGCGCGATGCCGAGCCTTGCCGCGCTGGCCTTGGCGATCCAGACCTGCCCTTCCGGCGGGGCGCCGACCCGGCGTCCGTCGGTGAGTTCGAGCTTGCCGTAAAGCGGCCAGCGATCATCTACCGCCTTGAGCGCGACCGGCGCGGAAGTGTCGCCAACGCGCGCGATGGCCTGAAGGCGCAGGCCCTGCGAGACGGTGCCGAGCTTGTCGAGCGCAGCCAGTTGTTCGGCGTCGGGGCTGCGCTGCCAGGCGCGCAGCTCGATGTCGCCACCCAGAATCTCGCGGCCGCGCGAGGTGAGTTCGGTTTCAATCGAACTGGTCAGCGTGCCGATCGCGGCAATCGCGGCAACGCCGAGAAACAGGCACACGAGCAGGAGGCGCAGGCCCTTGAAGCGGGCGGAGAGGTCGCGTCGCGCAATTGTCCAGGCCATGCGCCATGACAGGGTGGCTTCAGCCAAGCGTCGGCTCCGGGGCGGCAGTGGCGGCGGTATCGTGCGCGATGCGCCCGTCGGCGATGGTGACGATGCGTTCGCACAGCTGCGCCAGGCTTTCGTCGTGGGTAATCACCAGAAGCGTTGCGCCGGTCTCGGCGCGGCGGGCGAAGAGCAGTTCGACGATCGACTGGCCGGTCGCGGCATCGAGGTTGCCGGTCGGTTCGTCGGCGAAGACGAGGCTGGGGCGCGGGGCCAGCGCGCGGGCAATGGCGACGCGCTGCTGCTCGCCGCCCGAAAGCTGGGTGGGGTAATGCGAGAGGCGGTGGCCGAGGCCGACCGCCTCGAGCTCTGCCATGGCCCGTTCGCGCGCGCCGTCCAGGCCTGCGAGTTCGAGCGGGGTGGCGACGTTCTCGAGCGCGGTCATCGTCGGCAGCAGGTGAAACGCCTGCAAGACGATGCCGATGCGTCCGCGCCGGGCCCTTGCAAGGCCGTCCTCGTCCAGCCCGGCAAAGTCGCTGCCTGCCACTTCGAGCGCTCCCGCACTCGCGCGTTCGAGGCCCGAGAGCACCGACATCAGCGAGGACTTGCCCGAGCCCGAAGGCCCGAGCAGCGCCAGGGTCTGGCCGCGCGGTACGGAGAGGTCGACGCCCTTGAGGACCTCGACCGCGCTGGGCCCTTGGCCGAGCGTCAGGCGCAGGCCCTGGGCCTGGATGGCATGGTCGATCATCGTGTCTTGGCCGATTGTCGATGCGGGGGAGTGGGAACTTGTGGTCACCTGCCCCATATGGGGGGGCAAGCTGCCGTTTCACAAGGAGAATGCCTTGGCTCGCCCGTCCGATCGCCTCTTTTCGCGCCTGATCCTCTCGCTGGGAGCCGTACCGCTCGTGCTGCTGGGCGGTTGCGATCCGGCTCCGGCACCAAGCGATGCGGCTACGGGATCGGCACTCGATGCCCGTCCCGAGATCCCGGTGATGGGGCCCGAGCGGTCGATCCTCGCCTTCGGGGATTCGCTTCTGGCAGGCTACGGGCTCAATGATGGCGAGAGCTATCCGGCCCGGCTCGAACAGGCGCTGCGCGCGCGCGGCGTGAATGCGCGGATCGTCAATGCGGGGGTTTCGGGCGATACCACGGCGGCGGGACTGCAGCGGCTCGACTTTACGCTCAAGAGCCAGACCGAGAAGCCAGAACTCGTGATCATCAGCCTAGGCGGCAACGATATGCTGCGCAGCCTCCCCCCGGCAGAGACCCGCGCCAATCTGGAGGCGATGCTCAAGCGGCTCAAGCAGGATGACATCCGCGTCGTCCTGCTCGGCATGCTTGCGGCTCCCAACCTCGGCGAGGACTATGCCGAGAAGTTCAACCCGATCTATCCGCAACTTGCCGAGAAGTATGGCGCGACGCTGGTGCCGTTCTTCCTCCAGCCGGTGATCGACAAGTCCGACCTCATGCAGGACGATCACGTCCACCCGACCGCGCTCGGGGTCGACGCGATCGTCACCGCGACGGTGGACGATGTTGCAGCCGCGCTTCTTGCGCGGCCCGATGGAGCCGGGGTGCCCTGAGCTGCGCACGTCTTATCCTCGCCAGCCCGGCTTCGACAAGCTCAGCCTGAGCGAAAGTCGATAAGGCGGGTGCCCAGCTCGTTCAGAGCCTGACCACGTGCCCCGCCTCGACCTGCCACACCGCGGCTTCGCGCGCGATCGCGGCGAAGGGGGCGGTCTCGGTGCCGGTCAGCCATACCTGCGCGCGGCCGCCGCGTAGCCGCTCGAACAGGGCCTCGCGGCGCACCGGATCGAGGTGAGCGGCCACCTCGTCGAGCAGGAGCAGGCGAGGGCGGGTCTCGCCCAGGCTCTCCACCAGCTGCGAATGGGCCAGCACCATGGCGATGAGCATGGCCTTCTGTTCGCCGGTCGAACACTCCGCCGCTGCACGGTCCTTGCCCGCCATGGTGACGGCCAGTTCGTCGCGGTGAGGGCCGGTCAGCGTGCGTCCCGCAGCGCGCTCGCGCGCACGCCCTTCGCGAAGGGCTCCGGCGAGAGCTTCGGCCTCGAGCGGACCGCCCGGTTGGTAGGCGAGCGAGGGCCGCGCGAATGGGCTTTCGGGCAGGGTCGAGAGCGTTGCCTCGAGCCGCTCTATGAGTTCGGCGCGGGCCATCGCCACCGCACTGCCCGCCTCGGCGATCTGCAATTCGATCGCATCCATCCACCAGGGATCGGGCGTGCGCTCGTCGGTGAGCATGCGGTTGCGTTCGCGCAGCGCGCTCTCGAGCCGCGCGGCGTGAGTGGCATGGTCGGGACGAAGGGCGAGGACCAGCCGGTCGAGGAAGCGGCGGCGCGAGCCTGCGCTCTCGACGAAGAGGCGGTCCATCGCAGGCGTCAGCCAGCCGATGGAGAGCCATTCGGCAAGTCCTGCGGCGCTACCTTGCGCGCCGTTGACCTGGACGAGGCGGCGGGTCGGTCGCTCCGGCGCGACGCCGGTGCCCAGGCGCACGGGCTGGGCCTCGGGGAACAGGAGGTCGGCGCTGACCGCGAAGCCGCCGTCGCCGGTTTGCGCTGGCATGTCGGCGATCTGCGCGCGGCGCAGGCCCCGGCCCGGCGCGAGCAGGCTGACCGCCTCGAGCACGTTCGTCTTTCCTGCACCGTTCTCGCCAACCAGCAGGTTGAAATGCGCGGTGCCCTCCAGCGCGGTATCGCCGTGATTGCGGAAACGGGACAGGAGGATGCGATCGAGCATGGGAGGCCAGCGCCTAGCCGCTTGCACTGCTACTTGCCAAGGCCGCGCGGTGCAGGCGCCCTTCGCTCAGAGTGCGTCCGCCTTGGCGAAGGGCGAGAAGTCGAGGTTCTCGTCGTAGACGTCGACCCCTTCGCGCGCCTTGAGCCAGCCGACGACAGCGTAAGTAGCAGGGGTCAGGATCACTTCCCAGGCGACCTTGAGCGCCCAGTTGGTGACCATTACGGTCAGGATCGACTGGCCTGTCCACACGCCCATGAAGGCGATGGGGTAGAAGATCGCGCTGTCGACCGCCTGGCCGAAGATGGTCGAGCCGATCGTGCGGGTCCACATCATCCGCCCGCGCGTCCAGACCTTCATCCGCGCCATGACGTAGGAATTGACGAACTCGCCTGCCCAGAAGGCGAAAACCGAGGCAACGACGATGCGCCAGGTCGAGCCGAACACCGAGACGTAGGTCGACTGGCAGATCGTGCCGGGATCGCTGGCCTTGAGCACGCTGGCGAAGAGCGCTTCGTCGCTTGCCGCGCAGGTCCAGCCTGAGGAGGCGGGCATGGCGACGACGACGAAGCTCATCACCGCCATGAACACGAGCGCGAAGAAGCCCATCCACACGCAGCGCCGGGCATTGGCGTAACCGTAGACCTCGGTCAGCACGTCGCCAAGGACGTAGCTCACCGGGAAGAACAGGATGCCCGCCCCGAAGGTCCAGCCGCCGACTTCGGCAAGCTTGGCCGCGCCGATCAAGTTGGAGAGCAGGAGGATGGCGACGAAGCTGGCCATGACATAGTCGAAATAGCGAAAGTGGCGCCGCGCCCCGGAAAGCCCGTCGATCCGGGCAAGTGTGCCATCTTCATGCATGTTTTCGTCGCTCATGCGCCACGCCTAGCCCGGCTTTTTCCCGCGACAAAGCGTTGATTGCCGATCACGGGCAGTTTGCTCAGGCGAAGAACGGCGCTATGGGGGCAGCGTCGCGCGCCCGTAGCTCAGCTGGATAGAGCACGAGCCTTCTAAGCTTGGGGTCACAGGTTCGAACCCTGTCGGGCGCGCCACTTCCTCCGGAAATGGTCGCCCTAAGCTTGAAAGGGTGTTCGAACTTTGTTTGAACTGGCGCGCCAGCTTGCATTCCCGAAGTGTTCTTGCGCCAGCTTCCGGCGTTCCTGTCGCGGCTTCGTCGTGCCTGCTTCTCTCGCTGCCGGTTCGTGGCCGGGAGGATCAATGGCGCGCGTCGCACCCGTCATTCAGCGCGATGCGCAGGAAGGGCAGTCTTCCCAGTACGAAGGCTGCCGCTGCCGCGAGAGCCAGGATCGCGGCGCTCACGAAGAAGGACGTGACCGGTCCCACTGCATCGAAGCTGATCCCGCCCAGCGTCGCGCCGAGCGTGATGGCGATCTGGATCACGGCGACCATCAGGCCGCCGCCCGCTTCGGCATCGTGCGGGACGGTGCGCGCCAGCCAGGTCCACCATGCGACCGGCGCCGCGGTCGCGATGAAGCCCCAGATCGCGAGCAGGGCGACCGTCACGGGCAGCATGGCTCCGAAGCTGGCAAGTGCCAGGGCAACCACCGCCAGAACGGCAGGAAGCAGGCCGAGCAGGGAGAACAGCCGCCTTTCGACGCATTTGCCGATGGCGATGGTTCCGAAGAAGCCGGAGACGCCCAGTACCAGCAGCAAGGTGGAGAGCAACGAGACACCCACGCCGGTCACCTGCTCGAGGAAGGGACGCAGGTAGGTGAACAGCGAGAACTGACCGATGAACAGCAATGCCACACTGGCTAGCCCGGCACTGAGCGGGGCATGGCGCATCAGGTGTGACAGGCCGCGCCGGGCTGCCCGGCTTTCGGGATGCATGCGTGGGAGTGCGAGTGCCAGCCATAGGCTTGCGGCAATGCCGAGCGGTACGAGGGACCAGAATGCGCCGCGCCAGCCGATCAGGCCGCCGAGCAGGCTGCCGAGCGGTGCAGCCAGCGCCATGGCCGCCGCATTGCCACCATTGATCACGGCGAGCGCCTTCGCCACATCTCCTGCAGGGACGAGGCGAAGCGCAATGGCTGCCGACATCGACCAGAAACCGCCGATGGCGATGCCCACGGCTGCGCGCCCCACCATGAGCAGCGGATAATTGGGTGCAATCGCCGTCAGCACGCTCGAGGCGATCAGCATGATGCTGAGTGCAACGAGAACCTTTTGCCGCTGGAACGCCCGCGTGACGCGTCCGATCGAAAGGCTGGCGATCACCGCGAACAGACCCGATGCAGCGATGGTCTGTCCCGCTTCGCCCTCGGTCAGGGTGAGGGAGGAGGCCATCGGGCTCAGCAGGCTGACGGGCATGAATTCCGATGCCACCAGCACGAAGCTGCACAAGGCCATGGCGTAGACCGCGCTCCAGCGTGCCGTGTCCGCTTGTTGGCCGCCTTCCGGTATCCCGGTCGTGGTTGTCTCGCTCATATCTTCATCCCGCGCATGATGCCTTGGTGCGCGTCCTCTTAGGGGAGGCGGGTCTTGTGAAGTAGGTCCTGTTTTCTTGATTGCCTTGTGAGTATGGCTCATCAATGGACAGGATCGATCTCACCGACCTCGTGGCCTTTGTCACCATCGCGCGCTGCCGCAGTTTCACCAAGGCAGCTGCCCGGCTTGAGGTCACGCCATCGGCGCTCAGCCACCGGATGAAGGCGCTCGAGGAACGGCTCGACATCCGTTTGCTCAATCGCACGACCCGCAGCGTCACCCCGACCGAGGCGGGAAGCCGCCTGCTCGAGCCGTTGGGGGAGAAGCTGGACGGGATCAGGGCCGATCTTGCCGCGCTGGGAGAGTTGCGCGACAAGCCCTCGGGGACGATCCGTATCAATGCCGATGAACTGGCTGCCAAGCTGGTGCTATGGCCGGTTCTGCGCGATTTCCTCCAGCGTTTTCCCGAAGTCACCGTCGAAGTTGTGGTCGACAACGGCTTCAGTGACATCGTGGCTGGTGCAGTTGATGCCGGTGTACGGCTTGGTGGAGTGGTCGAGAAGGACATGATCGCGGTGCCGATCTCGGGGCCGATCCGCATGGCTGCGGTCGCGGCCCCTTCCTACTTCGCCCGCAAGGGCAAGCCATCGTGCCCGCAGGACCTGATTGACCACGACTGCATCAATTATCGCTTCACCTCGAATGGTGGTCTCTACGCATGGGAGTTCGAGGATGAGGGGCGTCCGCTCTCCATCAGGGTCAACGGACCGCTGGTGTTTAACAGCATCTTCCCGGTCATGGATGCCGTGCTAGATGGCGTCGGCATCGGTCACGTTCTCGACATCCACGCCGCCCCGTTCATTGCGCAAGGCCGGCTTGAAACGGTGCTCGAAGCGTTTTCTCCGCCCTTCGAGGGGTATCACCTCTATTATCCCAGCCGCCGCCAGCCAACGCCTGCATTTTCGGAGCTGGTCAAGGCGCTTCGCCAGGCGGCATGACCAGCTCCCGATCCGGCGCGAGAATGCACCGGATCGGGAGAGGGTGCTCAGGGCTTGCGCAGTTCGACCTCGTCGAGCGGCTGGCCGTTGGCGGTGTAGGCCTTGTAGCGCAGGACATCGCCGTCGACGTCGATGATCTGGTAGGCCTGCGTGCGCGCCGCGGTCTTTCGGGCCCAGTCGAGCTCGGCGACATCGTACATCTTCGGACCGGCAACCGAGACGACATAGGTTGCGCCAGCATCGTCGCTGGCCGGACCCTGGGGGCCGATCGCGCCGCGGGCGTAGCCGTGGTCGTGGCCTTGCAGGACGAGGTCGACCTTGTACTTGTCGATCAATGGCTTCAGCGCTGCGCGGACCTTGGGGTTGTCGCGGTCCGGATCGCTCGAGAAGAGCGGGAAGTGCAGGAAGATCACCGTCCAGCGGTTCGGGTTGCGTGCAAGGAGCGCGTCGAGCCAGGCGATGGTCTGGGCACGGGCCTGCTCGTTGCGGTCGAGCTGCGGGGAGTCGATCGAGATCAGGCGCAGACCCTGATAGTCGGTGTACCAGTGTGTCTCGGTCGCTTCGGGCACGCCGCTCGGGCCGTTCTCGGGGAGGGTGAACTGGTGGCGCCACTGGTCAGTGACCGAAGAGCCAGCGCGCGCTGCACCATCCTTGCCGTATTCATGGTTGCCCGGCGTCGGCATCTGGGGGGTCTGGGCGTAGAGGAAGCTGCCTGCCGCGAACCATTCACCCCATTCGCGGTCGGCATTGTGGTGGTTGATGAGATCGCCGGCATGGATCGTGAAGGCGACGTCGCCCGCGGTGCGGAAGGCCATGCGCAGGGTGCGCGAGGCCTGCGAGAGAACCTGGTTCTGCATGTCGCCCAGGTAGAGGAAGCGGAAAGGGGCGGCCTTCTGCGATGCGGTGCGGAACTGGAACCATTCCGACCAGCGCGCACCGTCGCCCACGCGGTAGGCATAGACCGTGTCCGGCTGCAGGTTCCTCAGAACGGCCGAGTGGTAGGCTGCACGGAAGGCAGGGTCTTCCTCGGTCGCGACGGTGGCATCCTCGGTGGTGGCGGCCATCGTCATCGGAGCCTTGACGAAGTCGGGCCCCGGCGTCGCGATGGCGTATTCGATCCGACCGGCGATGCCGGGCGCGGTGCGCCAGGTCACCGCCATCTCGTGGGCCGTGTCGGCGGTGAGGTTGAGGATGATGCGCTCGGGCATCTCGGTTGCAGGGGCGAGCGCCTGAGCGGGGGCGGGGGCCTTGTCCTGCGCCGCCACGGGGGCGACGCAGATTCCGGCAAGCAGGCAGGTGAGAAGGGTTCGGGTGATCGTCTTCATGTCGGGGATCCCTTGCTCAGAAGATGGCGTTGAAGCCGAGCGAGATCGAACGCCCGTTCTTGATGTACGCGCGGCTAGCGCCATCGCCCGAGGAGACGGTCTGCCAGTAGGTGTGCGAGTCGAAGAGGTTCTGCACCTGCAGCTGGATCGATGACTTCTCGAGGAAGGTCTTGCGGAAGGTGAGATCGACGAAGCTATATGCCTGCTCGTAAGGGTCGTTGCCGAAGTCGTTGATGCCCGCCATGAACTTCGACTGGTAGTTCCATGCGCCATAGACTTCCCAGCCGTCGCGCTCCCAGAACAGCTGGAGGTTGGCGATCGTCTCGGGGGTTTCCATGAGCGGCAGGGTGTAGCCCTCGGGGTGCCACGAAAGCCCCGTCTCCGCCTTCGAGCGCTGCAGTGTCAGGTTGCCGCCGACGCCCAGCGAGCCAAGTACGCCAGGAAGCCAGTGCAGCAATTGCTGCGCGCTGATCTCCATGCCGTAGACATCGGCCCACTTGCCGTTGTTGGGCATCGTCACCGCCACGCCTTCGGGATTGACGTTCACCCCGGCCGTGCCGTTGCGGATGTTCGAGGAGGACGAGCGGAACAGGAAGTTGTCGATCTGCTTGTAGAACAGCGCGACCGAGTAGGCCCCGGTGCGCCCGGCATAGTGTTCGAGCGAGAGGTCGAAGTTGGTCGAGGTCAGCGGCTCGAGGTCGGGATTGCCCATCTCGATCCCGGTCAGGATCCAGTCCGAGGTAGGGTTGCGCACGCCATCGCCGTCCGGATCCTGATCGTAGGCGTATTCGCGCGCCGAGCTCATGCGGGCGATGTCGGGCCGGGCAAAGCTGGTCCACACCGCGCCGCGCAGCTTGGTCTTGTCGTCGAAATCGTAATTCACGTGGATCGAGGGCAGCCAGTTGGTGAAGCCGGTGCGGTCGCTGGTGTAGCGCTCGCCGAGAACCGGATCCATGTTCCAGGCATCGATCGTGTTGCGGGTGTTTTCCATGCGCAGGCCGGCGATGATCTTGGCCTTGCCGATCTGGGCGGTGCCCATCAGGTAGGCCGAAATCACGCGCTCCTCGAAGCGGAAGCTGTCCTCGTCCGAGATCTCGGCCTGCGAGGGATCGACCGCGAAGCCGTCGAAGTAGCTGCTCTCTCCGTTTTCGGCGCGGCGCAGTTCGGCCAGCATGGCCTCGTTGTCGAGCGTGGTGCCGAGGCGATAGTCACCCGAGTAGGCACCGCCGAACAGGCTATTGATGTCGTTGCCGTAGAGGCCGGCGAAGTCGGCCAGCGTTCCTTCCGAGTTGAGGTCGAGGAACGAGCCCTCGTAGGTGCGGCGGCGCGAATTGTAGAACTTGCCGCCCGCCTTGATCGACTTGAGGAACGGACCGTCGACATCCCAGCGCGCGTTGAACTGGCCTTGCCAGAGCTTCTCGCTGGAGCCGCCCACTTCACCCTCGAGCGCGTTGAAGTTGTATTCGCTGGGTTCCTGTACCCCGGCAAGGCCCGCCGGATTGAGCAGCCACTTGGGGAAGCGCGAGTCCTCGGCGGCCGAGAACAGCACGCCGCGATTGCCCAGCCAGCCGTACTTGTCGCTGCGGAACTCCATCTCGTAGCCGTCATCGAGGTTGTCCTCGGATTGCGAGTAGGAGACGTCGTAGTCGAACGTCAGCGCCCCGAAGCGCGAGACGCCGCCGAAGTTGGCCGACGCCAGGTTGCCGGTCTCGGCCGAGCCTTCCCAGAAGCGACGCAGGCGGAAACCCGCCGGATCCCAGGCGCCCGAGCTGCCTACGAGGCTGTAGGTCGAGCGTGCCGAGCGGTCAGCATCGGTGATGATGCCATCGCCGTCACGGTCGACGATTTCGCCCGGCGTGTAGCCGTAGATGCGGCCAAGTTCCTCGTCGAAGCCGACGATGGTGTCCTCGGGCTGGGCGAGGTCGGTGCGCGAACGGTCGATCTGCGAAAGGCGTGTCGAATTGCGCGAGGTGTCGTTGCGAAAGTTCAGGCGGTTGAGGAATTCCTTCTTGCGGTACTTGTTGTACTGCCCGCGCAAGTGGAAATCGTGGTTGTCCGAGCGAAAGTCTACGCTCGAATTGACGCCCCAGCGTTCGACCTCGGTCTCGCCGAAGCCCAGGTTCATACCGCGAAGGACGAAGCGGTTGGGGTCCCAGCCCAGCGTCTCGCTGTCGGCGTACCACATGTCGGGCTGGTTATCGCCATCGACGCCGTTCTGTTCGAACTGCGACTTGCGGCGGCTCCAGCTGCCCGAGACGAACACGCCGAAGTTGTCCGAAAACTGGCGCGAGGCGGCCGTGGACACCTGCGCCGCCTTCCTGTGGTCGAACTTGTCGAGCATGCCGCCTTCGGCGGAGAGGCGGAAATAGGTCGGGTCCTGATCGAAGGCGGTAGGGGTCGAGATGTCGACCGAACCGCCCAGCGCGTCGCCGTCGCGATCGGGCGTCAGCGTCTTGTAGACGGTGATTTCCTTGATGCCGTCGGGCGGCAGGACCGAGAGGCGCACGCCGCGGTAGAACACGTCGTCGCGCGAGCCCGCGCCGCCCAGGCGCACGCCGTTGATCGAGTAGTTGTTCAGTTCGGTGGAAAGGCCGCGCACGGTGATGCGGTCGCCTTCGCCCGTCGTCGCACTACGCACGGCATTGACGCCAGGCATGCGGGCAAGGGCCTCGGACACGTTGTTCGCCGGCAACTTGCCCATGTCGTCCGCGCTCACGGTGTCGGAGACGACGTCGGTATCGCGCTTTTTCCGCAGCGATTCCTGTACCGCCTCGAAGTAGCCCGTGACGACGATTTCCTCTTCTCCGGGAGCGAGCCGGGCAGCGGCGGGTACCGGCTGCGAGCGCGTGCTGCGGGCAGTGCGTGCCGCGTTGGCAGGCGCTGCGCTGCGCGGGCTGACGATGATTGCCGAGCCCTTCATGCGCGTCTGTACGCCCGAACCGGCGATGAGGCGGGCGAGGGCCTCGTCACGCTCGAGGCGGCCCGACACGCCGGGGCTCTTGCGACCGCGCAGGACATCGGCGGGCGCAGCGATCTGGATTCCGGTGACCCGTGAATACTGGCGCAGCGCCCCAGCGAGGTCCTGGGCCGGGATGGCGAAGTCGAACCGGCTGGTCTGAGCCGCGTGGCTGGCCTGCGGTATCGAGACGGACGCGAGACAGGCGAGCGAAAGGGCCAGCGCCGAGACACCGGCGCGTGGCGAAAATGCGATTTTCATGAATGTACCCCAGAGACGAATTATCCAAATTCAGGGGTAAGACGGGTGAATTATACTTAACCCGACAAATATTATTGAATAAACTTATGTGAATTATTTGTGTAATTTATGTGAATTTTCCGTGACACTATGGAATGCGCTCAACGGTGATGCTTGTGCCTTCGTACTTCCACTGCAAATCGTGTGTCGCGCAGATTATGTCGAGCAGTTCTTCGGGCTCGGAAAGCCGCAGGCGGCCGCTCAGGCGAAGATCGCCGAGTTCGGGGCTGGCGAGGTCGACGGGGGCCTTCGAGAGGCGGTTGACCCGTTCGAGGATCGCACCGAGCGGTGTGTCCTGTGCATCGTACCAGCCTTCTGTCCAGTCCGGGCGGTCACCTTCCACGTCCGTGATGCGCAGGAGGCTGGCGCCGGCAAGCAGTACGCCGTCGCCTGCCGGCAGCTTCCACGAGTTGCCGCCCTTCTCGACGTTGACCAGCCCTCGGTAGACGCGGACCTGCTCGGTCTGTTTGCCGAGGAGTTCGACGTCGAATGCCGTGCCCAGCACCATGACTTGGGCGTCGCGGGCATTGACCGTGAAGCTGCGCCAGCGCTCGTGAGCAACGTCGAAGAAGGCGACGCCGCGTGTCAGGGTGACGGTGCGGGACCAGGGCGTGATTCGGCTCGTCACGCTGGTCGCGCCGCCGAGGCGAATGCGCGAGCCGTCCGCGAGCGTGATGCTGCGTTCCTGCCCGGTGGCCGTCGCGTAGTCGTTCTCGATGATCAGCTTGTCGCCAAGGGTTATGGAGGCGATGAAAAGCGTGATCGTCGCCGCGATGGCTGCGATTGCCCGGGACCATTTTCGGCCGGGGGCAGGGCAATCGTCCCGGTCGCGACTGTCGCTCGTAGCGGTTTGCGCCGTGAAGGCCTCCTCAGGGGCCTGAGCTTTGCCGCCCTGCAGTTCGTTGTCGTTACGTGGGCAGCACGTCGCCAACGCGCGGGAAAGCGAGCCGGAATCCCACAGGGCCGACATCCGGCCAAAGCTGTCGACATGGCGCGGGTCGGCCGCGATCCATGCATCGAAGCGTGCCGCGGTCTCGCTGTCCTGGACCGGGGCGTGCATGCGTTCGACCCAGTAGGCGGCCTGCTGCTCGATGTGCCTGTTGCCTTGCATCACCACGCGCTCCACCCCGCCGGGTCGAGCCCCGCGCTGACCATGGCGCGGCGCAGGTCCGTCAATGCCCGGGTGATGTGTTTCTCGACCGCCTTGCTGCTCAGCGAGAGGTCCTCGCCGATACTGCGGCAGCTCTCGTGATGGAGCCGGCGACGCACGAGCACCTCGCGGCGTAGCGGAGGCATGCGGTTGAGGCAGCGCTGGAACACTTCGAAGGCCTTCTGGGAATCGACGATGCGATCGAGCGAGGGCGCATCGCACACGAAATCCTCGTCGAGGTCGCCGCCGATCCGGCTCTCGAGCCTTGCGTGATCGACGAGCAGGTTGTTGGCAATGCGGAAGGCCAGAGCGAAGAGGCTGCCGATCGCCTGGCTGCGGGCGATCACGACGAGGCGCGCGATTGTTTCCTGCGCGACATCGTCGGCAAGATCGGCGCGGACGCCGCGGGCGATCAGGTAGCGCACGAGCGAGCCATGCGTGGCTTTCCAGTCCACGTTCGCGGCTCCATCGGGCGATGCCTCCATCGTGCTGCTGTGCTGGTCCATGGTACCCGAGTCCCGTCGAAAGCGGCGCCATAAGCAGCGAAAATGACAGGATGAAGTCTGTGTCGGGCGGGGAATGTCCCCAGCGCTCTTGCCGTGCGAACTTCTAAAATGGCGCGCGCTCCGGTACCGGCAGGTCGCCGCCCGACGTCCATGGCCGGGTACGAGAGGACCAACGACCATGCCATCAGCTCCCGCCCCGACCGAACGCACCGCCGAGGCGCAGCTCGCACTGTGGATCGAGGGCGTCGACCTGCTCGGGGGGCAAACGGCTGTGGCCCGCGTCTTGGGTTGCGAAGAGGCTCTCGTCGCGGCGCTGTGCTCGGGCACGAGCGCGTTGTGCGAGGAGCAATTGCGCGCGGTGAGCCAGGCACTGCTGCGTCATGCCGACCGCTGTCGCAAGTTGGAGCGTCAGCTTTCGCCGGACTTCTCGGGCAATCTCACCCGCAGCCAGGCACGGCCGCCCCACACGCGCCCGCAACTCGCTTCCAAGACCTGATCCACAAGGGGCCGATCCCGGCAGCCGGCTAGACTCGCGAAACCGTTCCGCCTCTCGTGCGGCACGAGGCGTGGGCATTCTTGACAGTGCGATTCTTGTATGACAATCACACAATAATAGCCAATAGACCGAAAGCGGAAAGAGCCAAGTGTCCATGAAGATCTGTGCCGTCGAAGACCTTGCCCCCGGTGCCATCCGGCTCGTCGAGCTGGACGGAATGGACCCTCTCGTACTGGTCAACCGCGCGGGCGAATTCTTCCTGCTCGAAGATGAATGCACCCATGCCATCGCCTCGCTTTCCGAAGGGCGTCTCGAAGGCGACACGCTGTTCTGTCCGCTGCACGGCGGCAGCTTCGACGTGCGCACGGGCAAGGCCAAGAGCCTGCCGTGCAAGATGGCGCTCAATACCTTTCCGGTCGAAGTGCGCGACGGCGCGGTGTGGTACGCAGGCTGAATGGCTTCGCGCTTGCGGGGCTGCGCCAGCCGGGCAGCCCCGTTCATCCTGCCGGTCGGATCGAGCGCTCAGCGCCCTACCGCGTAGGCCTGCATGAGCCGCGGCGTGGCCGCTCCCGAAAGAATTCCATCGCCATCGCGCTCGATCGCGGTCAGGCGGCCCGCGCTCCATTCCGGCGCGACCTCGACATGGTGGCCACGCTCGCGCAGCGCCGCGATTGTCTTGTCTCCCCAGCTCGCTTCCAGCACCGCGACCCCGGGCAGGGCCTGACGCGGATAGAACGAGCTGGGAAAATGCACCGAATGGAACAGCGGCTGATCGATGGCTGCCTGCAGACCCGATCCGGCGAGGATGCGGCGCAGCAGCAGCTGAAGCTGCCACTGGTCCTGCTGGTCGCCGCCGGGCGTACCGCACACGAGCGCAGGGCGGCCTTCGAAATGCGCGAGCGTCGGGGTTAGCGTGGTGCGCGGACGCTTGCCCGGCTGCAGGCTTCCCGGAAGACCCTGTTCGAGCCAGAACATCTGCGCGCGGGTATTGAGCGCGAAGCCCAGCCCCGGGACGGTGGGCGAGGACTGCGGCCAGCCGCCGGAAGGCGTGGCCGAGACCATGTTGCCCCAGCGATCCGCCACGTCGAGATGGACAGTGTCGCCCGGCTTGATCGTCGGCTTGAGGTGGATCATCGTCGGCTCGCCGACACCCAGCCCTCCCGCGCTCGGGTCCGAGGGGCGTACCATCTCGAGCGAGCGCGCGACCTGAGCCTCGAAACCGGGGATCGTGCCGGGGCGCAGTTCCAGCGAGGCATCGCTGCCGATCTGCGCGGCGCGGCTGACAGCATAATCGCGCGAAAGCAGGCGCTCTAGCGGGACGTCGACGAAGTCGGGATCGCCGTAATAGGCCTCGCGGTCGGCGAAGGCGAGCTTGAGCGCTTCGAGCACGACGTGGATGCCTTGTGGGCTTTGCAGATCAGCGCCGCGAAGTCCGTGCGCCTCGAGGATGGCGAGGGCCTGGAGCAGGACGGGGCCCTGGCCCCATGGGCCCGTCTTGCAGATCGTCCAGCCATTGAAGTCACCCTTGGTCGGCTCCTCGTAGCTGGCTTCCCAGTTGGCCATGTCGGCGCCGGTGAGCAGGCCGAGATGGCGCTCGCCGCTGGCGTCCATCAGAGGTTCTGCGCGCAGGAAGGCGTCGATCGCCTCGGCGACGAAGCCTTGCGACCAGGCACGGCGGGCGCGCTCGATGCGGGCCTCGCGCGAGCCGCTGGTTCCGGCTTCGGCAAGGATGCGCTTCCAGGTGGCCGCCAGCACCGGGTTGCGGAACAGGGCCCCTGCAACGGGCGGCGTGCCGCCGGGCAGCCAGACTTCCAACCCGCTGGGCCATTCGTGACGCAGCGCCTGCTCGACATCGCCGAGCGCGCGCGCTGCGCCGGGCAGGAGCGGGTGGCCGTGTTCGAGGTAGTGGATCGCCGGGGCCATGACCTCGTCGAGCGGCATCGTCCCGTGATCGCGCAGGAGCTGCATCCAGGCATCGAAGGCACCGGGCACGACTGCAGCGATCATGCCCGAGCCCGGAACCATGTCGAGCCCTTGCGATGTGAAGGCTTCGGGTGTCGCGGCGGCGGGCGCAACGCCCTGTCCGCACAGGACCTGCGTGCGGCCACTGGTCGCCGAATGGAAGATGATCGGGACTTCGCCTGCCGGACCATTGAGATGCGGTTCGACCGCGTGGAGCACGAAACCGGCGGCAACCGCACCGTCGAAGGCATTGCCGCCGCGCTCGAGCATGGCCATTGCGGTGGAGGCGACTGCCCAGTGCGTGGCCGAGGCAACACCGAAGGTTCCGCGGATATCGGGCCTGGTCGTGAACATTCCTGAGGATCTCCTCTTGCCTTTTGCTGTTTGTATGACAGTCTGACAAAAAATCGCAAGAAGGTGAACGTGGATGACGGGATTGATACGCAGGATCGATCGCTACAGCATGATGCTGCTGGCGACGGTCCTGCTGGCGAGCGTGCTGCCGGCGGTGGGGACCATGGCGCAGGTGCTCGGCTGGATCACGCGGGCGGCCATCGCGCTGCTGTTTTTCCTGCACGGAGCCAAGCTCTCGCGCGAGGCTATCGTCGCGGGCGCGACGAACTGGAAGCTGCACGCAGCGGTGCTGGCCCTGACCTTCGCGGTATTTCCGCTGCTGGGCATCGGTCTTGGCGGGGTGCTTGGCTCGATCCTCGAGCCGGGGCTGGTGACGGGCATCGTTTTCCTCGCCTTGCTGCCCTCGACGGTTCAGTCCTCGATTGCCTTCACCTCGATCGCGCGCGGCAACGTGCCGGCGGCGGTCTGCGCCGCGACCTTGTCGAACATCCTCGGCATCTTCCTGACCCCTTTGCTCGTGGCACTGGTGATCGGTGCGGCATCGCGCGGATCGGATGATGGCTGGCTGGGTTCGGTAGGGGCAATCGTGGTCCAGCTGCTTTTGCCCTTTATTCTCGGCCATCTGTGCCGCCCTTTGCTCAAGGACCTGCTCGCGCGTCACAAGTCGTTGGTGACCGGCCTTGATCGCGGCTCGATCCTCTTGGTGGTGTACGGCGCCTTCAGCGCAGCGGTTGTCGAAGGCCTGTGGCACGCCGTGCCGGGCTGGCAGATCGGCGCGCTGGTTGTCGCCGATGCGGTACTGCTTGCGATCGTCCTCGCGCTTTCACATCAGGCCGGGCAGGCGCTGGGGCTGGACAGCGCCGATCGGGCGACACTGCTGTTTTGCGGCTCGAAGAAAAGCCTCGCCTCCGGCGTGCCGATGGCAGGGGTGCTGTTTCCGGCAGCGCAGGTTGGAGCGGTGATCTTGCCGCTGATGATCTTTCACCAGCTCCAGTTGCTCGTCTGTGCCGCGATCGCGCAGCGCATGGCGGCATCCGGAAGCGAATTGTCTGCCGCGCAGGCTGCCGGCTAAATCAAGACGGAGTCCAAGACGATGACGCAATCCGCGGTTTCCCCGCGCTTCTATTATGGCTGGATCATCGTGCCGGTGTGCCTGTTCGGCATCTCCAGCGGGCCCGCAGCCTTCGGCCTCGCCTCGATGGGGCTGTTCTCCGAGCCGCTGGCGCAGGCATTCGGCTGGAGCCGGACCCAGATCAGTGGTGCGGTCTCGGCGATGATGCTGGCAACCGCGCTGACCATGCCGCTGGTCGGGCGGCTGGTCGATCGCTGGGGCGCGCGCCGTGTCCTGCTGCCCTCGATCGTGCTGCTGGCAGCCTGTTTCGCGGTGCTACCCTTCGTGACCAGCTATGCGCAGTTCATGGCAGCTTACATCGGCATGGGCACGATCGCGGTAGGGACCAATTCCGTGCCCTACATGCGTATCCTCGCCGCATGGTTCGACCGGCGCCGCGGGCTCGCAATCGGCATTGCGGGGAGCGGAACCGGGCTCGGTTTTGCCTATGTGCCGCTGCTGAGCGAGGCGCTGATCAGCCGTTTCGGCTGGCAGGGCGGCTATTTCGGTTTGGCCGCGGTGCTGCTGCTCGTGACCTTGCCGCTGGTCTTCTTCCTCTTGCACGAGACCCCGGCGCAGCTCGGGCTCGCGATCGACGGGGGGCTGGCCGAGACCGGCGAAGAGGCTGGCGAGGCCCAGGGCATGACCCCGCACGAGGCGATGGGGCGGCGCGATTTCTGGGTGCTGGCGACGATCTTCGTCGGTCTCGCCTTCGTGCTCTATGGGCTGATCCCGCATCTCGTACCGATGCTGGTGGACCGCGGGATCGCCAGCGGGACGGCAGCGCTGATCGCGTCGATCTTCGGGCTATCTGCCTTCGGCGGGCGGCTCCTGATCGGGTTCCTGATTGACAAGTACGATGCGCGCAGGATCGCGTTTGCGTTCTTCTCGCTCTCGGCCTTCGGGCTGCTGGTACTGGCCATGTCGGCTCCCGCGCCGCTGCTGGTACTGGTCGCGATCCTGCTTGGCGGCAGCCTCGGTGCGGAAGTCGACATGCTTGCCTACCTGTGTAGCCGCTATTTCGGCCTGCGCAGCTTCGCGCAGATCTTCTCGCTGCTGTTCTCGGCGGTGATGGTGGCGATGGGGCTGGGGCCGCTGGCCTTCGGCATGGTGTTCGATGCGACCGGCAGCTACGGTGCGATCCTTGCTCTGGGCGTGCCGATCTGCGTGGCCGCGATCGCGCTGGTCCTGCTGCTCAAGCCCTATGGCGAACGCAGCCGCGGGGCGCAGATCTCGCAGAGCTGATCGAGCGGACCGCTACACGAAAAAAGGCCCCGCGGCGTTATCCGCCGCGGGGCCTTTTTCATGGTCTGGCGTTGCCGGGCCGATCAGGCGACCGGGGCCTGTTCGTCCTCGATCTGCACGCGATAGCCGGAACGCACTTCGGGGAAGTAGTCCCAGATCGCGAGGTGCTGGGTGCAGCGGTTGTCCCAGAACGCGACCGAGTGCGGCTCCCAAGTGAAGCGAACCTGGAAATACTCGTTGGCGCAGTGCTGGTAGAGGAAGTTGAGGATCGCGTCGCTCTCCAGCTTGGAAAGCTCGTTGATGTGGCTGGTGAAGCCCGGATTGACGAAGATCACCTTCTTGCCGGTCTCGGGATGGGTGCGGATCACCGGGTGGACCGCGACCGGGTAATTGCCGGTGGGGTCGAAACGCCCGAAGGCGAGCTTGCCGTCATGCGTGGCGGTCAGCCCCTCGAGGTAGGTCTTCATCCGGTCCGAAAGCGCGTCGTAGGCCGCGTACATCGACGAGAACACCGTGTCTCCACCGAGCGAGGGCAGGGTGTGCAGGTAGAGGATCGAGCCCATCGGCGGCTTGGGCGCACAGGTCATGTCCGAATGCCATTCCTCGCCCGCGACGTGCTTCGAGGTCTCGTCGGCGTGGAGCTTGCGCACTTCGGGGTGGTCGGGCAGCCCCTTGAGCGCGTGGCGCGCGAGCGGCCCGAAGTGGGCGCCGACTTCCTTGAGGCGGGCCGGATCGAGGTCCTGGTTGCGAAAGAAGATCACCTGGTGATCGGCCAGCGCCTTGCGCAGGTCCGCGACCTGGGCCTCGCCGAGCGGCTTGCCCAGCTCGACACCCTCGATGATCGCGCCGATCCGCGGGGTCAGTTTGCGTGCGGTGAGGGTATCGTATTCCATGCTGCAAGCGTGCCTTTCGATAGTCTCCGGCGCCCGGCCGGCCTTTGCTTGATCAATAGTCGGTAGGTCCCGCGCGAGGCGGCAACGATGCCCGCGCATGCCATGCGACGGCTTGCGGGTACTTTCCAGTCCCCTTGGCCCTCACGCGCCATTTGCATTGGCACCTCATTCATATAATGTATGATTGTATGACAGAATTGGAAGGGTGATTCAATGGCTCACGGCAGCGATTTGCAACTCGGCAAGGTGACGCCTGTGGCGCGATGCGTGTTCGGCGCGGGCGCCGGGCGGATCGGCCTCATCGGCCATGGTGCGATCGGTACGGAGATCAGTGGCGCTCTCGAGCGACTCGGCGAGCGGGACAGTCTTGTCGCCACGCTCGTGCGCGAGGGGCGCGATGCCCCTCGCGCGGTCCACGATGTCGAGGCCCTGATCGCGGCGAAGCCCGATTGCGTGATAGAATGCGCAGGTCATGCTGCGGCCCATGCCTATGCCGAAGCCCTGCTGCGTGCGGGGATCGATGTCGTGCTGTCGTCGGTCGGCGTGCTTGCGGACGATGCCTTCGCTGCGCGCCTGCTCGCCGCCGAGGCGCAAGGGGGAGGGCGGGCGATGCTTCCTGCCGGTGCCATCGCCGGCCTCGACGGGTTCGTCGCCGCCGCGCTCGCAGGGATCGACACGGTGACCTATACCTCGTTCAAGCCGCCCCATGCCTGGCGTGGCACGCCAGCGCAGGACCTCATCGACCTCGACCATCGCGAGGAAGAGGTATGCTTCTTCGAGGGCAGCGCGCGCGAGGCGGCGGCCAACTATCCCAAGAATGCCAATGTCGCGGTCGCAGTCGGGCTCTCTGGCATCGGTCTGGAGCAGACCCGCGTGCGGCTCGTCTCTTCGCGCAAGGTCGCCGATCCGCTTGGCGTGATCGAGGCAGAGGGGCCGTTCGGACGCTTCGCCTTCGACATCCTCGCGCTGGCCGCACCGTCCAATCCCAAGACCTCGGCGCTGACTGCCTACAGCCTGCTGCAGTGCGCGCGGCTCGGCAATGCCTGGCCGATCGCCCGGTTGGTCGCATCGACCTGAGCTCGGATCGTGCGCCTCTCCGCAGAGTGGCCAGTGGCGCTCTGCAGGCACTTTAATATTGTCATACAATCATTCAAAATATAGCCTGCTGGCTCTTGCCCGGGAGGCAATCTTGAAAAGGAACTTTCATGAGTGAAACGGAGCGAGTCATCGTCGTCGGGGCGGGGCCCGTGGGCAGCGTCCTGGCGCTGGCGCTGCGCCAGGCGGATATCCCCGTCGTTCTGGTCGAGGCGCTGCCTGCGCCGGAGAAGGACTGCCGCGCTGCCTCGTGCCACCCGCCCACGATTGCCATCCTCGACCGTCTTGGCCTGCTCGAGGCGGGCAAGGAGCAGGGGCTGATCTCGCCGGTGATGCATTTCCACGACCGGGTCACCGGCGAAGTGCTCGGCCGCTTCGATCTGGGGCAGATGAGCGCACCGCTCGATTACCCCTATGTGCTGCAATGGGAGCAGTACAAGATCGCCGGGACCATCCTCGAAATCCTCGAGCAGGATCCGGGCTGCGAGATCCGCATGAACACCCGCCTCGTCTCCTTCGAGGACGATGCGCAAGGCATTACCGCCAAGGTCGAGACGGGCGATGGTGCTACGGAAGAGATTTCGGCGCGCTATCTCGTGGGCTGCGATGGCGGGCGTTCGACGGTGCGCAAGCTGGCCGAGATCGAGTTCGAAGGCTTCACCTGGCCTGAGCGCTTCCTCAAGATCGACACCCGCTTCGATTTCCAGTCGCTCGGCGATCACATCGCAAACCGCAACTACTTTGCCGATCCGGACGAGTGGCTCAATCTGTTCAAGGCGCGCGGCGAGGATGGCTCGGGCATGTGGCGCGCGGTTGGGCCCACGCGCCCCGAACAGACCGATGAGGAACTGCTCGACCCCGCCGCGATCGAGGCGCGATTGCAGAAGTTCTGCCCGCGCGACGAACCTTACGAGATCGTCACAGTGGCGCTTTACAAGGTGCACCAGCGCGTCGCGACGACCTTCAACAAGGGGCACGTCCTGCTCGCCGGCGATGCCGCGCACGTCAACAATCCCGTTGGCGGCATGGGCATGAACGGGGGCATCCACGATGCCATGAACCTTGCCGACAAGATGGCTGCGATCTTCCACGAAGGCGGCGAGGCCGAGCCGCTGCTCGACCGCTATACCCGCCAGCGTCGCAAGGGCCAGCTCGACGGCGTGCAGGCGCAGTCGATCGCCAACAAGAAGACGCTGGCCGAGCGCGATCCTGAAGTGCGCGCAGCCAACCTCGACAAGATCCGCGCGGCATCTGCCTCGCCCGACGAGCACGATGCCTTCATCCGCCGTGCCTGCATGATCGACAGCTTCGCGGCTGCAGAAGCCGTAGAATAGGAGAACCCGCAAGATGAGCAACGTTGCCCGCCACCCGCGCCCGCCCGAGATCGCCGACTGGAGTCTCGAGCAGATCATGGAGCGCTATGTCGGCAAGTTCGAGACGCGCACTGCGGACTGGAATGCCTTTTCCGATGCCTCGATCGAGGGCTATCGCCGCGGCCAGTACCGTTTCGTCGGGGCCGGGGCCTCGGGCAAGCACGACGATGCCTCGATCGTGCCTGCCGGCAATTTCACTCTCTCGATCATGGAAGTGCCCGCTGGGCAGGGCAATGCCCCGCACACGCACGAGGTCGAGGAGGTGTTCTTCATCCTCAAGGGGCGCTGTGTCGTCTTCGTCGAGGACGAGGAAGGCAATCGCCTGTCCGAGGAGCTGGGCCCTTGGGAAATGATCTCGTGCCCGGCCGGTGTCATCCACGGATACCAGAACGATACCGACGAGCCCTGCTTCCTTCAGGTCATGCTCGGTAGGGGCAAGCCCGAGGTTGCCGGTTTTGCCAGCCAGGAGCTGTTCGACCGGCGCGAGGCGCACCTTTCCGACAAGAGCTGACTGACAGGTGCTGACAGGAGAGACTGGCAGCATCCCTAACGAACAAGGCCCCGGCAAGCGTTGAGCTTGCCGGGGCCTTGTTCATTTCAGGCACTGCTCGTGTGCGTCAGCTCGGGATCATCTCGATCCCGGCCATGCCCGTCGCCCATGCGCCAATCGGTTCGTAGAACAGGCACTCGGCCCTTGCCTTGGGCATGGCCCCGGCGAGCGCGATCCAGGCACCGACCTCGAGGCCGCCATTGCCCGCCTCGGCCATGATCGCCTCGCTTGTCAGGCTCGCCAGTTCGACGCCCCGGCCCTCGCTCATCGCGGCAAGGACCATGCGGTCCCAGTCCTCGATCACCTCGCCCTCGCGGGCCATGCCGACCCAGTGCGAGAGCCCGCCTGCCGCGAGCAGGACCACGCGCTCGCTGCCCGGCCTTGCGGCCAGTACGGTGGCGAGTGCCTCGCCCAGTGCCAGGCAGGCTGCGGGCGAGGGATCGGGATAGAACACCGCATTGACGTAAAGCGGCACCATCGGGATTTCCCGCAAGGGATCGACGATGCCGACCGGGATCATCACCCCGTGGTCGGGCTGGAGCGGGTCTGCCGGCGATATCGCAATGCCTGCGCGGTCCAGTTCGGCGAGCAGGTATGCCGCTAGGTCGGCATGTCCGGGAACCGGATCGCGCGGAAGGCCCATGTCACCGCATGGCACGAAGGTTTCGGCCGTGCCCAGCGCGAAGGGGGCAGGGGCACTCAAGCTGAAGTTGTTGAGGTGGTCGCTGGTCAGCACGATCAGGGCGTCGGGCTCGAGCGCACGAATGCGCCAGCCGATCTCCTTCATCCCGGCGAACACGCGCTCGGACTGTTCCTCGACGCCTTCGGGCGATCCGAGCTGGTGCGACATGGCGAATGCACCGACGATTTCGGCCATGGCTTATCTCCGGTCGAAGAAGTGGCTGATCGCGAAGAAGGGCATCGTCGGGCGGCCCGACCAGATCAGCCACTTGATCACGTAATTGCCGTGAATGCCGAGCGCGGAAAGCGCGTCCCGGCTGCCCGAAAGCAGCACGGGGCGGGCTTCAGGAGCTACCGCAAAGCGCTCGAACAGCGTCTGCGGTGCATCCTTAACGAGCGCCCTGTCGCCGGGATGGCGCACGAGGTGCTCGATCATCTCGACGACACCTGCGGGCGCCATGTCAGGCGTCCTTGCCGGCAAAGCCGATCACCGCCGTGCAGAAATCCTGCGTGGCCTCGATCATCGCCCAGTGGCCGCAGTGCGGTACGATATAGCCCCAGGAGTTCTCGATGAGTTCGAGAAACTTGTGGGCGCGCGGCAGGATCGAGACGCCGTCCTGCTTGCCATTGACGACCAGCACCGGCTGCTTGATGCGCGCGACGTAGTCCTCGGCATAGTTGAGCGTGCCCTTGCGGGTCTCGGCATTGATAGCGGACAACGCCGCCTGCGCCTCGGGCGTGTCGACGAGGTCGTAGCGGTACTTCACCAGCTCCTCGGTCGGCACGAAGCCGTCCGCGGTCAGCCCGCCGATCACCCGGCGCATGCCCTCCATGGTGAAATCATAACGCAGGTTGTGCATCAGGTCGGGCGAAGGCTTGGGCGGGATCGGCAGTCCGGCGCTGCCCATCAGCACCATCCGCCCGATCAGTTCGGGGCGCTCCACGGCAACGCCGATGCCGGTCGCGCCGCCCATCGAGTTGCCGACGTAGTAGACGTTCGACAGGCCCATGGCATCGAGGAAATCGGCCATGTGGCGGTTGCGGCCCGGCTGGTCGTAGACATAACCATCCGGATTGTCCTCGCTCGCGGGGGCGGGCTTGTCGGTCTTGCCGAAGCCGATCATGTCGGGCGCGATGACCCGGAAGTGGCGTGCCAGGATCGGCATGCAGTCCTTCCAGTTGCCCCAGCTGTCGGCGCCGGCACCGCCGCCGTGAACGAGCACCAGCGGCGTGCCTTGCCCGGCCTCGTAGTAGTGCGTGGCGATGCCGCCGGCGTCGATGGTCTTCGCAGCGATCTCGATCGGTGCAGGCTGCATCAGCGCAGGTCCTTCTTGGTCTGGATGCCGCGGCCGTGGCGCGCGGCGAGACGGCGCCATTCGAGAATGGTCGAGTCCGGCTCGCACAGCATCTCGTCGACCCATCCGTAGTCGTCGTCGTAGAACGGCTGCGTCACTTCGCGCGCCCAGATGTCGTCGGCGTTGAAGCCGTCGAGGCCGTGGGGTTTCCAGTGCGTCTCGAACTTGTTGGCGAAGTCCGAGCGCTCCTCGTCGGTGGTGCAGGCCTGGCCAAGCGTCTGGACGTAGAGGTGGCGTCCCTCGTCGAGCGGAACGTACCATTCGAACTGGGTGATGCCGGGAACCGGGAAGCTTTCCACCTTGAGTACGCCGGGCAGCCAGATCGAGGTGCCGATCGAGGCGGACGTACCCTTCTTGGGGTCGAACTTGGGGCCCTTGACCACGATCTGACCGTCGATCTCGCCATCCCAGATCGGATGGTGCTTGGAGAAGTCGTCCTCGACGCCCTTGGGGCCGTCCTCTTCCTCGATGCAGGTCACTGCGCCGGGCAGCGGGGTATGGCCGATCGGGAAGTTGAACTCGCGGAAGTGGCGCAGCGTGGAGTCCTTGTGGATGAAGATGTGCAGCGCATCGAAGCCGTTCTCGCAGCCAAGGCGCCAGTTCGAATCCACCACGCGGTGCTTGCCCAGCACCATCAGGTCTTCGTCGAGAAAGCCCGGCGGTACGTCCTTCGAGAGCGGGTGCACTTCGTGCTCGTCGCCCAGGAACACGAAGATCAGGCCCTTGGCTTCTTCGCAAGGGTAGGTCTGGATCTTGCGCCGGCCGCAAAGGCGGCTGTCGGGCACGGCGAGGATGTTGGCCAGTTCACCGGTCTGGAAGCGGTAGGTATAGCCGTGATACCAGCAGGTGATGGTATCCTTGGTGTAGCAGTCGGGCTTGCGCGACAGCGGTACGCCGCGGTGCAGGCAGCGGTCGCGCATGGCGTAGACCTTGCCGTCGATGCGCTTGAGCAGGAGCTTCTCGCCGAGCAGCTCGACGACGAGCAGGGCGCCTTCGTTCAGTTCGCTGGAAAAGCGGATCGGGTACCAGTGGTTGCGAAAGCCAAGCTTGGCTTCGACGTAGCCACGCCAGTCGCCGACCATTTCCAAGACTTCCGGGTTGACGAGCGGCTCTTCACTCACGCGCTTTTCTCCAATTCGGGATTTGCAATCAGGGTTCGCACGGTGCCCAGTCCGTCGATCTGTGCCTCGAGCACGTCGCCCGGGGCGATCGAGACCATCGGGCCGAGGGCACCTGTAAGAATGACTTCGCCGGCCTTGAGCGGCGTACCGTGTGCGGCTGCTGCGCGGGCCAGCCAGGCCGCAGCGTTGAGCGGGCTGCCGAGGCAATCGGCGCCGCGTCCGCGCGAGACGACTTCGCCGTTGAGCGACATTTCCATCGTGCAGTCGACGAGATCGAGTCCGTCGAGCCGCCGCGCCGGGCCGCCGAGCACGACAAGGCCGGAAGATGCGTTGTCGGCGATCGTGTCGTGGATCGAAATGCGCCAGTCGGCGATACGGCTCGAGACGATCTCGAGCGCGGGAACGACCCAGCCGATGGCACAGACGACGTCCGCGACGCTGGCGTCAGCATTGTCGATGTCGGCCTCGAGGATCAGCGCGATCTCGGCTTCGGCGCGCGGCTGCTGCAGCCGGGCCGGATCGAGCGGCAGGTTCTCGCCGAAGATCATGTCGGCCATGAGGTGGCCGAAGTCGGGCATGTCGACGCCGAGCTGCTTTTGCACGACCGGCGAAGTGAGGCCGATCTTGCGACCGGCCACCCGGCGGCCCTGGTCCTGCCAGATGCCGACCTGTTCCATCTGCACGGCATAGGCCGCATCGATGGTCTTTTCGGGAAGTTCTCCCGCAATCGGGTCGATGAACCCGCCATCGTAGGCGGCGATCAGTCGGCGGGCGCAATTTCGTGTTGCAGTCATAGCGTCACTTTATATGATTGTATGACAAACACAACCGGGTTTTTGGACCCGTTTCGCGGCAAGGTGAGCGATGTACAGGGCACGACTGGAATTCAACGATGGCGCGGTGGTCGAACTGGGCGTGGAGCCCGGGGAAACCGTGGCCGAGGCGGCGATGCGCGCCGAGGCGCCACTGCGTACCGACTGCCTTTCGGGCGAGTGCGGGGCCTGTCTTGCGCACTGCGCTCCGGGCGCGCGGGTCGAAGGTGAAAAGGCAGCGGTGGTGAGCCGCGAAGAGGCCGCGGAAGGGCTGGTCGCGACCTGTTGCACACGGCTGAGCGGCGACGTCGAACTGGCGCTGGACTATGCGCTGCACCCGATGCCGAGCGAACCTGCCAAGCTGCGTGGCGTGCTCGAATCGCATGAAATGGTCTGTGGCTCGGTCTCGCGGCTGGAGATCCGCCTTGACGACGTTGAAGGCTTCACGTTCCAGCCCGGACAGTACCTTCGCCTGCGCCCGCCCGGGATGCGCGCGGCGCGGGCCTATTCGATCGCCAGCACCCCGGCCGAGTTGCCGCTGATCACTCTGCTGATCCGTCATGTCGAGGGCGGGCAGGTCGGAGCGTGGCTGCGCGACAAGGCTGCGCCGGGAGACCGGCTCGTGCTCCAGGCGCCACTCGGCGGCTTTGCGGCCGACCACAAGGCGTCCCGCCAGGTGTTCATCGCCGGGGGGACGGGGCTGGCGCCGGTGCTCTCGATGATCGCAGCGCAGCGCGGCAGCGGGCGTGAGATGGTGCTGTGCTTCGGTTGCACCAGACCCGAGGACCTGTTCATGGCCGATGAACTGGCAAGGCTGGCAGCCGCGATTCCCGAGCTCGATCTGCGCATAGCGCTGGTCCACGGGGCTGAGGGCGCAATCCGGCCCGGTCACGCGGTTTCGCTTTTGGGTCCGCAGGATTTCGTTCCCGGCGCCGTGTTCCACTTGTGTGGGCCGCCCGGCATGATCGACGCAGCACGCGCAACCTTGCGTGAAAACGGTGTCCCTGCCCGCGCGATCCGTTCGGAGCGGTTCCTCGTCTCGACCTGAGTCGGTCCGCGAGAGGGCGGGGCTCCCCGGCATCTGCGAGAGACATGCGGGCTATGTCCTTGCTCAAAGGGCTTTAGTATGATTGTATGACTGAATACCAATGCGGCGGCGTGGTCGCACGGGCGGACGTCCAGGCTTCGTCGGTCCCGATCAGTGGCCCGGACAAGGGGGATTGCATCTTGAATCACGATTTTGCCGGGCCGCGCGCCCTTGGACGTCTCGCGCGGACATGTCTTGCGGCACTCGGTCTCGGACTGGCGCTTCCCGCTGTCTTGCCGACAGCGGCCATCGCCCAGGCCGCTCCCGCAGAGGATGTGCGCAAGGTGATTCACGCCGGACGCCTGTTCGACGGGGTGAGCGGCAAGCTCTCGGGCCCCTGCTCGATCATCATCGCAGGCACCCGTGTCGTCGCGATCGAGGAGGGTTTCGTCTCTCCGGCGGGCGCTGAGATCATCGATCTTTCGAACAGTACGGTGATGCCCGGCGTGATCGATGGGCACACGCACATGACCTCGTTGCCGCGCACGGGCAATTCGGTGGCGAAGAACCTCACCTATTCGCCGCTCGACGTGGCTCTGGCCGCGACCGTGAACGCGCGCAAGGTGTTGCTCTCGGGCGTTACCACGGTGCGCGATCTGGGCGGTCTCTATGGCGCCGATACCGCGCTGCGCAAGGCGATCGAGCGCGGCTCGGTCGTCGGCCCGCGCATGTGGAACGCGGGCGAGGCAATCGGCCCGACCGCAGGCCACAACGACTGGAGCAGCGGGCTCGCAGAAGACGTCAGCCGTCCCGAGTTCGGGGCCGGTCTCGCCGATGGTGCCGATGCGGTCCTCGCGCTCGTGCGCAAGGAGCACAAGCTGGGCGCCAAGGTGATCAAGATCCTGCCTTCGGGTGGCGTCGTCAGCCAGAATGACGACCCCAAGCACAAGCTGATGACCGATGCCGAGATCGCGGCGGCGGTCGAGGGTGCGCACATGGGCGGGCTCAAGATCGCGGCGCACGGGCATGGCAAGGCTGCGATTGATGCCGCGGTGCGCCTCGGTGCGGATTCGATCGAGCACGGCACTTACGCCGATGCCGAGAGCTTCGCGCTGATGCGCGAGCACGGCACCGTGTTCCTGCCGACCCTGCTCACGACCTACAAGCTGCACGAGACCGCGGTGAACCGGCCCGAAGCGCTCAACCCCTCGACCCGCGCCAAGGTGCTGGCGATGGGGACCGGCTACGACAAGCTCACCCGCGCCTACAAGGCAGGTGTGCGTATCGGCTTCGGCAGCGATACCGGCTTTTGCTCGAAGCGGTCGAATTCGTGATGAAGAATGGCGTGGTCTACAAGTCCGGCGGGCGCGAAGTCCCGGTCGATCTCGTCAATCCGTGAATTCTGCCAGGGCGCTTGTCGAAAGCGCCTTGTTGCACATGGCCGCCTGTCGCGGCGCGCATATTACCTGACAGGAGCATTCGTGTGATCTCACCTATCCTAGCGGGCGCCATGCGCCACGCCAGCCTTGCCTTTGCCACGATCGGCCTGGCTCTGGTCGGGCAACCGGCGCAGGCCGCCCAGCCTGTTCCACTAGCCAAAACCGATGCCTCGCTCGGGGCGACAAGGGATTGTGCGGCGCTGGCGAGGGTCGGGCTCGATCAGGAAAGCGATTTTCCCGCGACGGTCCTTTCGGCCTCGGTGGTGCCCGGCGATGGCGAAACGGCCGAATACTGCGCTGTGAAGGGCTATATCGAACCGCAGATCCAGTTCGAGGTGCACCTGCCGACCAAGACCTGGAACGGGCGCTATTTCCAGACCGGCTGTGGGGGCTTTTGCGGTTACGTCAATATTCGCGGCTGCGGCGACATGCTGGCGCGCGATTTCGTCGTTGCGGCCAACAACCTGGGCCATGTCGGTGACGTACTCGCCGATCCGCTGTGGGGTGCCGACGCCGACCTGAGGCGTGACTATGCGGGCAGGGCTACCCATGCCACCGCTGTCGTCGCCAAGCGCATCGCCACCCATTTCTATGGCACGCAGCCCGCGAAGAGCTATTTTCGCGGCTGCTCGACCGGTGGGCGCGAGGGGCTGTTCCTTGCCCAGCACCACCCCGAGGATTTCGACGGCATCATCTCGGGCGATCCGGCCTTCGCCGGCAGGCTCGGTGCTGTCGCCAACGTCTGGGCCGCACAGCACCTGTTCGATCGCGGCAACGTGCCGGTGTTCGACAAGCCCGCGCTCGACCTGCTGCACGAGCGCACCATTGCCGCTTGCGATGCCATCGACGGACTTGCCGACGGCATCATCATGGACCCGCGCCAGTGCCGTTTCGATCCGGCCGTACTGACCTGTGCCGAAGGCGAAAATTCCGGCTGCCTCACCGCAAAGCAGGTGGCGGCTGCCAAGGCAGTCTACGACGGTCCGCGCAACAGCAAGGGGGAGCGGCTCTATCCCGGCGGCATGATGCCCGGCTCCGAAGGTGCCTGGGGCGGGGCCGATACCTGGACCTTGCCGCAAGGATCGCTGCGCTATCTCATGTTCGACGAGATCGACCGCGACTATGCCTATCACGACTTCGACTGGGACGCTGACATGGAACGCGTGCGCGAGCGGGTCGGGCTCTACGATCCGGTAGCGCCGGGCTCTGCGCCCGATCTGTCCGCCTTTCACGCGCGCGGCGGTCGCCTGATCCTGTATCACGGCTGGTCCGATCAGGGCGTCTCGCCGCTTGGCACGATCGACTACTATGCGCAGGTCGCCGCGCATGAGGGCGGTGTCGAGGCGACGCGCGACTGGTTCCGCCTGTTCATGGTCCCGGGCATGTTCCACTGCCGTGGCGGCAATGCGCCCAACACCTTCGACTTCGTACCCGCGATCATGGACTGGGTCGAGCGCGGCACCAGCCCGGACGGCGTGGTGGCGACGCAGAAGGATGGCGACACCGTCTTGCGTACCCGACCGCTTTACGCCTATCCGGCGCGCGCAAAATGGACCGGCAAGGGGTCGGCAGACGAGGCTGCCAACTGGACGCGCGAAATGCCTGCAGAAATGCCGGACGATCGCATCGACTGGATCTGGGGACCGACGGCCCACTGATTCGGAACGAGAGGTTTTCGGGCGGGTTGATGCACTCGATTGTACACCTCATGGCCTGCCCGGGCCGAACTCCCGGGGCTATTGTGGCCAAAAGGGCCGCGGCAGGCCTTCGCGGTAGCGATTTCTCGGGAAAAATCGCAGATATCCGCCTGCCGGGCAATTGCACTTTGTCCGACAGGAATACTATAGGCTCCGATGTGTCGCATCGTCGACACCAAGGCGATGGCAGAGGGTGCGGAAACCGTGGACGTAGAAGATCTCAGGATTGATGCCAATCCGACGCTGGTGCGCGAACATGCCCTCACCAAGCTTCGCTCGGCTATTGCCAGCGGGCTCTATCCTCCCGGCAAGCGGCTGGTCGAACGCGAACTGTGCGAAGTGCTCGGCGTCAGCCGAACCTCGGTACGCGAGGCCTTGCGCCAGCTCCAGGCCGAAGGCCTGATCGAGGCAGGGCCGCGCCGCAACATCATGGTCGCGCGGGTCAGTCTCGAGGATGCCCGGGACATCTACGACTTGCGTGCGCTGATCGAGACCGAAGCGGTGCGCCGCGTGGTCGAGCGCAAGGACCCCGAAGTGGTCAAGCGGCTGCAGGCGATGATGAAGGATATCCGCCGGATCGTCCGCAAGAAGGACGTGCCCGCACTCGCCGAGCAGGCCGGGGCGTTCTACGAGGAAATCCTCGTGGCCTCGGGTAGCCGGATCATTGCAGAGACCGGAAAGCAGTTGCTCAAGCGCGTGTCCTACCTGCGTCTTACCGCGATGTCGGGGCCTCAGCGCCTCGATCAGGGCATGAGCGAGTGGGAGCGCATCGTCGATGCCGTGGCCGCAGGCGACAGCGCGGGCGCGGTCGAGGCGGTGCGCGATCACATCGTCAATTCGCGCGATTCCATCTTCGCGGTGGCCGAGCGGGAAGGCGCTGTCGGCTGATTGCCGCCTCCAGTTCCGAGGGCGGCAGGTTCCGATGCAGCCCTGGCCATGTTGGTGAAGTCGTGATGCAAGAGAAAAGGGGGCGCCCTGCCGGGTGCCCCCTTTTCCTTTCGATGTACCCGCTCAGGTGCGGATCAGGCGTAGGCCCGGTCGGCGACGATGAAGGCGGGGCCCTTGTCGAGGAAGTGGCGCACGACCTTGATCATGCGCTCGGGCTGGTCGACCTGCACGCCGTGGCCAGCATCGTAGACGTAGGTCAGCTTGCAGTTGGGCAACGTGCCTGCGAGCACCCGTCCGGCCTCGGGCGGGGTTACGGCATCGAGTGTGCCTTGGATCACCAGCACCGGGACCTCGATCGCGGGAAGCAGGCCGAGCAGGGTCTCGTCGACCGCGACCGGGCCGCCGTAGGCCTGGAAGGCGGCGCGGTTGCCCGCGGCGATCTCGGCACTGGGCATGAGGTCTGCGGCCTTGTCGGGGTAGGCGAACAGCACCGGCTTGCCCGGCGGCGGCGGGGCGGCTCCGACAGCCAGACCCGAGGGGGCCTCGAGCACCATGTCACGCACTACGCCGGGCGTGCGCGCGGCGAGGTAGAGGCTGACCTGTGCGCCGAACGAGCCGCCGAACAGATCGACCGCGTCCTCGCCGATCACCGCCTGCTTGAAGGCCGCCAGCCAGTCGGCGAGCGCGGGCAGGTCGCCGATCGTCTCGATCAGGGGCGAACCGCCGAAGCCGGGGAGCACCGGCATGATCACCTTGCGCCCTTGCGCGAGCATCGCGAGCAGCGGCGTCCACAAGGGGCCGCCCGAGGTGTGAACGACGAGCAGGGGCTCGCCTTCCCCGCCTACGATGTACTGCGTCTCGTTCCCGTCGATGGTGACGGTCTTGGTCTGCGGCGTGATGGCGGCATCGCCGCTCGTCTTGGTCAGGGTCTGCGTGGTCATTTCAAAGGTCCCTTACCTGGGGCAGGACTTCGGCATGGAACAGGTCCATGCCGCGACGGACGGCATCGACCGGCAGGTTGCCGATCTGCATGCTCAGGTTGATGCGGCCGCAGCCCAGCTTCTCCTTGAAGCGGGTGATCTGGTCGGCGACGCTCTTCGGGCTGCCGCAGAAGATCGAGCCGCCCTCGATCATCTCGTCGATGGTCTTCTTCGAGACGACTTTGTCGAGACGGTTGTCATAGCTCGAGCCGGCCTGCGCCTTGTTGAAGTAGCCCGCGCGCGCGACGAGCTTGAGCGCGTCGTAGGTCGGCTTCATCAAGGTGTCGTGGAAGTAGTCGAGCGCCTCGGAGAAGATGCGGCGTGCTTCCTCGTCGGTCTCGGCGATGCAGGTGCTGGCACCCATGAGGATGTCGTCCGGGCTGGCTTGCCAGCCGTTTTCCTCGGCCGTGCGGTAGTAGGTCTCGACGTTGTCGCGTGCGACGTCGAGATTGTGGATCAGGCCCATCCCCATGATCGCCTTGCTTTCGGCGGCGATCGCGGCGGATTCGATGTTGCTGGCCGACATCAGCACCTTGGGGCTGGACTGGATCGGGCGCGGCCAGATCGAGATCGAGCGGAACTGGTAGTACTCGCCCTCCCAGCCAAAGGGTTCGGGCTCGGACCAGCACTTGCGTACCAGCTGTGCGGCTTCCTTCTGGCGGGCCCGCGATTCTCCGGGGGGCGAGTTGTAGGCGATGTACTCGTGCGGCACGCCGCGCATGAAGCCGGCGATCAGGCGACCGCCGCTCATCACGTCGATCATCGCGTATTCCTCCGCGACGCGCACCGGATTTGAGAGCGGCAGCAGGTTGCCGACCATGGCAAGGCCGATGGTCTTGGTCTCGCGGGCGAGAATCGAGCCGATCAGGTTGCAATTGGCCATCGTGCCGTAAGGGCTGAAATGGTGCTCGTTGCAGGCGATCCAGTCGAAGCCGGTGGCTTCGGCGTGGACCAGCAGGTCGATGTAGTCGTTGTAAAGCTCGCGCCCGATCTGCGGATCGTAGTCGCGGTTGGGTGTGGGATAGACCTTGGGCGGCTCGGGATAGTGCGGCCAGGGCATGAGGTTGAAGAAACCGAACTTCACGTTGTTTCGCTCCTGCGATCAGAGGATTGCGTCGTTTGCGGCGGCCTTGCGCCGCAGCAGGCCACGGCCTGCCAGCAGCAGGACGCAGCCGGTTGCTGCGCCGGCGCCACCGACGATGGCCATCGAGCGGCCGAGGTTTTCCGGCCCGCCGAAGACGTGGTCGGTAAGAAAGGCGGTCACCAGTGCGATGATCGCCTGGCCCAGGATGTTCTGGACGAAGAAGAAGCTGGCCACGTAGAGGCCGCGCAGCCGGTTGGGAGCGACGCTCGCGGCGACGACTGCGTGGTGCCCGACCGATGCGCAGACGAGGAACACCAGGACGGCGAGCAGCACGAAGGCGGCAGTGGATGACGAGACCAGCGGCACAGATCGCACCGGTGATGAACGGGGCGTCTGTGCGCGCCTTGGCAAGCAGGCGATCGGTCGAGGCCGCGCCGAACCACTGTCCCAGCAGCGTGGGCCCGAGGAAGATCAGTGCCAGAGGGAGGCTTAGTGCCGCGGGGCCAAGGCCGTGCGAACGCTGGAAAAGCGCCGGGCCCCAGAGCATGAATCCGGCGAAGGGCAAGTTGATCGCGCTGTAACCCAGGATGTAGCAGATCGAGAGTGCGCGGTTTTCCTTGAGGAAGGCGAGGAAGGCAAAGCGCGGTGCGTTCGGCGCTGCCATGCGAGCGGGAATTTCGGGCGTTGCCGGGGCGCGCGGCGCGGCCTTCTCGCCCCGGCGTGGCGGTTCGCGCATGGTCAGCGTGAGCAGTGCCAGCAGCAGGCCGGGCACGCCGAGCACGACGAAGACGAAGCGCCATGGGGCAAGTTCGCCGGTGAAGGGCAGGGCGATCCCGCCTGCCTGCGAGGCAAATCCGATCAGCTGACCGCCCGCGAAATAGGCGATCGAGGCACCGATCGAGACACCCAGCGTGTAGATCGCCACCGCGCGTCCACGCCGGTGAGGGGGGAAATAGTCCGCGATCAGCGAATAGGCAGCCGGTGACAGCGCGGCTTCGCCGATGCCCACGCCCATCCGGCTGACGAACAACCAGCCGAAGCTCTCCGCCAATGCGGTGCTGACCGTGGAAAGACTCCAGATCGCGATGCCTACGGTGACGATGAGGCGGCGCGAATAGCGATCGACCAGCCAGCCGATCGGCAGGCCTGCGGTCACGTAGAACAGGGAGAACGCCACTCCGCCGACGAGGGCGAACTGCATGTCCGACAACTGCAGGTCGCTGGCGACCGGTCGGATAAGGATGGCGAGAATGGTGCGGTCGATGAAGGCCACGACATAGGCCGCGAAGAGCAGGGCCAGTGCCCAGTGCGCGCGGCGCTTGGGAGGCCACGACGGGGCATCTTGCGAATCACCTTCGTGAACCTGGTTGCGCTCTTGCCACACGATTGTTGCGTCATTGGCGTGCGCGGCGCGGCCTTCGAAAGGTGCTGCGATATTCGTCATACAATATTACAAACGTATTATCGGGCGCTTGGCAAGCGTCGATCGCGGAACAGACGAGAAAAATTTTGCATTGCGACATGTCAAATTTTTGCTCTTGCGAACGCAAAAATTTTGTATGACAATCACATCATAAGACGTTCTGGAGGCGGGGTGGCCGACAGGCGTTGCCAGCAAGAATATATCCAAGACTGCGGTCAGCGCGGCAAGGGAACCAACGCAGGAGGATCGGAGACCAGATCTCTGATCTTGAAGGGGAAAACATGAGCTCAATCAATCGATCGTCCGCTTTCGGTGTCGCCGGCAAGGGGCTTCTGGCCTCGATCTCGCTTGCTGCCCTTGGTATCGCCATGCCCGCAGCAGCGCAGGAAACGGCCGCCGAGGCCAGTGCAGCCAGCGATGCCGCTGCAGCGGCCAGCGCCAACACCATCGTCGTCAGTGCGACGCGCCGCAGCGATGCGACGATCACCGATACCGCGCTTTCGATCACGGCTTTTTCGGGCGAACAGCTCGAACGCCTCGCGGTCAACGACATCTCGGACCTGCGCGTTCTCGACCCCTCGGTGAACATCCAGAGCTACGGCGCGGCGCAGAACAAGATCATCCTGCGCGGCATCACCTCCAACGTCGGCGCGACCTCGGCGATGTACCTCAACGAATCCGCGGTACTGGGCGGGCAGGCCGGCAACATCCTGGGCGATGGCAAGCCGGGCCTGCGCCTTCACGACATCGAGCGTGTCGAAGTGCTCAAGGGGCCGCAGGGCACCTTGTTCGGCACCAGCTCCATGGCTGGTACCCTGCGTATCATCACGAAGAAGCCCGACCTCTACAACTGGGGCGGCAGCGTGGGCATGGACCTTGCCGCCGTCGATGACGGCAATCCGCTCGCGCAGGGCAATGCCACCATCAATGCCCCGATCGTCGAGGGCGTGTTCGGCCTGCGCGTGACCGGCTGGGCCGAGACTGGCGGCGGTTTCATCGACCAGCTGGTCAACGACACCACGTATTACAAGGACGCCAACGACCGCTACGTGCGCGGTGTGCGCGCCGAGGCGCTGCTGCAGGTGACCGAGGACTTCTCGCTGCTGGGCTCGTTCACGCACCAGCGCATCGACGTCGATGGTTCGCAGGCGTTCCAGATGGCCAACGAGGACTACCTTAACACCTCGCCCACGCGAGAGGTGTTCAAGGACAAGTATACGCTGGCCTCGCTGACCGCCGATTACAAGATGGACTTCGGCTCGATCATCGCGAGCGTCAACTATACCGACCAGAACGTACGCAATCCCAAGGATTCCACGCCGACCAACGAGCTTTACGGTCTGTTCGCCGACCTCAGCTTCGTACCGCGCGTGTGGTTCGAGGACGTCAACACCGAGCTGCGCTTCCTGTCTGACTTCGACGGCCCGTTCCAGATTGTCGCCGGCGGTTACTACGAGCACACCAAGAGCCACACCCAGACCAACGCCATTCAGGCGCCGGACTCGGTGCCGGTCTGCTGGAGCTATGACGAGTGCCGTCCCTACGTACAGCCGGGCTGGGGTAACAGCGTCTACGAGTTCGGTACCGATACCGAGCGCACGATCGACCAGTTCGCCTTCTATGGTCAGGTCGACTACACCATGTTCGACACGCTCACCGCGACCGTTGGCCTGCGCTACTTCGAGGCCGACATCCGCGACGTGGTGACCAACCTGCAGACGATCTATCCCGATTTCATCTTCGGTCAGGTCACCACGCCCAGCGTCACCGGGGACAACAAGGGTACCAACAGCAACACCAGCTACAACTTCGCGCTCTTGTGGGAAGCGACCCCTGACGTGAGCCTCTATGCCCGTGCCGCTTCGGGCTATCGCATCGGCGGCGTCAACACCGCGACCTCGCTTGCGCAGGAAGCCGGCGTGATCTTCCCGGGCACTTTCGGTCCGGATAGCCTGTGGAGCTACGAACTGGGTGCCAAGGGCTATCTGTTCGGCGGCGCGCTGTTCTTCGACCTGACCGGCTATCATGTCGACTGGACCGACCAGCAGCTTTCGGCCAGCGCTGCGGGCTCGTTTGCCTATACCATCAATGCTGGCAAGACGACTTCGGACGGTGTCGAGCTGAACCTGACGCTGACCCCGATGCAGGGGCTTTCGCTCAACGGCTCGGTTACTTACGTCGATTCCAAGCTTGCCGAGGACCTGCCCGCCGACGTGCTCGATGCCGGAACGATCGGTCTCGAAGGCGACCGTGTGCCGCTCTCGCCGCAGTGGTCGGGCGGCGCCAACGCCGATTATGAGTTCGGCCTCAGTGACAGCCTGTCGGGCTTCTTCGGCGGCAATGTCGTCTATCGCGGCTCCAGCCGTTCGAGCTTCAACGACCAGAACCAGTTCAACACGCTGCTGCCGAGCTACTGGCTGGTCGGTGCCAGTGCGGGCGTTCGCGGTGACGGTTGGGAGGCGAGTCTCTACGCCAAGAATCTGGGCAACGAGCTCGCGGTTCTGGGCGTCAACGACTCGATCGACGGCGTTCGTCTTTACCCGGTGCAGCCGCGCACCATCGGGGTGCGCTTCACCGGGCAGTTCTGATTGCACAGGGGGGAGGCTGTCCGCCGTGATCCTGGCCCGCGTCCAGGTTCCCTCCGCGGCGGATAGCACTGTAGGGACCAAGGGTCCCGTCATGCGGAAAAGGGTCGGTACCTGCGGGGGGCAGGTGCCGGCCCTTTTCTCGTTGTCCGGACCGTTCAGGATGCGCATGCGTTTCCTGCCCCGCGAGCATGGCGCAAGCAAAACGTTAACGGATGGTGACCGCCAATGTGCCGGAACGTGTTCCTCGGTGCGCCTGCGAAGCGAGCGGGGGCGGTGCGATTAGATGACCAGCCTTAGTCGGTTGGGGGGCTGGCCTGAACGGTGCCGTCCAGTTTTTCGCGATTGCGATATTGCGGCGCGAAAAGGACCGTTTCGCGTTGCCTAACATGCTTGTTCCCAGCTGACCGGGCATGGTGAAGTTGCGGTTAACGATGCGCATTCAGGCTGTCTCATAGGCCGGGTTAAAGCCTTGTGCGCCGATTATGCGGTGGCCCGGAACCGGTTCCTCCTTCCCGGCTTAGGGCGTTCCACGGATCGCAACCACGTTCGATCCAGACCACATGGGGGTACACTATGAAGAAAGCACTTGCTCTGGTCGCGGCCGGCATGGCCGTCACGCTCTCGGTCCCGGCGCTCGCCGCGCCCAAGGGCACCTTCGACAAGTCCTCTTTCGGCAAGGTTGAGGCCAAGTCGTTCAACAAGTCGCTGCCCAAGGGCCTGCTCAAGGCTTACGCGCATGCCAACGAGAATGGCCGCAAGGGCATCGAGAAGGCAATCGCGAACCAGTACAAGTCGCGCGGATGCTGATCTGACGCGATCCTTGCGGGGGCGATCTTCCCGATCCGTCCCGCAAGGCAACCGAGATGCAACGACGGTCCCCGTCGCTCCGGCTCGCAGGCCAGGCGAACGGGGACCGTTTGCATTTGGGCTGAGCCACACCTGACCGTCCGGCTCCGATGCGCCGCAACGACGAATTCCCCGACGCCCTGGGGGGGAGCGTCGGGGTGCTGAACCGGGCCGCCCCGGGGGGGTGGGGGAGCGGCCCGGCCGGGAGTCGCCTCCCTAGTGCTTCATGGCGCGAGCGGACAATCGGCGTGTCTCAATCGTGGCCCTTGCTCATGAATTGCTCGACGACATTGGACATGTCGAAGCTCTTGCCGCCCTGGACCGGAGGATACTGGGCCAGCGTCATCAGGTGTTCCTTCATCAGCTCGCCCAGCGGGCCGGTCTGCCACGAGACCTTCTGGATGAGGTGGCCGTAGCTGTCCGAATTGTCGTAGCTCTCGAAGGGGTCCATGCGGATGTTGAAGACCAGCGGCTTGGAGCGCCCGGTGATCGTCCCATAGTAGTCCTCGGTGGTTGAGAAGTGCCACTTCCACGGGCCCATGCGCAGCGCTGCCAGCTTGGATTCGTTGTAGAAGAACAGGTGGTTGCGCGCCGAGTCCTCGCTCTCGCCCTTCCAGTAGGGCAGGTTGTTGACCCCGTCGATGTACTGCTGCTTCTCGGCCATGACCTTCTCGTTCACGTCCTCGATCCCGGCAGCGACCGCGAGCGTGGTGAACATGTCCTGGTGGCACTGGATGCCGTTCTTGAGCTGCATCGGCTCGATCACGCCGGGCCATTTCAACATCGAGATAACGCGGATGCCGCCCTCGTAGGTGGTCATCTTCTCGCCGCGCCAGGGTGTGGTCGCGCCGTGCGGCCAGGACGAGTGCTCGGGGCCGTTGTCGGTCGAGTACCAGACGATCGTGTCTTCCTCGAGGCCCATCTCCTTCAGGAAATCGAGCACGATGCCGACGTCGTGGTCGTGCTGCATCATGCCCGAGCCGTGCAGGTCGGCCTCCGACGAGTACTTCTCGGCGGCATAGCGCCACTTGTCGTTGAGGCGGGTGTAGAGGTGCATGCGGCTGGTGTTGAGCCACACGAAGAAAGGCTCGTCCGCGTCCTTCGCGTTCTTCATGAATTCGAGCGCAGGTGGAATGAATTCCTTCTCGTCGATCTCGTGCATGCGCTCCTGATGGAGTGGACCGGTGTCCTCGATCTTCTGCTTGCCGACCTTGCCGAAGCGCGGATCCTCGGTCGGATCGTCCTCGTCAATGGCCCAGGTGTGGAGCACGCCGCGCGCACCGAACTTCTTCTCGTATTCCTCGAGGCTGCCTGAATAGGCCTTGGCGAAGGCCTGATAGTCGCGCTGCTGGTCCTCTTCCGAAACGTTGAGATGGTAGAGGTTGCCGAAGAACTCGTCGAAGCCGTGGTTGGTCGGCAGGTGCTCGTTGCGATCGCCGAGGTGCGACTTGCCGAAGTGGCCGGTGCGGTAGCCCGCCGCCTTGAGTACCTCGGCGAGGCAAGGCGAGGCGGTCTGCAGGCCGAGCGGCTCGCCCGGCTGTCCGACGGTCACCATGCCCGAGCGGATCGGGTACTGGCCGGTGATGAACGAGGCGCGGCCCGCGGTGCACGAAGGCTGTGCGTAATGGTCGGTGAAGCGGATGCCGCCATAGCCGATGGAATCGATGTTGGGCGTAGTGTAGCCCATCGTGCCAAGGCCATAGGCGCTCACGTTCTGCCAACCGATGTCATCGCCCCAGATCACTAGGATATTGGGCTTCTTCTTCGTGGCCATCGGCTTGTCTCCTGCGCTTATCGTTATGCGAATGGGTCCGGGCCGGAGTACTCGGTGGCGGCGAGGTCCGGCCTCGGACGCAAACTCTCGACCAGATCGTCGGCGTTGGGCATGGGGGGAAACGCCTAGATGGACGGGTTAAGTTTCTCGGTTGACCCGCATTATCGCCTGTTGCACGTCTGGTAACATCCTGCGTGCGGCGTATTTCTTGGCGCACAATCGCTTGCGCGGGAAACGATGATCGCAAGGGTATCGACAAGGGCAGCGAAGTGTCGTGGCGACGCTGCGTGTCCCCGGCGGGAGGACGCGCATTCGGCAGGCACGAAGTTGTCGAGGGAACGACGGGCGCTCTATGGTGTCCGGCGGCTCGTTTCTTCGTTTAACTTGCCAAAAGGGGACCTAGTCTTGTGGAAATAGGGGTTTCCCCGATGGTGTCTTGTGATCGTAACGAGGACAGTGCCAACGTGCAGAACGGCAGGCGGTCCGCAGCTGCCGCCTGAGCGGAGAAGAACATGAGCAGTCCGGTGCGCCGCATCATCCTTGCCGACGATCACGAGGCCATTCGGCTGGGTGTGCGTTCGGCCTTGTCAGTGCATCCCGACTGGCGCGTGGTCGGCGAAGCCGCGACCGGGCGCGAGGCGCTCGAACTGGCACGCTCGGTGCGGCCCGATATCGCCATCATCGACTATTCGTTGCCGATGATGAACGGTCTCGAACTGACCCGCGCGATCAAGAAGGAACTGCCGCGCACCGAGGTGCTGATCTTCACCATGCACGACCGCGAGGACGTACTGGCCGAACTGCTCTCGGCGGGCGCGCGCGGGTACCTGCTCAAGTCCGATGCCAGCAAGCACCTGATCTCGGCGGTGGAGGCCCTGGCGATGCGCCGGCCCTATTTCTCGGGCAATGTCTCGCAGACCCTGCTCGACCGCTTCATCGAATCCGCTAGCAAGAATTCCAACGGCACGGCGCTGACCCCGCGAGAGCGCGAGATCGTCCAGCTCATTGCCGAGGGACGTCTCAACAAGGAGGTCGCGGCGATACTGGGGCTGTCGATCAAGACGGTCGAAACGCACCGCGCCGCAGCCATGCACAAGCTCGATCTCAAGACGACCGCCGACCTCGTGCGCTATGCGGTACGCAACAATATCATAGAACCGTGAAATGCCGGGGCGGAAGGGGCGTTTCCGCAGGAGGCGGGGCAAAGTCTGGCTCTAGGTATAAACCCTGATACCGGATCGGGCTCTGCCCTAGGCGTTGCTCAGGGGTATTGCGTAGGTATCGCTATCCCTGCTCCCGCAATGGCAGGGTAAACCGCGAACATGCGCATTGGCGTGACGCGAGTGCCAGCCTGAGCCTAGGGGCCTGACCCTAGTCGCGCGGTTTCGATGCGACGTCAGGAAAGGCCCGGCATTCGAACTACGGCCGTGACCGAGGTGCCGCCTTCGAGCGGGCGAACGCAGATGTCGCCGCCCAGCGCCGCCATGCGTGCCTTCATGCCATTGATGCCCACGCCCGAGCCGCTGCGGATTGCGTGCCTTGCCCTCAGCCCGAGGCCGAAGTCGCGGATGCGCAGGCACATCCAGCTCTTGCAGCAGTGCAATCGCATTTCCGCGCGCTGCGAGCCCGAATGCTTGAACACGTTCATCAAGGCTTCCTGGCCAACGCGCAGGAGTGCCATCTCCATGTCGACCGGAACCCGGCCCTTCGCGTAGTCGCGGCTGCGGAAACTGATGTCGATGCCCGTCCGGGCGGCCATGCCGAGCGCCAGCGTTTCAAGCGCTGTATCAAGGCCGTGGTCCTCCAGTTCGGGCGGGTGCAGGACATAGGTCAGGCAGCGCACCTGCTGTTGCAGGCGGGCAATGATCTCGTGGGCGCTGTCGGCGCTGTGCTGCTTGCCGGGCATGTCGTTCTCCATCGCGTTGATGGTGAAATCGAGTTCGAGCAAGAGCTGGGCGGTAACGTCATGCAGGTCGCGAGCGATCGCGCGCCTTTCATCGTCACGTGCCTTCATCAAGGCGAGCTTGAGATAGGGAGGAAGTCCCGGAGAAGGTATCCGGGCAGTCCGTTCAGGATTGTCTTTGCCCGGGGAAGTAACTTCGGGCGACAGCTCGATCGTTGCCTGGTCAAGACTTGTTCTCGTCCAGAGCCTTGGGTCGGTTGATTGCATAGGCACCCCCATTGCGCCGGTTGCAGCCAGATTTGTTCCCGGATCGGTCTAGGTGATCGTCCAGTGAACATAGTGATACTACTTGGTATTACATTACTGCAAGGCAATTATACATGCCTATGGAATGTCGTTTATAGCAATATTAATTAACCTTAATAGCTATAGCACTTACAATGAGTTGTGCTCTTCTCTCCGTATTTGACAAGCTTACCTGCGCTCATCTGCAATGCATTGTAAAAATGCGGCACCAACTCAATTCGGCGCCGATGCAGGCATGTGGCGACTCAGGGTAACCGCGAATCGGAACCGAGGGCTTGTATTGAGGTCACGTCGGTGCCGACGAGGCAGCCTTGCGCAGCCTTCACCTGCAGAAGGTTGCGCAAGCCGTGCCTCGGGCCTTTGTCGGTCGAACAGGTTCAGCCGAAGAGCGACAGGTTCAAGGTGATCGTCAGCACGGTCAGCAGTCCGACCACGAACAAGCCGACGGCGACGACAAGGCTGATCGAGACCGGGTAGGGAGTTTCCGCGTGGATCAGGTGCTGGGCCTTGAGGGCCTTGCGCATGGCGCGCAGTTTTAGCGCAAACTGGACATGGCGCCAGATGCCGCCGACCAGGATCAGCATTCCCAGCAGGATGAGTGTCAGCCCGAAGTTGCGCGGCGCGTTGTCGCTTTCGAAGGTTCCGGTCTGGGCGAGTTTTCGAAAGGCCTGGTACAAGGTGAACCCGAAGCCGATCATCGAGAGCGAGGTGCGGATCTCGGCCATCAAGGTTCGATCTGCCGCCATGCGCGTGCGGTGGATCGCCATGCCGGTGCGGCGCATGCCTAGTTCGGTGCGGTGCTCGGACAAGTCGGTACGGAATTCCGAAAGGTCCGTGCGGTGTTCGGAAAGCGAGGTGCGCCGGCGCGACAGGCCGGTACGAAAGCGCGAGAATATGGTCGAGGCCTCGGCCTTTTCCTCAGGCGCGATCTTGGGCAGCGGCGGCACCGGCTCGGGCCGCACCCGGCCGGGCCTCTCCGGCTCGACCTCGGGAGGATAATAAGGTGGGGGTCCGGACTTTCTTGCCATGTCCTGCTTGTTCCTGTCCTGCTCGCCTTGCGCCCAGGCCCTGGGACTCGGTGCGGGTGACCGTGCAAGCTGTACGGTGTCTTACCCGGATAGTCGGTGCGCTTCGCGGTGGCGCCTATCAGGGCTAATCCCGTGGAACTGCGGTGATTTCCCGCAGGAGGCGGGGAGGCTTGGGCAAATCCGGCCCGTTTCTAAGGTTTGCCCCGATGCTGCCGCTGATCGCGCGCTGCCATGATCCGGCCTCAAATCAGGGAGGTCAGATGGTACGGCTTAGCGAGACATGTGCGGGATTTGCCGTCGCGATCATCATGGCGACGAGCCCGGCTCAGGCGAGAGCGGCTTCAGGCGAAGCCGGGCTGGGCGAAGCGGCGACCGGCGCGGCCGAAACGGTCACGAGCGAGCCTGCATCGCAAGGCTCTTCGGAACCGCTCGGGGCACCTGCGCAGGCATCTGAACCCGGCGACACAGCCGCGAGCGGGGGAGGCGGCGGTGACGGTGCCGCGCTGGCCGAGCAGCTTGCCAACCCGATCTCAAACCTCATCTCGGTGCCGTTCCAGGCCAATTACGATTGCTGCTATGGACCGGCCGAGGGCGACCGCTTCACCCTCAATATCCAGCCCGTTATCCCGATCTCGGTCGGGCAGGACTGGAATCTCATAACCCGCACCATCTTGCCGGTCATCTCTGCCAGCGAAACCGTGCGTGGGGCAGGGGGCGACACCGGCCTCGGCGATACCGTGCAAAGCTTCTTCCTCTCGCCCAAGAAGGCGGTCGACGGAGTGACCTGGGGGGTGGGGCCGGTGATCCTGTGGCCGACGGGATCGTCCGCGTTCGGTACGAAGAAGTTCGGTGCCGGGCCGACTGCGGTGGTGCTGCGCCAGAAGGCGGGTGTGACCATCGGCATGCTGGCCAATCACGTGTGGTCGTTCGCGGGCAAGGACAGTGGCAGCGATGTCTCCGCCACTTTCCTGCAGCCCTTCGTGACCAAGACCTTGCCCGATTCCACCAGCTTCGCACTCAATACCGAGACCACCTATGACTGGAAGCGCAAGGCCTGGACCGTGCCGGTCAACTTCACCGTGAGCCACGTGGTCCACGTGAACAAGCAGGCACTCAGCCTGGGCGTTGGCACGCGCTACTATGTCGAGCGGCCTGCAGGCGGCCCGCGCTGGGGTGTGCGCTTTATCGCGACCTTCCTGTTCCCCAAGTAGCCCGGTCCGGACCAGACCTTGCAGCGGGGACAGGGGGGTGACCCCCCGTGCGAGCCAGCACAAACCCCGATGGGCGCGCGCCGCGATCCGGCCATATTGGAAAGTGCTGACAGGACAAGAACTGACAGGACCCAGAGAGAGGCAGCCGGTGGATGCAGCGTCCCGGCAGCAATGGAAAGGACGGAGCCGATGACCCGAACAGGTCGAATTCCCAGGTCGTTCCTCGCAATCGCACCGTTTCGCCCGAGGCTTGGCGCAAAGCTTGGCCTCGTGCTCGGAGCCTGTGCCCTGATGCCGTTTGCGGCTGCGGCGCAGGAGGCCGCGGACACTGCCGAAGAGGCAGCGCCACCCGCCGCGCCTGTAATCGAGCCCGAGGCAATATCCGCGCTCGACCGCATGGCGGCTGCGCTGCAGACCCTCACCAGCTTCGAGGTCAAGTCCGACGTCACCACCGACGTGGTGCTCGAGGACGGGCAGAAGATCGAGTTCGGCGGGACGCTCGACCTCGAGGTCGCCCGGCCCGACGCGTTCAAGGTTGTCGCCGATTCCGACACGCGTACCCGCGAGATGTATTACGACGGGGCGAAGTTCACGATCTATTCCCCCAAGCTCGGCTTCTACGCCAGCTTCGATGCCCCCGCGACGATCGGCATGACGCTGGACAAGGCGCGCACCGAGTTCGGGATCGAGGTGCCGCTTGCGGACCTGTTCACCTGGGGGACCGACCAGACGGTTCGGGCCCGGGTCAAGCAGGCGATGGTGGTCCGGCCCGAGACGATCACCGGGCGCACCTGCATGCATTACGCCTTCCGGCAGGAGAAGGTCGACTGGCAGGTATGGATCGAGGACAGCGGCAAGATGCTGCCGTGCAAGATCGTCATCACCAGCCGCGTCGATCCGGCCATGCCGCAATATACCGCGGTGCTGCATTGGGACATCGATACCCCGATCGAGAAGGCGAGCCTCGCCTTCGCCCCGCCGGCCGATGCGCATGAAATCGCGATCGAGGAAGTCGACGACCAAGAGGAGAGCGAACAATGATCGGCACGATGCAGCGCGGCCTGCTGGCCGTCGGATCGCTGGCGCTGGTGATGAGCGGGGCCCCCGCCATGGCACTGGATACCGGGCTGGCAGGACCCGCCCCGCAAGCGCTGGTTCACAATGGTCCGGGCAGTTCGACCCTGGCGCTGGCTGCGGCCCAGACTCCGCGACCCAAGCCTAACCGTGCCAAGCCCAACCGCAACAAACCCAACCGGCCTTCCTCGAAACGTCCCGGCAATCGACCGAACAACAACCGTCCGTCGCATTCGCGACCCCCGGCGCGCAACACGGCCAACGTCAACATCAATCACAATGTCAACGTGAACAGCAACCGTCATTACGACAACCACCATCATCACGATCACTGGGACGACTGGGACGATCACTGGCACCCGGTCCGCACTGCGGCGACGGTCGCGGTGACGGCAGCGGTCGTGGGTTCGATCGTGCGCAGTATTCCGCCCAATTGCAGCACCGTCATGGTCAATGGCGTGAGCTATTCGCAATGCGGGTCGACCTGGTACCAGCCGCAGTATTCCGGATCCTCGGTCCAATACGTCGTGGTCAATCCGCCGCGCTGACCCGCGTGGCGGCATGCGTGTCGCGTCCGGCGGTGGGAATGCAGCCCGCCGGACGCGGCTAGCGCTGCCCGCGCGGACATAATCGGTACTCCACTTTGTCCGGAGCCTCCGGCGCCATGTCGGCGAGGAGGCGGGAGACTGCCATGAACGCCCTACTCATCCTCAAGCTCGCCATGGTGCTCAGCATCGTGCTGATCCTCTTTGCGCTGTCATTGCGCGCGAAGCGCGAGGACCTGCTCTATCTGTTCACGCACTGGCGGCTCGGCCTGGGTGCCTTCATCGCGATGTTCGTGGTGGTACCTGCGCTGGCGATCTTCATGGCCAAGTCCTTCGACCTCAATCCGGCAGTGAAAGTCGCACTTGTCGCGATCGCGTTCTCGCCATTGCCCCCGATCCTGCCGGGCAAGCAACTCAAGGCAGGCGGCGATGGCTGCTACATCACCGGGTTGCTGTTCGGCGCGACCGTGGTTTCGGTACTGGTCGCACCTTTCGGCGTCGCTCTGGCGGGAAGCCTGTTTCACGTCGAGGCCGGGATCACCCCGGGGCAGGTCGCCAAGCCGCTGGTGATGACGGTGATCCTGCCGCTGCTGCTTGGTCTGGGGGCCGCGCCGATGCTGGGCACGGCGCGGCTCAAGGTTGCCGATATCGCCAGCAAGCTGGGATCGGCGATTCTGCTGGTGGTGCTCGTGGTGCTGCTCGTGCTGATGTTCCCCGCCATCAAGGCGGTGATCGGCGAGGGAACGCTGCTGGTGCTTGCGGTCCTCATCGTCGGCGGGCTCATCGCCGGCTATGCGCTTGGCGGTTTCGACCGGGGCGACCGCGCGACGCTGGCACTAGCGGCCTCGACCCGCCATCCCGGTGTTGCCGTGGCAATTGCCTCCGCGACATTTCCCGAAGCCAAGCTCGCGCCGGCGGCGATCGTGCTTTCGCTGCTGCTCTCCACGGTCCTGTGCATTCCATTCATGAAGCGCATGAAGATGCTGACCGCGAACGGCGAATGATCGGCGATGCCGAGCGCGAAGTCCGGACACCCTTAGCTGCGACTGGCGTCGCCGGCGAGTTCGAGGTGCTGGGCGGGGAGGGCGACTTCGAGCCCCATCGTTTCCAGCCGCTCAAGCACAGCGAGGATCAGCCGTTCCTGGCGGTAGAAGCCGTCGGCGAAGGAATCGCAGTGCAGATGCGCATGAATGCGGAAGCGGTAGGAGCAGTCGCCGAAGCCGAGGAAGCGGATCGGGCAGGTCTCCTCGATATAGTCGGGATTGGCTGCGATCACCGATCGCGCCGCCTCGAGCGTGCGCATGATGCCAGTGCTGCCCGCTGAGAAGGGAATACCGAAGTACTGGTCGACGAAGAACCGGTCGCGCACAGCCAGGTTCTCGATCTCACCGTCGGCGAAGTGGCTGTTGGGGATGGCGAGGATGGTCCTGTCCAGCGTGCGGATGCGGGTCGAGCGCAGGCCGATGTCGAGCACGTGGCCGGTATGGCCGTTGACCTTGCACAAGTCGCCCACGCGCACCGGCTTGTCGGACAGCACCAAGATGCTGCCGACAAGGTCCTCGACCGCCTTGCGCGCGCCCAGAGCCAGCGCCAGGCCGCCCACGCCCAGCGCCGCGAGCCCTGCAGTGACATCGATCGCGAACGTGGCCAGCAGCGTAGCGACGGCATAGGCAACGAGGCCCAGGCGGATCATGCGCATCGCGAACTTGAGCGGGCCGATCCACTGCATCTGCTCCCTTGCGCGCATGCGCCACACGGCGATGCGTGAGAGCGTCCCGGTCAGCCTCCAGCCCAGCCAGACCGCCGCCAGTCCGACGACGATCCCCGAATAGCGCGCTATTGCGGTGCGTTCGGCCAGTCCCGCGCCAAGCGGAGCGGCAAAATGCTCGATCGCGGCATAGACCGCGATCAGCGCGGCGGGTGGAGCAAGCGCCATGATGATCTCGGCCCCCGGCTGGTGCGCGCGCCCGGCCTGTTCCAGCCCGATCAGCCTGCACAGCGCACGAAAGGCAAGGACGATGCCGATGAACAGGGCCAGGCCGACACCGGCGATCAGTGCCCAACTCGAGAGCGGGGCGCCCAGCAGCATGGTGCGCTCCTTGACGTGTAGGGCGCTGTCGTCGCCCGGTGCGAGCGCAGGGGCAGCAGCGATGGCCGCCTCGACGCTCTCGCGGGAGATCAGCCACAAGGCACCTTGCCCGCCGTCCGCCCCGTCGGTGGCCGTCTCGAGCGGGGCAGCGCGCGGCGTCGGCGCTTCGCTGGCGGTGATACGGCGGGCCATGATCGGGACCGGTCCGGTCTCGAGTTCGAGCGTGCCGATGTCTTCCCGGTCGGGAGGCAGCCCGTCATCGAGGTCGCCTTCGGGATCGAGCGAGAGGGCGATGCGCGCCTTGAGTTTGCCGTAGCGGTCCATCGCCTCCGCCAGCCGCGCCGCCCGCTGGAAGCTGGCCTTCGAGCCGGGCTGTTCGCCTTCCATATAATGCACCAGTCGCGGCAGATCGTTGGCGGTGAGCGCCTCGAACAGCCCGATAAGCATGGCACGGGGATTGTCCCGGCCATAGGTGTCGGCTTCGTCCTTTGCCGCCTCGTCCTGCGAAGCGTCTTCAGAAGTGCTAGCGGGTCCGCTCGCGCCCCACGATGGCCGCGGAACGGCGAGCGAGGCGAGGGCGAGGCCAAGGGCAATCAGCAAGGTGGGCGCAGCGCGGCGCAAACGGGTCTTCAAGGGCATCCTCCGGTCGGCTCGGGTCTGCGCGCGAGCGCGGCGCGCGGGCGGATCCCGGTTCGGGAGGGGCAAGTCTTCCCGCTCGCTGCGCAAGCGACCATCGGCACAAACCCTGAGAAGCGCGGCAGGAGAATGACCCTCGTCCAGACTTTTCCCGCGGGAAGGCAGGTACGCCGCTTGGCGCTTACGGCGGGTTAACCAATTCCTGCCAGTGTCGCATGGCTAACGGGGGTGCCATAAATGCGCGACAATCCTGAGTTTTCTGCCGGTCTCATCGAGCCGCTCGACACCGCATCGGCGGCGCTGGAAGGCGTGCTCGACGTGTTGCCCGGCGCGCAGGAACACGTCGAGGTCTCCGCGATCATCCCGTGTCTCAACGAAGAGCGAACGCTGGGCATCTGCATCGAGAAGATCCAGCGCGCCTTCGCGTCCGCGGGCATCCGGGGCGAGATCGTGGTCGGCGACAACGGCTCGAGCGACGGCTCGATCGAGATCGCGATGCGCATGGGCGCAAGGGTCGCGCACCAGCCCGTCAAGGGCTACGGTGCCGCCTTGCAGGCCGCCGCGAACGCGGCGCGCGGGCGTTATCTGGTCATGGCCGATGCCGACGACTCCTACGACTGGAGCGACATTCCCCGGTTCGTCGCCGTGTTGCGCGAGGGCGCGGACCTCGTCATGGGCGATCGCTTCGCCGGAGGCATCGAGGCCGGTGCGATGCCGGCGCTCCACCGCTACTTCGGCAACCCGGTGCTTTCGGCCATCGGCCGCGTGGCACATGCCACCCCTATCCGCGATTTCCATTGCGGCATGCGCGGCTTCACGCGCGAGGCCTATCGGCGCATCGCCGCGCGCTCGCCCGGCATGGAGTTCGCCTCCGAGATGGTCATCAACGCGCAGCGCGCGGGGCTTGCCATCGCCGAGGTTCCGATCAGGCTCTACCCCGACAAGCGCGACCGTCGCCCCCACTTGCGCTCGTTCCGGGATGGCTGGCGACACTTGCGTCTGATCGTCGCACACGCGCCCGACCGGCTCTACCTTGCACCCGGCCTTGCCCTGATGCTGGCTGGGCTCGTCGGGCTCGGTGTGCTCGCTCGCGGACCGGTGACCATCGCCGGGCAATATTTCGGCATCCACTGGGTGGCGCTCTCGACCATGGCGACACTGATCGGCCTGAGTGCGATCCTGCTCGGCACGCTCGCCAAGGTGGCGATCGCCACTTACCAGCCGCTCTCGCGCGGGCAGCTCGTGCCATGGCTCTTGCGCACGCGCCCGGTCGAAGCATTGATCGCCACTGGCGCGGGTCTTGCCGGGCTCGGTATTCTTGCCGACGGCTGGCTTGCGCTGCACTGGCTGCTGGTCGGGGGCGGCATGGAAGCGTCGGTGCACCTTGCCTTCATCCTCACCACCGCCTGCGTCGCCGGGGTGACGATGGTGCTGGCAGGCTTCGTGCTCAAGCTCCTGCTCGACAACCTCAGTTACCGCGACGCCTGACCCGCCGCGTAGCGGGGCCAAACGAAAAGGGCCGGATCGTTTCTCGGCGATCCGGCCCTTTTCGTGTTTGCCGTGACGGCGTCGGGGTCAGCCGACGAAAGCGCGCTCGATCACGAAGTCGCCGGGCTTGTTGTTCGCGCCCTCGACGAAACCGAGGCCCTCGAGCTGCTCGGAGAAGTCCTTGATCATCGCCATTGAGCCGCACAGCATCACGCGGTCGGTCTCGGGGTTGAGGCGGGCATCGCCCTCGAGGCCCTCGAACAGGCGACCGTTCTCGATGATCTCACCGATGCGCCCGGTGGTGTGGAATTCCTCACGCGTGACGGTCGGCACGTAAGTGAACTTCACCAGGGCCTCGTCCCCGACCAGCGGGTCGTTGGCGAGCTGGCTCTCGAGGTCCTCGCGGAAGGCGAGGTCGCTGACGCGGCGCACGCAGTGGACCACGACGACCTGGTCGAAGCACTCGTAGACGTCGGGATCGCGTGCGAGCGAGAGGAACGGGGCGAGGCCGGTGCCGGTCGAGAACATGAAGAGGCGCTTGCCGGGAAGCAGCGCGTCGGTGACCAGCGTGCCGGTCGGCTTGCGGCCGAGGAAGACCTGATCGCCGACCTGGATGTTCTGGAGGCGCGAGGTCAGCGGGCCGTCCTGGACCTTGATCGAGAGGAACTCAATTTCCTCGTCCCACGAAGGGCTGGCGATCGAGTAGGCACGCAGCAGCGGGCGGCCGTTGTCGCCCATCAGGCCGAGCATCACGAATTCGCCCGAGCGGAACCGGAAGGTCGAGGGGCGGGTGATCTTGAAGCTGAACAGGTGCTCGTTCCAGTGATGGACAGAACGCACTGTCTCGACGCTCAGGGCCGTGGTCGGCTCAAGGGTCGTTGCCTCTGCGGTTCCGTTGCTCATTCTCTGGTCCTCGGTATGCACGAAATGGTGTGTGCGGCTGGTGCCGCGAAAGCGCTGGCGACGTGTCCCGTCCGGATCGGTTCCCCGCTGCAATCGCGGTGCTGACCGCGCGGTGGGAGAGCCGATGGATGCGGATGTGCCGCCGTCCAAATGTCCGGCGTGCGTCAAGCGCAATCCGGAGGTCCGGTCAAGAAAAAGGCGCCTGAAAGGCCGCCGAAATTTGCTTGGCCGGGACAAAAGTTTTCTACCATCGGGTGGCAAATCCACCGCAATGCACCATCGCGCCAGCCTCTTGCCCAAAGGAAAAGGCCAAGCATTGCAGTGGCACGCATCGCTCCCGGCAAGCGCCGGTCGCGATGGCGATGGACTAGCCTTGTTGATAATGGATTGCAATAGTGGGTGGTTGGCGGCGTTACATCGATGCTCAGCGCGGCGCGAAGCTGCCCGCTTCGGCGGGTGGCCAGCACGGGCCCTGCGCCGATTCGGGAAGCGGCGCCTCGCGCGCTGCGCGGTGGGAATCCCCGGCGTCGAGCCAGTGGCGCAACAGCGCGGCGACTTCGGCGGCGTGGCTGGTGGCGAAACCATGTCCCCAGCCCGGTACATCGAGCATGTCGAGCAGGGGCGAGATGCCGCGTGCCTTTTCCGTCTGGGCTGCAAGGTCGTCGCCGGTGCGCAGGACGAGTGCCGGGTGGGCAAGGGCGCGCAGTGCAGCCTCGAGATCGTAGTCGAAGGCAGCGGCATGGCCCCACCAGGCCTTGTCCCCGCCGGTGAGGGCCTCCTCGAAGTGCTCGGCGACCTGCTCGAGGCTCATCCCGGGGCGGCGGTAGTGGTGGCAGAAGCCGCGCCAGCGCCGGGCAAGGTGGCTGCCGTCCTCGCTCGGGGCATGGCTATGGGGACCGTAGTAACTGCGGAAGGTCTCGCGCTCGGTGGAATCGAACAGTGGTGCGCCGACGAGGACGAGCCTGCCGATCGCCTCGGGATGTCGCGCGGCCATCGCGGCGGCAACCAGCGCGCCGGTGTGATAGCCCATGACATCGAAGCGCGTGGCAGGGGGGAGGGTACCTTGAGCCATCAAGCTTGCCATCGCCTCGTGGAGGGCATCGGCATAGACCTCGATGGAGGGTTGCCGCCTTGGCGCATCGGAGTGGCCGTAGCCGGGGGTGTCGAAGGCGACGGCGAGGCGATCATCGCCAGTTTCGCCGACGAGCCGCTCGAAGATGCGGCCGGTCATCGGGCTCATGTGGATGAACAGCACCGGGCGCCGTCCCGAAGTGGAGGCGTTCGCGTCCGGGGCTGCAACACGGGCGTGGACCTGCCCGTGCCTTCCCTCGACGTAAGTGCGTGTGACGCGTGTCATCTTCGTGCCTTCCCTCTCTTGGTGGGGGCGGCGGGATGCCTCGCGTCTACTCGGGGTCGATCACCATCGAATAGCTGAAGGCCTCGCCGGGGTGGTAGGTGTTGGTTATCTCGAAGGGGCGCCCCTCGCTGTCGTGATAGATGCGCAGGATGCGCAGGCACGGGCGGCGGCGCGGGATCTGTAGTGCCTTGGCCATCGGCGCACTGGCAGGAACCGCCGAGATATGCTGGACGACGCGCCCGATCTTGAGATCGCCGAGCGCCTCGAGCTGGCTGAAGAGTGCCAGCGAGGTGAGGTCGAGCTGTGGCACCAGATGCGCGAGGTCCGCGCGGATGTAGCAGTCGATCGCTGCGACTGGCCGGTCCTGACCGCCACCGGCGCTGCGCACGCCATGCAGGAAGGCCCATTTCCGGTCGGTCTTGCCATGTGGACCGATTTGCCGGGCGATCGTGCCGGGCAGCACCTTCTCCCCCATCGGGACCAGCGCACTTCGCGAATCGCGGGCATACTGGCGCATCTCGTCGAGACTGGTGAGCGACTGGAAGGTCGGGCTGGCCTGCACGTGCGGGGGCTCGACCACCGTGCCCGAGCCGCGTCGGCGCGAGATCAGCCGTTCTTCCTGCAGGCAGCGCAGGGCCTCGCGCACGGTGAAGCGGCTCACGCCATATTCGCGGCACAGTTCGAGTTCGGTGGGGAACGGGGTCGCGGGGGTAAGCGTACCATCCTCGATCGCCTGGCGCAGCTTGTCGGCCAGCTGCAGGTATCGCGGCCCTCCCTGCTTCGACGCTATATCCATCGTACCCCTGAAATTTCGAACGTAGTTTCAACTCAGTGGCCGTCAGCGTCTCTGTTCGCAAGCCCGATCGTCCGGGCGACCGCATCGCGGGTCACGGCCCATTCGCGTGCGGCGCTCGAGCGCAAGAGGGCGCGGTGCTCGATGCGCAGCGCCTCGGGGGCGATTGCTTCGGGGGTGAAGTCGATCGCATTGGCCGCGCCGGCCTCGTACCACGGGGCGAAGAACTTGCCCGCGCGCACGATTTGCCAGGCCTTGGTGAGATAGCTGCCGAAGCGGTCTGGAGCGAGGTCGGGGTAGAGCAGCTCGGGATCGCCCGCGGGAGCGGGGGCAAAGTCGATCTCGGTGCAGCCAAGCGCGGTGCGCGCGGCCTCGATCACCGCGAGCCAGGGTGCAGCGTCGGCGGGGGCGGCTCCTTCCCAGCCATCGGACAGGCCGTGGCCGGGCAGGTCGATTGCCTTGGCTCCGGCAAGGTCGAGCAGTTCGACCGACTGGCCCGGGGCATGGACCCTGAGCGTTTGGCCTGTGCCCTTCCAGTGCAGCCTGCCGGTGAAGCCGGGGGTGTCGACAGTGATGAAGCCCTCGTCGGCGCATTCGCCGATGACTGCGGGGGCGGACTGGGCGTGCGGGGCCAGATGATCGAGACTTGCCTGCTGCTGGTCAGCGGCGGTGGCCAGCTTGCGTGCTTCCCACGAGGGATGCAGCGCGGGCAGCCGGTCGATGTGCTCGTAGAGAACGTCGGCCTCGTAGGCACTGATCAGGACCGGGCGCGTCTCTTCGCCGGGAGCAGGCACGATACGCGGCGCGCGCAGCACCGCGCCATAGCCCACGCGGTAGGCATCGCCCGAATCGAGCATCTCGCGGATCACTGCATCGACCCGCGCGACGTCGTCATGAGCAACGCCGATACGCGCGGCCTTGCGCGTATCGAACCAGGGGAAGAACCAGGTCTGCTCGAGAATGCGGTTCCACAACCAGGCAAGATGTTCGCCATAGGCCGAGGGCTTGAATGCGGGCAGGTAGCTTTGCGAGAACGCCTTGCTCTCTTCCTCGGTCCAGATCGCGAAGCCGCCGATGGCGAGCGCGGTGAAGCGCGAGGGGGCGCGTGCCAGCGTATTGACGAGGATCGTGCCGCCCGAGTGGAACCCGTAGGCCGCGACCTTGTCGAAGCCGAGCGCATCGAGCAGGCCGACGAGCGCGTCGGAGAAGTCGTCGATGGTCGCGTTCTCGTCGGGCAGGGGATCGCTCTGGCCGAAGCCGGGGGTGTCGGGGGCGATGCAGGTATGGGTCTCGCCCCAGGTGCGCATCAGGGCCTCGTACTCGGTCGAGGAGCGCGGGCTCTGGTGAACCATGAGGATTACCGGGCCGCTCCCGCAGCGACGGTAATGCACGCGGCGAGTGCCGACGTCGACGAAGTGCCTGGTGATCTGCATCCTGGAGAGTCTTTCGGATCGGTAGGTGAGAAGTAAGGAGAGGTGTTTCCGACGGGGTCAGCCGAGCGGATCGCCTTCGAGTTCGACGAGTTCGAATACGGAATCGAGATAGCCCTGTGCCTCGCCCTTGACGTAGAGGCAGTCGCCGTCGCGGCTCAGCCACATGTCGTAGGGCGGATGGTCGTTGACGATGCCGCGAAGGCGCATGCGGTTGCACTCGAAACGCCCGGCAGGAACCTCGATCGTCTCGACCCCGACGAACTCGAAGCCCGAAGTCGTGGTGCACAGGCTTGGCCCGGTGGCACCCAGATGGTGCAGGCTGTGCATCAGGTTGCGGCCCATGAAGGCGACGTGTCCGGGCCCCTTGTCAAAAGGGAAGGTCGCGGCGAGCCAGCCGTCTGATTGCACCGCATGAACGCCGAAGCCGCGCATCGGGCGCTGGATGGCGATTGTCTGGCTGACCCGGCCCAGATCGCGCGAGAAGCTCTCGCACTCGGCCTCGGTATCGGTGAAGCGGAACCAGCCGCTTCCGGTCAGTTCGCCCTTGTTCATGACCCGCACGTAGGCCTCGGCGGGATGGAAGTCGTCATGGACCGAGAGCACGTTGTCGCGCACCACCTGCTCACCTGCCACGGCCAGTTCGCAGTGTGCGCTGAGTGTACGCATTCCGTCACTTCCACGGGTGATTTCCCAGCGTTCGAAGCCCCAGCGCGCGCGTTCGTTCCGACGGCGATATTCGATCAGTCCGCGTCGCGCGGGCAGCGGTGCGAAGGCCTCGGTCGGGGCATCGGTCATCTGGGGTCCCTTCTAATTGATATGCGATCTTTCGGGAAAGTGATCGGCGGCTCGGCGAAGGCTGCGCACGCAATGTCCCTGCCCTGCAATATGTCCGTACAAATTAAGCCAGAAGTCGATAGTCGACTTAACTGGATCTGTCCGACTGTCGGATTTGAATGCCTCTAGTTCTTGACTGAAACCTATGGATTCAAGCCGATTTTTTGGAAATTTTCGATTGAGTCGAAAGCGGCTGAGGCTTTTTGTAATATTTTTATGTCAAAAAAGTCAAGTGTCGCCATTTCGTGCTTGACTTGGGGGCGGATCGAACGAACCTTGCGGGCGCTGAGGCTGCTGCTAGCCGACCCAGATCGGAGGCTGTCTCAGCCGTTTCGTCCCGTCGCGGATGGACGCTTTTGCGCAACGGGGTGCCGCGGACAGGCGAGACGCCCGCAAGACACAAAGGGATGGCTCATGAGGAAGACAATTTTGAGCGCGACCACCGCACTGTGCGGCATGCTCGCGATCGCTGCTCCCGCCCATGCTCAGGACGAGGCCGATGCTGGTTCGCGTCGCGAGGTCTCCGGGCAGGTTACCGATATCGTCGTGACCGCACAGCGCCGCCAGGAAAGCCAGCAGAACGTGCCGATCGCGATCTCGGCGATCTCGGGCGCCGAGCTTGAGGCACGTGGCGTCACCAACGCACTCCAGGTTGCCCAGTACATCCCGAACATGATCGCGATGAACAACACCGGTCTGGGTTCGTCGAACACCTATTACATCCGCGGTATCGGCTCGACGGAGTCCATCGCCACCTTCGATCCGCCGGTCGGGACCTACGTCGACGACGTTTACATCTCGCGCCAGGGCGCCAACAACTTCTCGATGTTCGACGTCGACAGGATCGAGGTCCTGCGCGGCCCGCAGGGCACGCTGTTCGGGCGCAACACCACGGGCGGCGCGGTTAGCGTGCACATGGCCGAGCCCGAGTTCGGCACGATCGGCGGCTTCGTCGAAGGCGGTTACGGGACTTACGAGGCCAAGCAGCTGCGCGGCACGATCAACATCCCGCTCGCCGAAACCTTCGCGGCCAAGGTGTCGGCCTACTGGCAGGACAGCGACGGCTACGTGAAGAACGTGACCACCGGCGACAAGCTCAACGACATCGACGGCTGGGGCGCGCGTCTCGCGCTGCGCGGCGAACTGAGCGACAGCGTGCGCTGGTCGGGCGGTTACACCCACATCGTCGACAAGTCCGAGAACATCCTCAACTTCGAGTGCAACCCCGCTGATCCCACCGATTGCGACGGCCGCTTCGCCTCGACCGGCTACACCGAGGCCTCCTCGGACGTTTTCGCCGATCTCGGCGTGACCGGTGACAAGGCCTACTACGGCAATGGCAGCAAGGCGGTCACCGACCTCATTACCTCCAAGCTGGCGATCGATGTCTCGGACGATGCCACGGTCGAGTTCATCACCGGCTACCTGCGCCAGAACATGGAATACGGACTCGACTTCTACGACGGTCGCTCGGCGCCTTCGACGGCCAATCCCTATCCTGCGGTCGGCGGCTACGACTTTGGCGGCTTCACCATCCTTGCCGACATCTGGACCGACCAGTTCAGCCAGGAAGTCAAGGTCAACGGTTCTGCCTTCGGCGGCTTCCTCGACTACGTCGTGGGCGCCTTCTACATGAAGGAGAAGAACAACACGAACACGGCGGACATCTTCGGTGTTTCCTCGTCGTTCGCGCTGCTGCTCGACGACAAGATCCTGAAGAACTCGACCGAATCCATCGCCGGCTATGCGCAGTTCGATGCCAACATCACCGACAAGCTCAAGGTTACCGCGGGTATCCGCTATACCGACGAGATCAAGAAGGTGGGCATCTACGACCTGCGTCCCAGCTGCGCTGCGGGCGGGGCAGGGTGTCTGAACAATGACAACCTTGTCGCGGCCAACATCCCGCTCGAGCAGAAGACCAAGATCTGGACCCCGCGCTTCGCGATCAATTATCAGGCGGCCGATGACGTGCTGCTCTACGCCAGCGCGACCAAGGGCTTCAAGTCGGGCGGCTGGGCCTCGCGCGCGACACGTCCGGGCGAATTCCTGCCTTTCAGCCCCGAAAAGGTCTGGAGCTACGAGGCGGGTATCAAGTCGGAATGGTTCGACCGCATGCTGCGCGCGAACCTCACGGTCTACTGGATGGACATCACCGACCTGCAGACCCCGGCGGGCTTCGTGCGTGACAACGGCTCGATCGCCTTTCTCACCCGCAACTTCGCCGATTACCGCAACAAGGGCGTGGAGGCCGAGTTCGTCTTCGTGCCGACGCCGGGCCTCAACCTGCACCTGAGCGGTGGTTATCAGGACGACAAGTACCTGATCGACGCCAATGCCCCCGAGACCGACGAATATGGCGTGCTCTCGGTGGCTGCCCAGCAGGCGCAGTGTCTGGCTGGCGATACCACGCGCTGCGGCGTGGGCATCGTCACCGACAGCGGCGAAATCTCGACCCCGGTGCGTACCCCCGACTGGACCCTCTCCATGGGCGCGAGCTACGAGATCCCGGTCGGCGCGCTCTCGGTCGTGCCCTCGGTCGATGCGACCTGGCGCTCGGCGATGGAAGTGCAGTCGGCCAACCGCACCATCTACTACGATGCGGACACGGGCACCGGCACGTACGAAGGCGCGGGCAATCGCTACGTTGTCGGTTCGCATGCCAGCTCGCTGTGGATGTTCAACGCGGGGCTGGCGCTCAATGGCCCGGACAATGCCTGGCAGTTTTCGGTCAATTGCCAGAACTGCACGAACAAGGCTTATCCGCAGAGCTATCTGGGCTACTCGTACATCAATGCGCCGCGCACCGTGATGGGTAAGCTGCGCTTCAACTTCTGATTATCTGAACCAACCACGGGATCGGCGAGGCAAGACAATTGGCTAATGAATTCAAGAAGGGGTGGAAGATCATTTTCGCCGCCCTGCTGGGGACCGCCTGCGGCGCCTCGCCGATCCCGTTCAACGTCTTCTCGCTCGTCATAGGCCCCATCCACGAGGAATTCGGCTGGGACTATACGCAGATCAGCGCGGCCACCCTGTTCTGGGGTATCCCGGCCGCGCTGCTCGCGCCGTTCTATGGCTCGCTGTGCGATCGCCACGGCGTACGCAAGGTGGGCATTGCCTCGCTGGCGGCCTTCATCCTGGTCTTTTCCTCGTTCTACTTCACACCGAACTGGATCGTGGGCTGGTACCTGTTCTGGCTCGCGCTGGGGGCGGTCGCGATCGGCTCGACCCCGGTGATCTGGAGCCGCGCGGTGGCAATGTGGTTCGACAAGCACCGCGGGCTGGCGCTCGGCATAACCTTGCTCGGCACCAGTGCGACCGCGATGGTCGTGCCGCACTTCGTCAATTTCGCAATCGGCATCGGCGGCTGGCGGCTCGCCTTCCCGGCAGCGACGCTCTTTGCGCTGTTCCTCGCAATGCCGTTCATCGTTGCCTGGTACCGCGAACCGAGGCCCGAGGAACGTCCGGCGACGATCAGTGCCGGGGCCGACGGCATGGTCAGCGGCATCTCGCTCAAGCAGGCGATGCGCGGACGCCAGTTCTGGCTCCTGCTGGTCAGCACCTTGCTGATCTCGGTCGCCTATGGCGGCGCTCACGTTCAGATGGTCGAGATCGTCAAGCTGCACGGCTTTACCACGGGCGACGCGGCCACGGTGATGAGCGTCGTTGCACTCGGCATCCTCGTCGGGCGGCTCGGCATCGGCTATCTGTTCGACCGCTTCTGGGCGCCAGGCGTTGCCTTCCCGGCGATGCTGCTCCCCGCACTTGCGTGCTTTGTGTTGATGGGCACCGGATCCAGCTTCGCATTCGTGGCTCTGGGGGGCTTTCTCATCGGTGTCGCGGCTGGCACCGAGAGCGACATCGTCGCCTTCATGACAGCGCGCTATTTCGGCCTGCGCCACTATGGCAAGATCTATGGTTCGCTCTATGCCCCCTTCGGCATCGGCTCCTCGATCTCGCCGATGCTCTACGGCGCCGTGCGCGATGCCACCGGGACCTACGACATCATGCTCGGCGTTGCGATCGGCCTGTTCGGCGTGGGTGGCGCGCTGTTGCTCGGCCTCGGGCGCTATCCCGATTTCAACCGGGTACAGATCGAGGATCTGGCGCCGGCGGAGATTTCGCAAGTCTGATGCCGGGGCTGCGCAGCTCCGGCAGGGCTAGCAGGACGCCGCCAAGCGCCAGCGCGACGTCGATCATGATACTTGCCGCCGGAAGCTGCGCGTTCGCGAGATAGTGCCCCGCTCCCGTCGCGGCTAGCGCGGCGGCGAGTAGCAGGCGCAGATTGAGCTTGCGCGCCAGCCCTGGCATCGCCGCAGCGAGGGCGCCGAGTAGCGCAAAGGCCAGCCAGAACCCGCCGGTCAGCGGCATCTCGGCCCCGCCCAGCGCGCGCAGCCAGTAGGCTGCCACCATCAGCAGCGGCGCGCCCCAGATCGTCACCGCCCACAAGGCTTCGAGCCGGGGCGAGGGTGTCCCGCGCGAGCGGCGCTTCATCAGCCAAAGCGTCGTGCCTGTGGAGATGATCGCGCATAGCCCGAGACCAAAGCCGAGATAGGCGAGTTCGACCGGAATTCCGGCGAAGGTGCCGAAATGCAGCTTGTAGACCGAGGCGGCTGCCTGCTGGCCGAGCGCACCGTCGGACAGGCCGAGCTTGCGCTTGAAGCGGCCTTCGCCGTCGAACAGGTAGCTCTCGCCATAAATCAGGCGTCGGTCGTGATCGGCCAGTACCGAGATCTGCTGGCCGCGCGTGCCGGTCTCCTCGATTGTGACGTAAGTGACGCGGTGCTCGGGGTGATGGCGCACCATCCAGGCCAGCGCACGGTCGGCGCGCGCTACGGGGGCAGGGCGCGGGTCGTGCGCGGGGTGCTCGCCAAACAACGGGGCGTAGGCCGTCTCGAGATCACCGCCGTGGCGCTCCTGCGCGATCGTCACGAAGACGAGCTGGCCTAGGCCAATGACCGCCCCGGTAAAGGCAACGGCACCGGCAAACGGCAGCAGCCAGACGCCGAAGCGGTTGTGCAGGTCGGCGCGCGCGAGCTGGGGGCGGGCGCGCAGGCGCATGCGAAAGGCATCGCGGAATATGCGCGGATGAGCGAGAACCCCGGTCACCAGTGCGACACACAGCATCACGCCGAGCAGTCCGGTGAACATCACCCCCCAGGTCGGTGGCAGGTGCAGATAGTAGTGCATGGTGAGCACGAACTCGGTCCATGCATGGGCTTCGGGTGCAACGAAGGCACCATCGCCATCGACGTAGTTCGCGCCGTTGTCGGTGGTGACCACGAGGCGCGGGAGCCCGCGCGTCGGCATGTGGACATAGGCATGGTCGGTCGGCTTGTCCTGCCGCGCGAGCGTGTCCTCCAGTGCGTGCTGCACGGCGGCGGGGCTGACCTGCGCGACCTCGGTGATGCCCGGTTCCTCCCAGCGTTGCAGGTCCTGCTGGAACACTGCCAGCGCGCCGGTGAGGCAGACCAGGTAGAGCAGGCCGCTTGCGAGCAGCCCGACGGCAGCATGCCCGGACAAGGCACGCTGCACGAAGCCGGGAGCCGCCGGAGCGCGGGAGGAAGAGGCGCCCACGGTGGGCGGGGTCACAGGGTCAGCCATGTCAGGCCTCCGGGAAGGGCGGTGAACAACGCGGCCGGGATCATGGGCAGCGGGCGCGAGCGGGTCATCTGCCAGCTGAGCAGCGCCAGCCAGGTGAGCGGCAGGACCAAGAGCGCGAAGAGCGTGCTGTTGGCCGGTTGCCAGCCCGCGAGGTACAGCCAGCGCTGGCTGGCCCAGGCGAAGGCTAGCGCAGCGGCAATGTCCAGCGGGACAGCGATGAGAAACACTCCAATGCGCCGGGAGAGGTCTCTTGCGGCCATGCGCGATGCCCCGGATTGCGGGGATGGGGCGGGCGTGGAGCGACGCTTGTTCGGGTCGCGGACCGGCCGCGCCGGAGCTGGTGTCATGCCCGCCGCATGCGCGAGCAGCGCCATGGCGACGAGCGAGGCCGTGGCCGCGCCAGTGGCAAGGCCCCAGGCACCGAACCTGCCAAGCGCGATTACGCTGGCCAGTATCAGCGCCGCCCAACCGGCGACAACCGCGTCGCGTCGGCTTTGCCAGCCCACCCGCAACAGGACTGGTCCTGCCGCGGCAAGGAGAAGGCAGGCGCCAAGCAGCGTCGCGGTCATCGCCCCCGTCATGCTCAGAAGCTCAGGCCGAGCGTGCCGCGCACGGTGCGCGGGGCGCCATAGTAGGCTTGGGCGCTCTGCAGGCTCGACCAGTACTTCACGCCGGTCACGTTATCGACGTTGGCGCCGAGCGAGATGTTCGGAGTGAGCTGGTAGCGGGCCATGAGATCGACGAGAGCATAGTCGCCCTGTGTCACGCCGTTCTCGATCTTGCTCTGATAGCGGGCCGATGCGCCCAGACGTAGCGCCTCAAGGGCGGGCGGCGTATAGGCAGCGGTCAGGCGTACCGTATGGCGCGGGATGAACAGGCGTGCATCCTCTCCGGCATCGTCCTCGATATCGACATAGGCATAGCCGCCGGTGAGCTGCAGGCCGGGGAGCAGTTCGCCGCTCACGTCGAATTCCACACCTTGCGAGCGGTTGTCCTCGGCGGTGTAGTAGTTGATCCCGAGATCCGGGTTGAAGCCTGCCTGCCGAGCGACGTTGTCCTGCTTGGTCTTGAACACGGCGAGCGAGGCATTGAGGCGACCTTCCAGCCACTCGCCCTTGATGCCCGCCTCGTAGGTCTCGCCCTCGAGCGGTGCGAGCACGTTGCCGTCGATGTCGGTCTCGACCTGCGGATTGAAGATCGTTGCATAGCTGGCATAGGCGGTGAGGTTGCCGGTGAGGTCGAGCGTCACGCCGGCGAAGGGCAGGAACTTGGTCTTCGCGAAATTGTAGGGCGTGCCATAGGAGACGCCGTTGCGTTCTGCCCGCGCGACATTGCCGCCGAGCATCAGCTTGAGCGGCTCGGCAAGCGAGAGGCGAGCAAGGCCGTAGCCGGTGTAGATCTTGGTCGTGTAATCGGCCGCGACGGCGTAGTCGCCGAAGTCGGGATAAGGGAAAGTGCCCTGGAAGGCGGTGTCGCCGGGCAGGGGAATGCCGAAGGAATCGGGCGCGCTGGCCTGCGATTCGATCAGCCGCTGTTCGCCATAGGTGCCGCCGAACAGGACCTCGTGCTCGCGCCCGGCCAGCTCGAAGCTGCCGCCGATATGCGCATCAATGGTCGTATCGCGCTGATGGTCTTTGTAGGCACCGGGATAGGAGACGAGCGTGTCGCCCGAGTAATAGATGTAGAACAGCTCGGCATCGCCATCGAAGGCACGGCGCTGGACAGAGACCTTGGCTTGCCAGTCGTTGCCCAGATCATGCGTGATATCGGCGAAGAGCTGGCGGTCGGTCGAAGTCCAGTTGGTCCAGGGCTGCGCACTCGAGGTCGAGCGGTCGTACGATGCCGGATTGCCTTCGGCATCGGTCACCGGCAGCGCGCCCCAGGTCACGCCCTTCGGCGCGCTTTCCTGCCAGGAATAGCCGACCGTCGCGACGGTGTCGGGGCCGAGGTCCGCAGAGACGGTGCCGTAGAGCGTAAGACGCGAGGTCGAGTAATAGTCGAGGTAGCTATCGGCGCTTTCGTAAGCGCCGACGAAGCGGGCACGCAGACCGCCGTTCTCGGTCAGGGCGGCATTGACGTCCACGTCGCCGCGCACCTGGTCGAACGAGCCGTAGGACAAGGTTGCATAACCGCCGGTCTCGCGCTTGGCGCGCTTGCGCACGAAGTTGATCGTGGCCGAGGGGTTGCCGGTCTGCGAGAGCAGGCCGGTCGCGCCGCGCACGATCTCGACGCGCTCGAACAGCGCGGTGTCGGCTGCGCCGATCTGGATACCCTGCGCCAGCGGCATACCGACGCCATCGTACTGGAAGCTGACGATGTCGAAGCCGCGTGCATTGTAATAAGTGCGCTCCGAATCGAACGTCTCGACGTTCACGCCGGTGGTGCGGCGCAGGACATCGCGCACGGTGTCGAGATTGAAGTCCTCGATCTGCGCGCGGCTGACGACGCTGACCGACTGGGGCGTTTCGCGCAGCGAGATGTCGAGGCGGGTCGAGCTGGACTGGCCTTCGACGGTGTAGTCGTCGGGCACCGCGCCTGTCACCACGATGTCGCCGGAGCCAATTTCCGCTTCGGCTGCCTGAACACCCGTAGCGAGACCGAGGCCGAGGCCGATCGTCGCCAGCGCAATCGCGAGCCGGGAGGTGCCCGCGCGCATGCCGGGCGCCTGCGCCTGTCCTGTCCCCATGTTGAAGCCCCGGTCTGCGATCACGATTAGTCTCCGTTATTGATAGTCATTATCATTAGCGAATCGCGATCTATCAGGTGGAGGCATGGTGTCAACCGGCATGGCCGGCGCTTGCGTGGACAAGCCGAGGCATTGACCGGGGCCTCGCCGGGCGAATTCAGGGTTTATGTCGATGGTCGCAGGGCCTTGACCTTGCGTAGAACCTTGCAGGAATGGCGGACTTTCCCGCCAGGCTCAGCTGGGAGATCCTTCGATGTTCACCGGATTTACGCGTAGGTCGGCGATGATGACCCTGTCCGCGGCGGCACTGGCCAGCATGTTGCCGGTCCCGGCCATGGCGCGCGAACCTGCCGCGGAGATCGAGGCCAAGTCGCGCGCCGCGCTGGCCGAACTCTATGCGGGCAATCCCAAGGCGGCCGCCATCGGCGAGCGTGCCAAGGGCGTGATGGTCTTCCCCAACATCATCAAGGGCGGCTTCGTCATCGCCGGTTCCTCGGGCGACGGGGTGCTGCTCGTCGACGACAAGGTCTCGAAGTATTTCAACATCTCGAGCGCCTCGGTCGGCCTGCAGGCGGGTGGGCAGAGTTATGGCTATGCGCTGTTCTTCATGACCGACGAAAAGCTTGCCGAGGCCTCCTCGGATGCCAACTGGGACGTCGGCTCCGATCCCAACGTGGTCGTGCTCGACAAGGGCGCTGCGGCCGAACTCGATACGACCAGCCTCGACAAGGCGGTCTACGCCTTCGCCTTCAGCCAGAAGGGCCTGATGGCGGGGATCAGCCTCAAGGGCAGCCGCACCAAGGAAATCCATCCGAGCAAGTAAGCAGGCAGGGCCCTTGCGTCCTCAGCCCTCGACGTTGCGCATCCAGTCGGCGAGCTTGGCCATGTTGCCGTAGATAGCGGCGCGCGCCTCCTCGTCACTGACGGTCTCGTCGAGCGCGTCGCGCATGCAGGCGAGCCACGCGTCGCGTGCAGCGAGGCCGATCTTCACGTGCATGTGGCGCATGCGCATGCGCGGATGGCCTTTCTCGGGGCTGTAGAGTGCAGGGCCACCGAGCCATTCGCTGAGGTAGTTCTTGAGGCTGCGGCGCGATTCGGAGAGATCTTCGCGGTGCAATGCGCGCAGGTCGCGCGCTTCCTCGCGTGCGTCCATGCGGTCGTAGAAGCCGTCGACGAGGGCCGCGATGGTCGGCGCGCCGCCGATGCGCTCATAGAGGGTCGGCTCGCTCAGTTTTCCTCTCCCGGTGCGGCAATGGTGTGGACGGCCTCGAAGCCTTCGAAGCGTGGCGGTCCGAGGTAAGTCGGCTTGTCCGTCTCGCCGCGCGTGCCGGCATTGGCGTGGGCCTTGCGGAATGCGTCCGAGCGGGTCCACGCCTCGAAGGCATCGCGCGATGCCCAGCGCGTATGCGAGGCGTAGAGCGTGTGGTCGGCTTCGCCGGGGCCGCGCAGCAGGGCGAAACCGGCAAGCCCGGCACGTCCTGTAGGAAGCTCTCGCGAGTCTTCCACATGGTCTCGAACTTGTCCTCGTCGCCGTGCACGACCTGGAAGCGGTTCATCGCGATGAACATGGCCGGTCTCCTGTCCCGGGGTTGCCTTCGGGCGCGCTTCTAGACCGCATGCGGAGGGCTGGCAAAGGGCTCTCTTAGGTTTTTGCGGGCAGCCTCGCGGCCCTTCGGGAGCAGCGTCAGACTCTTCGCAAGACGATGGCGCTGGCCTGTAAAGGTGTATAAGGGCGCGCCATGATCCGACTGTCCGACCTTGCCTTGCCGCTCGACCATGCTCCGCAGGACCTCGAGCGCGCCGCCTGCGAGCGTCTCGGTATTACCCCCGAGGCGCTGGAGCGTCTTGTTGTCGCCCGGCGCGGCAACGATGCGCGGCGCAAGAGCGCGATCAAGCTGGTCTATACGCTCGACCTTCAGGTCGCGAACGAGGCGGAACTGCTCGAGCGCTTCGCGGGCGACCAGCACGTGCGGCGCACGCCCGACACCAGCTACAAGTTCGTCACCCGAGCGCCCGAGGACTATGCGGGGCCGCGGCCGGTGGTGATCGGGGCGGGGCCTTGCGGGCTGCTCGCAGCGCTGGTTCTCGCGCAGATGGGCTTGAAGCCGATCATCGTCGAGCGCGGAAAGGCGGTGCGCGAACGCACCAAGGACACCTGGGGCCTGTGGCGCCGTTCGGTGCTCGATCCCGAGAGCAACGTCCAGTTCGGCGAGGGCGGTGCGGGGACCTTCTCCGACGGCAAGCTCTACAGCCGCATCAAGGACCCGCGCCACCTCGGTCGAAAGGTCCTCACCGAATTCGTCAAGGCCGGGGCCCCCGACGACATTCTCACCGAGGCACACCCGCATATCGGCACCTTCCGCCTCGTCACGATGGTGATGTCGATGCGCGAGACGATCGAGCAGCTGGGCGGGGAATACCGCTTCGGCACACGCGTCGACGATTTCGAGGTCGAGACCGGCGAGGACGGCGCGCGCAGGCTCGTCGGGCTGCACCTCTCGAACGGCGACTTCCTGCCCGCGACCCACGTCCTGCTCGCCGTCGGCCACTCTGCGCGCGACACCTTCGAGGTGCTGCACAAGCGCGGCGTTTATGTCGAGGCCAAGCCCTTCTCGATCGGCGTGCGCATCGAACATCCGCAAGGTTGGATCGACAAGGCCCGCTACGGTCCCAATGCGGGCAACAAGATCCTTGGCGCTGCCGCCTACTCGATCTCGCACAAGTGTTCGAACGGGCGCACGGTCTATTCGTTCTGCATGTGCCCGGGCGGGCGCGTGGTCGCCGCCGCCAGCGAGGAAGGGCGTGTCGTCACCAACGGCATGAGCCAGTATTCGCGCGCTGAATTCAACGCCAACTCGGGCCTCGTCGTCGACATTGATCCCGAGCGCGACTTTCCCGGCAGCCCGCTCGCGGGCATCGCGCTCCAGCGCGAGCTGGAGGAGCGCGCCTTCGTCGCGGGCGGCTCGAACTACAAGGCGCCGGGGCAGAAGCTGGGCGATTTCCTCGCCAAGCGCCCCTCGACCGACCTCGGCGAAGTGACCCCGAGCTACCAGCCCGGCGTCACCCCGACCGATCTGGCCGAGGTGCTCCCCGATTTCGTGGTCGATGCGTTGCGCGAGGCGCTGCCGGTCTTCGGACGACAGGTGCCCGGCTACGACCATCCCGACGTGGTCATGACCGGCGTCGAGACGCGCACCTCCTCGCCCTTGCGCATCACCCGCGGGCGCGACTTCAACAGCCTCAACACACGCGGCCTCTACCCGGCGGGCGAGGGCGCAGGCTATGCAGGGGGCATCCTCTCGGCAGCGGTCGACGGCATCCGCGTCGCCGAGGCGATCGCGCTCGATCTTGTCCCTGCCTGAGCTCATCACCGTCATGGCACGTAACCCGAAGGCCCCGCTCGCGTCGAGCCTGTCCAGAGGCATGGTCAGCGCATGACGCAGAAATACGACGCCATCGTGCTGGGCGCGGGTGCGGCCGGGCTGTTCTGCGCGGCCACGGCAGGCCAGCGCGGCAAGCGGGTGCTGGTTCTCGATCACGCCGACAAGCCGGGCAAGAAGATCCTGATCTCGGGCGGCGGACGCTGCAACTTCACCAACCTTGGCATTGCGCCCGAGCGCTATCTCTCGTCCAACCGCCATTTCGCCAAGTCGGCGCTGCGCCGCTACACCGCGCGCGATTTCCTCGATCTGGTCGAGGCGCACGGCATCGCCTGGCACGAGAAGACGCTGGGCCAGCTGTTCTGCGACGGCTCGGCGCGCCAGATCCTCGACATGCTGCTTGCCGAATGCGCGCGCGGTGACGTTACGGTCCATTGCGGCGACGCGATCGCCGAGGTCGCTGGCGAGCCCGGCGCCTTCCGGGTCGGCTACGGCGCGCAGAGCGCACAGGCGCCAGCATTGGTGATCGCGACCGGCGGGCCCTCGATCCCCAAGATGGGCGCGACCGGTTTCGCCTACGACCTCGCGCGCCAGTTCGGGCTCAAGGTAGTGCAGCCGCGCCCTGCGCTGGTGCCGCTGACACTGCCTGCCGAAGAGGCTCTGTTCCGCGAGCTCTCGGGCGTTGCCACCGACATCGTCGCGCGCATCGACGGCACCTTCGGCAAGGCCGAATTCCGCGAGGCGGCGCTGTTCACCCATCGCGGTCTTTCCGGCCCCGCTATCCTGCAGGCGTCGAGCTACTGGCAGCGTGGTGACCGGCTCGCTGCCGATCTCGTGCCGGATCGTCGCAGCGGCTGGCTGCGCGAGGCCAAGCGCGAGCGCCCGCGTGTCGGCCTGCGCAAGGTTCTGAACGAGGCGCTGCCCGGGCGCCTTGCCGATGCGCTGGCCGAGCGGCTCGCGCTTTCGGGCGATCTCGGCAACCTTTCCGACAAGGCGCTGACCGCAGCCGAGGAAAGGCTCGCGCGCTGGCCTTTTGTCCCCGATGGTTCGGAAGGCTTTGCCAAGGCCGAGGTTACCGCAGGCGGTATCGACACCGCAGCGCTGTCGTCGAAGACGATGGAAGCGAACAAGGTGCCCGGGCTCTATGTCATCGGCGAGGCAGCCGATGTCACCGGATGGCTGGGCGGCTACAATTTCCAGTGGGCCTGGGCGAGCGGCCATGCGGCAGGCTCGGCGATCCTGGCCTGATCAGTCGCGGTAGAGGGCAGGGTAGGCCTTCTTCAGCTCGGTCAGCTTGGGCATGTCCCAGCGTACGATATAGGCGTTGCGCGGGTTCTTGCGCAGAAAGTCCTGATGGTAGGCTTCGGCCGGGTAGAACACGCCGTCCTCGACCGAGGTCGCAACCGGCTTGCCGAAGGTGCGCGCCATGTCGAGCGCCGAAATGTAGTCTAGCGCGATCTGTCGTTGCTGCGCGTTCTGCGGGAAGATGGCCGAGCGGTAGCTTCGCCCGACGTCGGGCGTCTGGCGGTTGAGCTGTGTTGGGTCGTGCGCGACGGCAAAGAATATCTCGAGCAATTTCGCGTAGCGCACTTCGCTCGGATCGTAGGCAATCCGGACCGCTTCGGCATGATCGGTGCGCTGGCTCGAAACCGCGCGGTAATGCGCGTCCTTCGCGGTTCCTCCGGCATAGCCTGCGTGGACCGAACGAACTCCGCGGACATGCTCGAAGACCGCCTCGATACCCCAGAAACAGCCACCTGCGAGCACGGCGACTTGTTGCTCGCGCGCGGTTTCGCGTTCGGCGGGCAGTGGTGGCATTTCGCGGGGGCGGGCGCTGGCGGCAGGTGCGAAGGAGAAGGCGAGGAGGGGAGCGAGGGACAGCAGCGCAGACGAGGCCAAACGCAGGCGAGTTGCGCGGCCCCTCGCGGCTGGGTGCAGGGCTGCTGCGATCATGGCGGCTTCTCCCGTGACATCGTGGCCATTGCTCGCACGCGTCTCGTACAAGCAATGGGCGTCGCTTGGCGGGCAGTCTACAGTATCAAGCTGAACCGTGCCTAAAGTGTGCGCAGGATCTCGGTACGGGCTTGCCGTGAGGCCAGCGTATCGACCTGCCAGTGCAGGGCTGCATCGAGCAGGGCAATGGCGACCCTACAACGCTCGGAATCGCTCGGTGGGTCCACGGGCTCGGGCTTACCTGCCACTTCCGCTTCGCCGCGCAGTGCTGCTCGGACCTGCGACTGGTCGAGGCCGGTCGCAGCGATGACGCTGCCGATCAGGCTTGCGGGTATGCGGATCGTGCGCGGTGAGGACGATCGTGGCGGCGCAAGGCGGCCCTGTTCGGCAAGCCGGGCTGCCAGAACCTGTTCGCGACGGCGCAAGTCTGCGGGGATCGTCACTGCGCCCTCGATCCGTGCCGAGCGCAGGAAGTCTACGCAAGCGGCTGGGCTCGCGGTGCTCGCAGCCTGCAACAGATCGAGGCGCAGGCGCGCGGCCTCTTCCAGTTCGCTGCCCTCGAGGCCGTGCGCGGTGAAAAACAGGCGCTGGCGTACGATATCGACGAGAGCCTGCGATGCTTCGCTCTGCGCGTTCGGCGCGCGCATGATGACCTGCAGATTGGCAATCAGGTCCCTGGCAAGATCGTTCTGGCGATCCCAGAGCCAGTCGAGATTGTGGCCCCCGCCGAAGGCCTGCGCGATCGCGGCGTCGGCAGCCTTGTCGATGTCGGCAGGACCCGGGGCATCTTCGGCAAGCGGGATATAGGTCCCGTCCGGGGCGAGGAACTCGGGCTTTTGCCCGAAGTCGATGCGCCACAGCCACAGTCCGAGCAGGAGCAGCCAGCCGACCAGCAGCAGCCCACGCGGCCAGCCCCGCTTCTTTTCCCACGAAGCGACCCGTGCGCTGTCGAGATACTCCTCGACCTCGGGGAAGTGATGGCGAATGCCGGAAAGCAGCCCTGTGATATCGGACGAGGATATCTGCAACCTGCGCCAGAACGGGGCCGCGCCAGGGCGGCGAAGCTCGGTCCAGGCCCGGTGATAACGGTGCCCGCTGTCCTCTACCCGCGAGACGAACCGTAGTCCGCGCAGGCGCTGGCCGATGAAGGCAATGACCGGGCGGGCATCGAAGCGGTCCCATTCGTTTGCCCAGTTGAAGCCTTGGGCGGCTTCCTCGAGCAGGGGCGCACTGCGCGGCCAGCCATTGGCCAGCAGTGCGGCAAGGCGGCCTTCGATGCGGTCATGGCGCGTGACGTCGGCATCGCGCGCCTCGTCGAGGATCGCGTGCATCGCGCGCCTTGCAACCACTTGCGAGGCTTCGTCGAGCGGGTCTTCTCGAAAGCTGCCATCGGGCCGGGTCAGCAGGTCTTCCAGTCGCTCGACCGGTGCCTGGCCGGGGGTCAGGCCGAGGGCAGCCTCGACTTCGCCGTAACCGTCGAGCACCGGCGCGGAGAGGCCGTTGCCGCCCCATGGCAGGGTAAGCGACAGCGCTTCGCCGCGCGCGCTGTCCGCAGCCGCAGGCGTGGACAGGCCGGTAAAGGAGAGCTGCGAATCTCCGTTGGTGGGTCGTGCCGTCAGGGCATCGTCGTAGATCCACTCGCCGGCTAGGTCGGGGGCTGCATGTCCCCAGCGCGATGCGCCCGGGGCTTCGTAGGCCGCAGGTGCCGGTCCTGTGTCGCGTGCGTCCTGAGAGGCATCCCCCTTGCGCATGATGCGGGCCGTGCTGAGCGCGAGATCGCGAGCGCGCCGCAGGGTCGCGAAACCATCGACATCGCTGTCGGGATCCATGGCCTTGATCGCATCGGCATAGGCCTTGCGGATCGCCTTCTGGTCGGTGGTCTCGGCAATGCCCAGAGTCGACCAGGGGAAGGTATCGCTCATAACGGGGCGCTGCCCTCGATCTCGTCGAGCATCCGGTTGAGGCTCTCGCGAGCCTCGGTGATACGGCGCGGGTCCTGCGTATCGAGGGCGCCGTCGAAGCGGGTGATCCAGTGGCCGATCATCTGGCGCATGTCGCCCAGGTGATCTTCGTAGCAGCGCTCCGCACGAGCCCTGAGCGCAACGTTGCCGGCCTCTTCGCGCGGGTGGAACTTGAGCGCGGCAAGCTGCTCGCGGCGCTTTTCGAGCTCGGCGGGGTCGAGGCGGTCTTCCTCGTCGACGATGACGATCGAATGCTGCGTACCGTCGAGCGGAACGTGCACGTCGACTTCGAGCAGGCCGGAGCTGTCGAACGAGAAGCGCACTTCGGCCTCGACTTCGCCGGCGGGGCGTGCGGGGACGGGAATTTCGATGCGGCCCAGCCGCACGTTGCGGGCAACTTCGCGGGCCTCGCCCTGGTAAATCCCGAATTCGATCTTCTTCTGCGCATCGCCCAGCGTCGAATAGGACTGCATCCGGCTGACCGGGACCGGGGTGTTGCGTTCGATGATCGGCGAGAACAGGCCGCGCTGGATGCCGCCGAAACCGTCCTGCTCGGCGACTTCGACCCCCAAGGTGTAGGGACAAACGTCCGTGATGCGGATTTCAGACAGGGCCGCGTCGCGTCCGGCCAGCCCGGCCTGAATCGCAGCGCCCAGCGCGACGGCGTGGTCGGGATGCACGGTGGCATTGGGAAAGCGCCCGAAGAGGCGGGTGATTGCGCGGCGCACTACCGGCATGCGTGTCGCGCCGCCAACGAGCACGATCTCGGACAGTTCGGCAGCGTCGATCTGCGAATCGCGCAAGGCGCGCACGACCGGGTCGCGCAGGCGGTCGAGTAGTGGCTTGCAGGCCGCCTCGAACTCGCTGTCGGTGACCATGGTCGCCATGCGCCGGTTGTCGAGCACGAGCGCGAACTCGGCTTCGCTCGATGTGCTCAGCGCCTTGCGGCAATCCTGCGCGGCGCGGCTCAGGAGGGCATCGCGCTGCTCTGCGGGCAGGACGTCGAGCAGGCGGTCGGGATCGAGGCGCGGGCGCACCAGCGTCGCCAATGCGGCGTCGAAGTCGTCGCCTCCGAGGCGGTTGTCTCCGGCCGAGGCACGCACCTCGACAATGCCCTCGAACATTTCGACGATCGAGACGTCGAAGGTTCCGCCGCCAAGGTCGAAGACGAGAAACGGCTCGCGGTCACCCTTGTCGGCAAGCCCGAAGGCCAGCGCAGCCGCGGTCGGCTCGTTGATCAGGCGGGTAACACGCAGGCCCGCCAGCTCGCCCGCCTTGCGCGTGGCCTTGCGCTGGCGGTCGTTGAAATAGGCGGGTACCGTAATCACCGCTTCGGTGGCGCGCTGCCCGCACTGCGCTTCGACATCGGCGACGAGTGCGCCGAGCACGAGCGCGGACAGATCCTCGGCGCGATAGAGCGAACCGCCCAGCGAGGCGGTTGCCGCCGTGCCGATCAGTCGCTTGAAGCTGGTCGCGGTATCCTGCGGGGCAATCGCCAGCCGGTCGAGTGCCGGGGTGCCCAGCCAGACCTGATCTTCTGCATCGATGCTGACTGCCGAGGGCGTGAGCAGCGCGCCCAGCGCGTTGGGCACGAGCCGGGCCTCGCCGCCGTCCCAGACGGCGACGGCGCTGTTGGTGGTCCCGAGGTCAATCCCGATCAGCATTCGATCTGCAGCATGTGAATGGGCGTTTCCTGTCGATGTGCACACGTTGACCGTCGAAGGCACGCGCCCTCGCGTCAGCAGGGAGCCGTGCACAGGCGTTGATTAGCCGCAAGCCGTCCGCAGCAAAAGCGCGAACTTGCCGGCGGCTCCATCAATCGGACAAATTTCCTTTTCGACGGGTGGCTTAGCGCGTGCTGGCGCGGGTCACGACGCGCGGTTCCATCACCAGGCTCTCGGCTTCGCTGTTGTCGATAAGGGCCTTGAGCCGTTCGACCATGGCGCGGGCACCGGCGTGGATTTCCTGACGGATGGTCGTGAGGGGAGGGTGCGTCTGGGCCGAGAGGGGCAGATCGTCGAAGCCGATCACCTGAACCTCGACGGGCACCTGATGGCCGTTCTCGAACAGCACGCGCAGCGCGCCCATCGCGATGAGGTCGGAAGCGGCGATGATGCCATCGTATTCGGAGCCGCTGCCATAGCCCAGGGCGGCCGCGACTTCGTCGGCCATTTCCTCGTCGGCGAGGTGCACCGGGATATGGGTGATGCCAATGCCCGCTCGCGCAGCTTCCTGCCTGGCACCCTCGAAGCGGATCGCTATCTCGATGCCGGTGGTCGAGCCGAGAAAGGCCAGGCGCCGCGCGCCGCCATCGATCAGCTTGCGCGCGGCCATTCGTCCGCCTGCAGCATTGTCGGTGCCGACCACGCAATGGGTCTGTCCTGTGCGGTATTGTCCCCAGACCACCATCGGGCGGTAATTCGCGGCGACCCGCTCGATGGTGTCGAACTGGTCGGACTGGCCGATGACGATGACCCCGTCGACCATGCCCGAGCCGGTCATGCGCTCAAGCCAGTCGCTGGTGTGATCGGGAATGGCACGGCTGAGCATGAGGTCGTAGCCGCTCTCGGTCAGCTCGTCGGCGAGTGCACCGAGCAGGGTGAGGAAGAACGGGTCGGATACGTGCTGGCGCTTGTCGTGGCCGAGCGGGATGACGACTCCGATAACGCCGGTGCGGCGCGAGCGAAGTTTACTTGCCATTTGATTGGGTCGAAACCCGTATTCGCGCGCAAGCTTTTGTATTCTTTCGCGAGTTTCCGTGTTTACGAGCGATTTTCCCGCGAGGGCACGCGAAACGGTGCCGGCGGATACACCGGCGATACGGGCGAGGTCGGCGAGGGTGCGAACCTCGACTGTGGTTTTGGAGCGAGCAAGGGTGCTCTGCTCGCCGCTATTGTCTTGTGCTTTGTCCACCATGGTTAGCGCTACTACCAAACGATTGTGTGCACGGGTAGCCATCCTCGGCGAAATACACAGCTTGTTACCGGTTGTTGAACAAGGGCCTCCCAAGGTCAAGGAAAAGCGTCGATAATGCCCCTGCCAGCATCACGAATCCGGCCAGCGTGACGACCCTCGCGGGATGCTCTGCGAGGATCAGGTCGTATACAAGCGGCATGGTGGCCGACTCGATGAACATCGGGACGACGATGAACATGTTGAAGATGCCCATGTAGACACCGTTACGGCCCGGCGGGATCGCTTCGGCAAGCATCGCGTAGGTGTTGCCCATCAGGCCGGCCCAACCCAGTCCTATTCCGCTCGCGAGGAGGAGCACGGCGGGCAGCGATGTGGCCTGGGGTATCGCCAGCATCGCCAGCCCTGCAGCGGCGAGGCAGCCGACATGGGCGTTGCGGGTGCCGATACGCCGGACCAAAGGGATCAGCGCGAGCGCGGCGACGAAGGCAACCGCATTGTAGACCATGCCCATCTGCTGGGCGGTCAGGATCGCCGCGTTGTAACCGGGAGAGAGTGCGTCGCGGGTTCCGTGCAGGCTCTCGGCAATGGCATCGACGATGAACTGCCAATAGGCGAACATGGCGAACCACTGGCACAGCATCGGCAGGGCCAGCATGCGCATTGCGCGCGGCATGTCGCGGATGGCATGCACGAGTTCGCGCCATGCCGGGGGGCGGCTATGGTCGATGGGGGCATCGAGCGAGCTGCCCTCGGGCACGCGCCAGAGCGAGTAGATGATCGTGGAGGCGACGATGATCGCACCAGCGACGAAGGCGACACGTACGATGACGGGCAGGCCGTTGGCATCGCGTGCCTGCGCATCGACGAACAGCGCGACCAGCGAGGGCAGGGCGTAGGAGAGCGTTTGCGAAAGCCCGGTGAAGGCGCTCTGCACAAGATAGCCGCTTGCACGGCGTTCGGGCGGCAGGCTGTCCGCAACATAGGCGCGGTAGGGCTCGAGCGTCATGTTGTTTGCGGCATCGAGCAGCCACAGCAGCGATGCCGCGATCCACAAGGCGCTGGAGTAGGGCATGGCTAAGAGACCTAGCGAAGAGAGCGCGGCTCCCACGAGCATGTAGGGTGTGCGTCGTCCGAGACGGCTGCGGGTGCGGTCGGAGAGCACTCCGACGAGCGGCTGGACGACGAGCCCGGTCACCGGCCCCGCGATCCACAGCAAGGGCAGCAGCGCGCCACTTGCACCGAGCGTGCGGAAAATCGGGCTCGAATTGGCGATCTGCAGGCCGAACGCCAGTTGCAGCCCGAAAAAGCCCACATTCATTTCAATAATGCGCAAGAGCGAGGGACTTCGCCCGGCAGCCGTTTCCATGGCGCTCTCCCCGCAGGGAACTCGAGCCGCCCTGTCGGCCTTGTCCGCTGCCCAACCTTCGTCCGCTGCCCAATCGTCCTGTTTGTCTTTTGGCCAAAAATCGCGTGGGCAGGCCATTTACGACCGACCGTCGTTTTGCTTCGGGCGAGACCGGCATTGCACAGCGACGCGAAACGCGCAATCCGCAGGCTTGCTGAGGCGGCGTTGAACGCGCACGAAAGGGAACGGGTATGCACAGGCTGGCAGGGGTCGAACTGGGCGGGACCAAGACCGTTGTGGTGCTTGGCCGACCCGGTCGGATAGACGAGCGGATCACGCTGGAAACGACGTCGCCCGATGAAACGCTCGGCGGTGCGCTCGAAGTCATCCAGCGCTGGCAGGAACGCTCGCCGATCGATGCGCTGGGGATCGCGAGCTTCGGCCCGATCCGCGTTGCGCGCGCCGCACCAGATCACGGCAGGATGCTCGATACGCCCAAGCCCGGGTGGGCAGGGGCAGCGGTATTCGATCTGTTCGCCGCTGGCCTGTCATGTCCCATCGCACTCGATACTGACGTCAACGCTGCCGCGCTTGCCGAGTATCGGCTCGGTGCAGCGCGCGGCTGTAGTTCGCTGGTCTACATCACCATCGGTACCGGGCTGGGCGGCGGCGTGCTCGTCGAGGGGCATCCGGCCCACGGACTGATGCATCCAGAGATCGGTCATTTGCGCCTGCGCCGCGCGCCGGGTGACGGCTTCGGTGGGGCCTGCCGCTTTCATGGCGACTGTATCGAGGGTCTGGTGAGCGGGCCCGCGCTCGCGGCAAGGCTGGGTTGCCATCCGGGCGAAGTGGCGGCTGACGATCCGCGCTGGGAGCCGGTCGCGCAAGATCTGGCGCAGCTGTTCGCGCACCTCCTGCTGACGCTTTCGCCGCAGCGGATCGTCGTCGGGGGAGGGGTGAGCGCTCGCCAGCCGCATCTCCTGGCGATGGCGCGAGAGCGGGTTCCCGAAATGCTCGCTGGTTACCTGCCCGACTGCACGGACGAGGCGCTGGCGCGGATCATCGTCCCGCCTGTGCTGGGTGAGGATGCCGGACCGATGGGGGCGCTGGAGGTCGCGTCCCGGGCGCTGTAGGCGCGCCCGGGAGCTAGTTTTCTTCGCTTAGAGCGAGCCGATGGCGAGGAAGCGGTCCTCACGTTGGCGCACGAGCGCGGCAGAGCTGAGCGGGCGCAGCGCGTCGAGTTCGCGGCCGATCGCGCGAGCGAGGGCTGCTGCGGTCGCCTCGGGGTCGCGGTGCGCGCCGCCGAGCGGTTCGGCGACGATGCCGTCGATCACGTTGAGCTCGTGCAGGTCCTGTGCGGTGACCTTCATCGCGGTCGCCGCATCGGCAGCCTTCTCGGGGGTGCGCCACAGGATCGAGGAGGCACCCTCGGGCGAGATCACCGAATAGACCGAATGCTCGAGCATGAGCACCTTGTTGGCAGCGGCAATGGCGATTGCCCCGCCCGAACCGCCTTCGCCCACGATCGCTGCCACCATCGGCACGCCGAGCGCGAGGCAGGCCTCGGTCGAGCGGGCGATGGCCTCGGCCTGGCCGCGCTCCTCGGCCTCGATCCCCGGGAACGCGCCCGCGGTGTCGACGAGGGTGACAACCGGCAGGCCGAACCGCGAGGCCATTTCCATCAGGCGGATCGCCTTGCGGTAGCCCTCGGGCTTGGCCATGCCGAAGTTGTGCTTGATGCGCGTGGCGGTGTCGTTGCCCTTCTCGTGGCCGATCAGCATGACGCGTCGGTCACCCAGACGGGCAAAGCCGCCCTGGATCGCCGAATCCTCGCCATAGAGACGATCGCCGCCGAGCGGCACGAAGTCGGTGAAGGCGAGCTTCACGTAGTCGACGAAGTGCGGGCGCAGCGGGTGGCGGGCGACCTGCGTCTTCTGCCAAGGCGTCAACTTGGAGTAGCTCGAGGCGAGCATCGCCTGGCTCTTGTCGGAGAGCTTGGCGATCTCGGTCTCGATGTCGAGGTCCGAGCCGTCGGCCGTCTTGCGCAGTTCCTCGATGCGGGCATCGAGTTCTGCTATCGGCTTTTCGAAGTCGAGGTAGGATTTCATAGGTCTGTCTTCCCGGGCCTCAGTCCGTGGTGCCGGCTGCTGCGCGCTTGGCCAGCCATTCCTCGAGCCACTTGATGGTGTAGGCGCCTTCGTTGAACTCGGCATCCTCGACCAGCGCCTGGTGCAGCGGGATCGAGGTCTTGACGCCGTCGATCACCATTTCGCCCAGCGCGCGCTTGAGGCGCATGATCGCGCCTGCGCGGGTACGGCCCGAGACGATCAGCTTGCCGATCATCGAATCGTAGTAGGGCGGAATGCGGTAGCCGGCATAGAGCCCGCTATCGACGCGCACGTTCATGCCGCCAGCCGCGTGGTAGCTGGTGACCGCGCCCGGCGAGGGGGTGAAGTTCCAGGGATCTTCCGCGTTGATGCGGCACTCGATGGCGTGACCCTTGAACTCGATCTCTTCCTGCTTGAACGAGAGCGGCTTGCCGTCGGCAATGCGAATCTGTTCGCGCACGAGGTCGACGCCGGTGATGGCCTCGGTGACCGGGTGCTCCACCTGGAGACGGGTGTTCATCTCGATGAAGTAGAACTCGCCGTTTTCCCAGAGGAACTCGATGGTGCCGGCGCCGCGATAGCCCATGTCGGCCATCGCCTTCGAGACGATGCCGCCCATGCGGTCGCGCTCTTCGGGCGTGATGACGGGCGAGGGGGCTTCCTCGAGGACCTTCTGGTGGCGGCGCTGGAGCGAGCAGTCGCGCTCGCCAAGATGAACGGCATTGCCTTCACCATCGCCGAAGACCTGGAACTCGATATGGCGCGGGTTGCCGAGGTACTTTTCCATGTAGACGGTGGCATCGCCGAAGGCAGCGGCTGCCTCCGAACGGGCCTGGCCCATCTGGCTCTGGAGCTCCTCGGCGGTGTTGACCACCTTCATGCCGCGACCACCGCCGCCCGAAGCGGCCTTGATGATCACGGGATAGCCGATCTGTTCGGCCAGCACGCTGGCTTCCTCGAAGTCCTCGATCGCGCCGTCCGACCCTGGAACCAGCGGCAGGCCCAGTTCACCCGCGGTACGCTTGGCCGCGACCTTGTCGCCCATCGTGCGGATGTGCTCGGGCTTGGGGCCGACCCACTTGATGCCGTGGCTCTCGACGATCTCGGCGAAGCGCGCGTTTTCGGAGAGGAAGCCATAGCCCGGGTGGATCGCGTCGGCGTCGGTGATCTCGGCGGCAGCGATGATCGCGGCTACGTTGAGGTAGCTGTCCTTGGCCGAAGGCGGGCCGATGCAGACCGCATGGTCGGCGAGGCGCACGTGCATCGCATCGGCATCGGCGGTCGAGTGGACCGCGACGGTCTCGATGCCCATCTCGTGCGCGGCACGGTGGATGCGCAGCGCGATCTCGCCGCGGTTGGCAATCAGAAGGCGGGAAATACCCATGGAAACGTCCGTCCTCAGCCGATCACGACGAGCGGCTGATCGAATTCGATCGGCTGCTGGTTCTCGATGAGGATGGCCTTGACCGTGCCCGACTTGGGCGCGGTGATCGGGTTCATCACCTTCATTGCCTCGACGATCAGCAGCGTGTCGCCTTCGTTCACGCTCTTACCGACCGCGATGAAGTTGGCCGCACCCGGCTCGGGGGCGAGGTAGGCGGTGCCGACCATCGGCGACTTCACGGCATCGACCGGAACTTCGGGCGCGCTCGCTTCGGCGGCCGGAGCGGGGGCGGCTGCCGGGGCAGCGGCGGGCGCCGCCATCGGTGCGGCGGCGGGCAGGCTCGCGGTCATCTGCTGGATCATCTGGCGGCAGACGCGGATCTTGCGATCACCGTCCTCGACCTCGATTTCCGAGAGGCCGGTTTCCGCCAGCAGCTCTGCGAGCTCGCGGACAAGGGCGCTATCGATATTCACTGGGCTTCCTTTCGTTCAAGGTATCCGAGCAGCGTGGCCAGCGTGGCCTTGAGGTCCTTGCGGTGAACGACCATGTCGACCATGCCATGGTCGTACAGGTATTCCGCGCGCTGGAAGCCGTCGGGAAGTTTTTCGCGGATGGTGTCCTGGATCACGCGCTGGCCGGCAAAGCCGACGAGAGCACCCGGTTCGGCGATCTGGACGTCGCCGAGCATGGCATAGCTCGCGGTCACGCCGCCGGTGGTGGGATCGGTCAGGACGACGATGTAGGGCAGTCCGGCCGCGGCGAGGCGGCGCGTGGCAACCGTGGTCTTGGGCATCTGCATGAGCGAGAGGATACCCTCCTGCATGCGCGCGCCGCCAGCCGCGGTGCAGATGACGTAGGCGCACTTTTCGGCGATGGCGCGCTCGACACCGGCGACGAAGGCCGCGCCGACCGCCATGCCCATCGAGCCGCCCATGAACTTGAAGTCCTGGACGCCGAGCACTGCCTTGTGGCCGTCGATCTTGCCCAGCGCATTGGTCAGCGCGTCGGGGAAGGGGTTGGCGGCGCGGGCAGCCTTGAGGCGATCCGTATACTTCTTCGTGTCGCGAAAGTTCAGCGGGTTTTCCACGACCTCGGGGGTCGCGAGCACCGAAAACCCTTCATCGAGGAGCGCCTCGAAGCGGCTCGGCGCGGTCAGGCGGCCATGATAGTCGCAACGCGGGCACACCGAGAGGTTGGCCTCGAACTCCTGGGCGAACAGCATCTCGCTGCAGCTCGGGCACTTGATCCAGAGGTTGTCGGGGGTGTCACGCTTCTTCAGGCTAAAAACCGAATTGCGGACCTTGCTCAGCCAACTCATGCGACGTTCGTACCAATCTCTTTGAAAATACCATGCCCGGCCATCGACGATGCAACCGGCGGGTGCGGGACTGCGTTGTGTTCTCCGCCCGCCGTCAGCCCATCGACCCTGTGCGAGGCGGGTCCGTTTAGGGGAAGTACACCGTGCCTAGCAAGCCAAATTGGCCCGCAGGTGCGCCGAGCGGGGTGCAAACGGCTGTTGTCCCGTGTTTACGGGGCGTCGCTTCCTATGGAGAATGTATACGCAAGGTGTCGGGGATGTGACGGCATCGCCTTGTTGCAGGGCTCGGTGTCGAACCATCCATCGAGCCCGGTCGGCCCTTCGTCGAGCGCTCGGGCATAGGCGGTCCGGTTTTGCTTGTAGTGGCCCGCCGCGAAACCTAGATTGTTCCTGTTTTGACGGGTTTTACTGAGGACGAGGACACTATCCATGGCTGTTGCGACCGACCTGGCCGAGGCGGAAGAGTTGAAGCTCACTCCGCCCGATCCCGTGCCGACCGTTCAGCCTGAAAAGGCTGCCGGACTAGTTCCGGTCGACGAGGAGAAGAAGTCCAAGCTGCAGGTTCGCGTCGACGAATTCGTCACCGATCTTGTCGGTCAGGACTCCAATTCTCCCGAATTCGGTCGCCGGGTCGACCAGATTACCAACATGGGGCGCAAGGAGATCGCCGAGGTCTCGGGACACTCCAACCGCTTCCTTGATCGCCCGATCCGCGCGATGGACAAGGATAGCGGTGTCGGCGCCGACCTTGCCGAGCTGCGCCGCACCGTCGAGGACCTCGATCCCTCGACCAAGGGTGACCTGCTCTCGAAGCGCAAACTCTTTGGAATCATTCCCTTCGGCTCGAAACTTCGCAATTACTTCGAAGGCTACCAGAGCGCGCAGGGCCACATTTCGGCGATCCTCACCCGTTTGCAGAACGGCAAGGACGAGCTGCTGATGGACAATGCCGCGATCGACGTCGAGCGGCAGAACCTGTGGGCCTCGCTCGGCAAGCTCGAGCAGATGATCTGGATGTCCAAGGCGCTCGACAGCGCGCTGGAAGAAAAGGCGGCCGATCTCGACCACACCGATCCGGCCAAGGCCAAGGCGGTGCGCGAGAGCGCGCTGTTTTACGTGCGCCAGCGTACGCAGGACCTGCTCACGCAGATGGCGGTCTCGGTGCAGGGCTACCTCGCGCTCGATCTCGTCAAGAAGAACAACGTCGAGCTGATCAAGGGTGTCGACCGCGCCTCGACCACGACCGTGGGCGCGCTGCGCACTGCGGTAACGGTCGCGCAGGCCATGGCCAACCAGCGCCTCGTGCTCGACCAGATCACCGCGCTCAACACCACGACCGCCAACATCATCGAGGGCACCGGCCAGATGATGAAGGACAACTCGGCGCGCATCCATGAGCAGGCCTCGAGCGCGACGATCCCGCTCGAGACGCTCAGCCGCGCCTTCCAGAATATCTACGACACGATGGATTCGATCGACACCTTCAAGCTCAAGGCGCTCGACTCGATGAAGCAGACGGTCGACTCGCTCGAGGGCGAGATCGACAAGTCGAAGGCCTATATCGCCCGCGCGCAGGGGCAGAGCGAGGGGCTTGCGCAGGGCGACAGCGCTGCCGCCAAGGACCTGCTCACCTCGCTCGGCAGCGAATGAGGGACTGAGGCGAGATGGCACAGGTTCCCGCGCGGCGGGTTTCGAGCGAGATCGTGAGGGCCGCGCGCCGGCAACGTGCGGCGCGGCTATACAATGCGCGCAAGGAGCGCTGGGCCTACCGGATGCGCCGGTTGCGCCGCGCGTTTCTCGCGCTCTGCGCCATCGTCATCGCTTCGGTCGGGGCGGGGATCGTCCTGGGCGGTCTGTCGGACGGCACCTGGCTGCTGACCATGTTGCTTGGCTTTCTCGTGTTCATGGTGCTCTCGATCTATCCTTCGGTGCCGCGTCCGCGCCAGGGCGACCTGCACGATGCGAGCCTTGCCGAACTGGCAGGGTCGACCGAACTGTGGCTCGAATCCAAGCGCCGCGCGCTGCCCAACGCTGCGATCGATGCCATCGACATGATCGGCGTGCGCCTCGAGCAGCTCTCGCCGCAGCTCGCGAGCGTCGATGAAAGCGGCCCTGCCGCGCGCGAGGTGCGCAAGCTGCTCTCCGAGCACCTGCCGGGCCTCGTCGACAGCTATACGCGCATTCCCCCTTCGCTGCGCAGCAAGCCGGGCGTGAGCGGCGACAGTCCCTCCGAGCAGTTGATCGACGGGCTTTGCGTCATCTCCGACGAGATCGAGGCGATGAGCCAGGATCTCTCCAAGGGCGACGTGGACGCGCTGGCGACGCGCAACCGCTTCCTCGAGACCAAGTATCTCGATGCCCGCGGCAACGGCGGCGCGCGGGGACGCTGATGCTCGACCTGGTCACGCAGGCGCAGAACCTGCCGTTCTCGGTCGCGATCGGCGTCGTCGCGATGCTGGCGGTGTTCCAGTTCGTCGGGCTGGGAGACCTGCTCGGCGGTGATACCGACGTCGATCTCGACCTCGATACCGATGGCGAGCTGGCGCTCGACAGCGGGTTGCTCTCGCTCATTGGGCTGGGCCGGGTGCCGTTCATTGTCTGGCTCATGGTTCTGCTGAGCGTCTTCGGCGTGATCGGCTTTGCCGCGCAGGAATTTCTCGAGAGCCTGACCGGGGCGCCCTGGACGCCCTGGCTCGTGGGTCCGGCCGCCGGTGTCGTCGCACTCCCGGTGACGGGCGCGATATCGCGTCCGCTTGGTCGGCTGCTCCCCAAGGACGAGACCACGGCCGTCGACCGCGCTTCGCTCGTCGGGCGTCAGGCGCAGATCGTGATCGGCACGGCGAGGCAAGGCTCTCCAGCCCGCGCCAGTGTGACGGATCACTTCGGGCAGGTCCATTACGTCATGCTCGAACCGGACAATGCGGGCCAGACCTTCGAACAGGGCGAGCGGGTGCTGATCGTGCGGCGCGAGGGCGAGTTGTTCAAGGCCATCGCGCGCGGCGACCATTATCTGCCCCGTCTCGACTGAAAACGCCCGGGCGGTCTTTCTTCGCAGTGGACCGCCAGCGCCTCGACGGTGCCGCGCCAGCCAGTTAGCCCGTAAGCAAAATACGGGAGAATGCGATGCCGGGAAATTCCCTCTTTAAGGCCGCTGCTGCGAGCACGCTTTCTGTCACTCTGGCTTGCCTGCTTTCCGGATGCGCGCCCGGTTCGGCAGTGCAGGCGACAGCGTCCCGCCCGCAAGCTGCAGGGCCCTTCGCGACGATCGCGCAGATCGCCGAGGTCGATGCCCGGTTCCAGTCCTATAACGTCGAGATGGTAGAGGTTACCGGCGGGCGCTTCTGGGCCCCCTATGGCGGCCCGGCCGACGAGGTTTACCGCATGCGCGGTCCCGCCGATCTCACCGATACGAAGCTACGCGCGCTCGCCCGCGCGCTTGGCCCCGTCTATATGCGTGTCAGCGGAACTTGGGCCAATTCAACCTACATCCCGGCCGAAGGCGAGACCCTGGCCGAACCGCCTGAAGGGTTCAATCAGGTGCTCACGCGCGAGCAATGGCGCGGTGTCGTTGACTTCTCCCGGGCGGTTGAGGCGCAGATCGTCACTTCGTTTCCGGTCAGTCCCGGTGCGCGCGATGCAGAGGGTGTCTGGCGTACGCAACAGGCCCAGCGCCTGCTCGACCTGACGCGCGAGGCTGGCGGCCAGATCGCCGCTGCCGAATTCTACAACGAGCCCAATGCCTCGATGGTCGGCGGCCTGCCCAAGGGATATGATGCTTCCGATTATGCCCGCGATTTCGCGATCTTCGACAAGTGGGTGCGCAAGGCCGCGCCGCAGATGATCGTTCTGGGCCCCGGTAGCGTGGGCGAGGGGGCATTGGCCTCCGCGCCAGTCAACGGGGTGAGTGGGTTGATCCGCTCGCAGGACATGCTTGCTGCCAACCCCGGGCGGCTCGACGCTGTCTCCTATCATTTCTATGGCGAAGTATCCCAGCGTTGTGGTGCGCGGCGCGGGACGAGTGCGCAGAAAGCGGAGGCGCTGAGCCCCGAATGGCTCGACCTGACGCTGCGCGAGCATGACTACTATGCCGGGCTGCGCGACCGTTTCGAGCCGGGCGATCCCATGTGGGTAACCGAGACCGCGCAGGCGGCTTGTGGGGGCAGCCCATGGGCGGCGAGCTTTCTCGACAGTTTCCGGTACGTGAACCAGCTCGGGCTGCTTGCGCAAAAGGGCGTGAAGGTGGTCATGCACAACACCCTAGCGGCATCCGATTACGCGCTGATTGACGGCGACACGCTCGTGCCCCGGCCTAATTACTGGGTGGCTGTCCTGTGGCGCCGTGTCATGGGCACCGGCGTGCTGGCACCGCCCGAGACCTCGGCTGAGGACCTGCGCCTCTACGCTCATTGTCTTGCTGGAGCACCGGGCGGGGTGGGGCTGGTGGCGATCAACCTGGGTGACGAGGCGCGCACCGTGCCGACCGGGACGCCGACGCAGGTCTGGACCTTGCAGGCGGCCTCGCTCGACAGCGGTGCAGTAACCGTGAACGGGCACAGTCCGGGGCTTGCCGAGGACGGGACCCTGACAGGACTGAACCCAATTTCCTCGGGCGACACCATTGCGGTGCCCGGCAAGACCATCGTCTTTGCGGCGCTCCCTGAGGCTGGCAACAGTGCCTGCCTCAAGGGGCCCGCATAGAGGCGTCGGCCAGACGGGGCCGGATAGTTTCCAGATGCAATCGACTCGCAACTATCCGGTTTTCCTGTTCAAGCGATTTCCCTATCTATATGAATATCCGCACAGACACGATGAACTTCAGAGCGGGGCAAAGGGCCGTCCGCAGCATCGTTTCTGGGAGTTTTGGCCATGTGCGTCGCCTTGAAACGGGCTTGATGCAGTAACAGACCCGAAGAACGTGATCGACGCGCGCAAAAGCGCGAAGCTGGCATCATGTTTATCCACATAGCCTTGGCAGGCATGCAGAAATGAAGTCATTTGAGCTCAGCCGCGTCTTCGCGTGCGCGGTTGAGTTGGGATGAATTCAAGAGCGGGGCGTTGGGCCATCCGCTGCATCCCGCTCAAGGAGAGAGTGAAATGACGGGGCTTTACAACATCGGCGTGCTTGTCGGTGTGGTGGTGATCGCGCTGCTTGCGATCGGCATCATGATGGCGCGCCTGTACAAGCGGGCGAGCAAGGAAATCGCCTTCGTGCGAACGGGCGTAGGCGGGGAACGCGTCGTGATGAACGGCGGCGCGCTGGTCCTGCCGGTCTTCCACGAGACGATGCCGGTCAACATGAACACCGTGCGCCTCGCCGTCGAGCGCAAGAACGGGGATGCGCTCATCACGCTCGATCGCCTGCGCATCGACGTGAAGGCCGAGTTTTACGTACGTGTCCGTCCGGATGCCGGGGCCATTGCCATGGCCGCGCAGACGCTCGGTGCGCGCACCATGCACCCCGAGGCGCTCAAGGACCTCGTCGAGGGCAAGTTCGTCGACGCGCTGCGCTCGGTCGCGGCGGGCATGTCGATGAACCAGCTTCACGAGCAGCGCGCAGATTTCGTGCAGAAGGTGCAGCAGGTCTCTGCCGCCGACCTCGCGATGAACGGTCTGGAGCTGGAATCGGTCTCGCTGACGGGGCTCGACCAGACCTCGATCGAACATTTTAACGCCAACAACGCGTTCGACGCCGAAGGTCTCACCAAGCTGACCGAGCAGATCGAGCTGCGCAAGAAGACGCGCAACGACATCGAGCAGGACACGCGCGTCCAGATGGAGACCAAGAACCTCGAGGCGGATCGCCAGTCGATGACGATCCAGCGCGACAACGAGTTCGCACGTCTCGAGCAGGAGCGCGAGGTCGAGATGCGCCGCGCCGAGCAGACGGCGGAAATCGCCCGCGAGCAGGCCAAGCGTACCCGGGAATCGGACGAGGCCCGGATCGAGGCCAAGCAGCAGGTCGATGCCCGCCAGATCGAGGCCGACCGCTCCATCGAGGAGGCGCGCATCGCGCAGGCCCAGGCGGTAGAACTCGCCCGTCAGGAACAGCAGATCGCGATCCAGAACAAGAGCCGCGAGGAAAGCCAGGCCAAGAGCCAGGCCGACGAGGCCCGTGCCAAGGCGGTCGCCGCCGAGGAGCAGGTCACGACCAGCCGCGAGACCGAGGTCGCAGAGCGTGCCAAGCGGATCGAGCTGATCGAGGCCGCCAAGGAAGCCGAGCGTCAGGCCATCGCGATCAAGGTCGAGGCCGAGGCCGAGAAGGAAGCCGCGTTCAACCGCGCCGAAGCGGTCAAGCGCGAGGCCGAGGGTGAAGCCGAGGCCGAGAAGCTCAAGGCCGAAGCCGCGCGCGTGCGCATGGAGGTCGAGGCCGCGGGTCAGCGCGCGATCAACGAGGCGGCGAACATCCTCTCATCGGAGCAGATCTCGCTGCAGATGAAGATGGCGCTGCTCAAGGTCCTGCCGGAAGTCGTGCGCGAGAGCGTGCGCCCGATGGAAGCGATCGACTCGATCAAGATCGTCCAGGTCGACGGGCTCACCCAGAAGGGTGGCGGATCGGCAGGGGCGGGTGCTCCGGTCGGCGGTTCGGGCAACCTTGCCAACGATGCGGTCAGTGCCGCGCTGGCCTACCGGGCGCAGGCACCGATGATCGATGGCCTGATGAAGGAACTGGGGCTGGACGGCTCGACCCTGTCGAGCATGGTGCAAGGCGCGAGCGAAATTGCCGTTCCGCAGGCGCCCGAAGCGGCAGACAACGACGAAGCAACTGATGGCGAGGTCTATCGACCGACTACGGTCAACTGATTCTCCTTGCGAATCCGACTATATTCAGACCCCGGGATGGCCTCGCGTCGTCTCGGGGTTTTCTTTTTGCAGTACTGATAATCGTATAAATTACTCATAGATCATCGATTACATCCGCATTTTTCCGGGTTACTGCGAAATTAACCAAGAAATTTCGCAGGATGTTATCGTTGAAAGGCTTTGGGTGAGGGCGATCGTAACAAGGCGAAAGCACCATCCATCGATGCCTTTCCTGACGTTCCTCTCGCGCCTCCGCTCGGATCGCTCCGGCGGTGTACTGATATTTACCGGTATCGGTTTCGTCTCGCTGGTCGGCGCGGCCGGGCTCGCGGTGGATACGGCCCAGTGGTACCTGTGGCGCCGCCAGCTCCAGCAGGCGGTCGATGCCGGTGCGCGTGCGGGGGCGCTCAGCCTGATCCAGCGCGACGGCTACGAGAGTTCGGCCAGGCGCGAGATTGGCCGCAACGCCGACAACACCCTCAACGTTACCATCGAGCGGGTCAGTAGCCCGCCAGGTTCGGGCGGCTTCACGGGTGATACCGGCGCGGTCGAGGTGATCGCCAGCACGCGCCAGAGCCTTCCCTTTTCCAGTGTCTTCATCGACCTCGCCCCGGAGATCCGCAGCCGGGCGGTCGCGACGCGTGTGTCGGATGGCGAGTACTGCGTGATTGCGCTGGCGCCCACCGGTATCGGCGTGCGGGCCATCGGTACGGCCGACGTCAATCTGGGCTGCGGCGTTGGCGCGAACTCTGGCATTCAGGCCGCGATCGATCTCACCGGCACCAGCTGGATCGACGCGCCCAGCTTTCACGCCGTGGGCGGTATCGACGCCAGCGCCAAGAACATTCCGGCCGACGCCGAACTGCAGCCGTATGGCGTGCCGATCACGGACCCCTTGCTCAGCCGCGAGCTTAAAGTCCCGGCCAAGACCGAGGGCGAGAGCTGCATCAAGAACTATTCGAACCAGCCCAAGGACAACGTGACCTTGTCGCCGGGCCGGTACTGCGGGGGAATGACGCTCAAGGGGGTCACGAACCTTTCGCCGGGCGTCTACATCCTTGATGGCGGAGTCCTGGACGTTGCCAGTTCCGCCTCGCTGATCGGGGATGGCGTGACCTTCATCATGACCGGCAGCGGTGCGGGCAACGCTGCCTCGGCCAAGATCGTGGGCGGGGCGACGCTCGACCTCACCGCGCCGACCGGGGCGCAGAACCCGACCTGGAAGAATATCCTGTTCTATCAGGACCCGATCGGTTCCTCGAGCGAGAGCACTTTTGCAGGTGGTGCAGAACTCGACCTTACCGGCGTGATTTACATGCCCAACGGCGACGTGCGCTTTACCGGCAACTCGGGCCAGAGCGCAGAGTGTCTCTTGCTCGTCGCCAACCACGTGACCTTCGCCGGTACCTCGAAGCTCAACAACAACTGCACCACCGACTATGCCGAGCTCGACCTGTCGGCCTCGGTGGTGAAGGTCGTCGAATGAGGCTGGCGGGCCTCCTCCATGTCCTGCGCACACTGCGCAAGGACCGGCGCGGTGCCAGCGTGATCGAGCTCGGGCTCGTCCTGCCGGTGCTGCTGCTGGTGCTGGTCGGCATGGTCGAGGTCTCGCGCTTCGTGGTCGCGCGCATCGACGTCGAGCAGGCAGCCCAGCGCACCACCGACTTCGCGCTCGCCAAGCGGCCGCAGAGCCCGGATACGAGCTATATCGTCGCAGAGGCAGCGCGGGCGGGCAATGTCGATGCCAGCCTCGTCGATGCCCAGCTGTTCCTCGAATGCGATGGCGTACGGCAGGACAACTTCGACGGCTATTGCGGCGCGACCGAGGAATCGGCCCGCTATGTCTATGTCTCGATCAAGCGTCCGATGCAGATGCAGTTCGACTGGTCTGTCCTGACCAACATGTTCGGAAGCGAGGTCATGTCCTCGACGATCACGCTCGAGGGCGACAGCCTGGAGCGGATCCAGTGAGCCTGGCACGGTTTCTCTCGCGCCTGCGCCGCGACCAGCGCGGGGCCTCGGTCATCGAGTTCGCCTTTGCGCTGCCGGTCGCGGCGGCGCTGATGATCGGCATCCTGCAGTTCGCCATCGTGCTGCAGGCGACCGGAGCCATCCGTCACGCCGTGGGCGAGGGCGTGCGCTATGCCAACATCCACGACGATGCGAGCGAGACCGAAGTCGTCGCCAAGGTGCGCGAGCAGCTGGCCGGGCTCGATCAGGAGGGGATCGTCTCGATCACGCTCGAGCGCGGCAATGACGATGGCGCGCAGTTCGACCGCGTGAACATCCAGTACCAGGTCGAGCCGGTCGTCCCCTTCATGGACATCGATCCGATCGTCCTGAGCGACTCTGCATTATCCTACGTCCAGAGCTGACCGGGCGGGCCGCTCGCGCAGCAGGGCGCTCTTGCACGCCCCCCCCCCCTCAGGCATGAGCTGATCAATGTGCGGACAGCGCGGCACCGCTGCTTGCCTTCGTTGCTGCAGCGCGACATCGTCGCAACATGAGCGCAACCATGTCCGGCGCCGCGCGGCGCGAATTCGCACAGCACTGGCCCATCGTCCTCGCCTCGGCGCTGGCGATCGGCGTGGGCATGATGGGCATCGGGTTCTACGCGCTGGGCCTGTTCGTGTCTCCGGTGCAGGCGGAGTTCGGCTGGAGCCGGGCCGCCGCTTCGGGTGCGGCGACCTTCCAGCAGCTCGGCATCTTCCTGTCCGCGCCCCTGGTCGGGCGGCTGGCGGATCGCTACGGCGTGCGCGCGATCGCGATCGCGAGCTATATCGCTGCTCCGCTCGCGCTGGTGCTGCTCTCGCAGGCAGGAAATTCGGTGCCGATGTGGTGGGGCCTGTGGCTGCTCGTCTCGCTCGCCGGTTGCGGCACGACCCCGGCGATCTGGGCGCGGGCAGTCTCGGCCCGCTTCGACAAGGGACGGGGCCTCGCGCTCGGGCTGATGCTGCTCGGCTCCGGCCTTGCCGCATTCCTCGCGCCCGCTCTGCTCGGCCCGATCTTCGCGACGAGTGGCTGGCGCAGCGCGGCACTGGTCATGGCGGCGACGATCCTCGTCGTCGGATTGCCGGTCGGGCGGCTCATGCCACGGCGCGAGAAGGGTGCCGCCAGTGACCTGCCTGCCGAGGCGCCGAGACGAGAGAAGGGCCATTTCGAGGCCAATCGTCAGACCCTGACCCTGATCCTCGTCGCGGTTTTGCTCGGCTTCTTCGTGGCGGGACTGATCGTCCACCTCGTGCCGATGGTCGTCGACCGGGGCATGCCGGCTGCCGAGGCGGCGAAGGTGGCGGCCAACATCGGTCTTGCGGTGATCTTCGCGCGGGTCGTGGTGGGCTACCTCTTCGACCGCTTCCATGCGCCTTTCGTCGCCGCGCTGTTCCTCGTCTCGCCGGTCGTCGCAGCGCTGCTGCTGGCCTGGGGCGGGCCGGTGGTGATCGCCGCGCTGATGCTCGGCCTTGCCGCCGGGGCGGAAGTGGACATGCTCGCCTACTTCACCGGCCGCTATGCGCGGATCGGCAACTATGGCGCGACCTACGGCGTGGTCCTCGGACTGTTCAGCTTCGGCGCGGCCTTCGGCCCTGCGGCATTCGGCTGGTCGGTCGATCTCACCGGCGACTACCAGTTCGCCCTGCTGTCCTCGGCAGCGGCACTGGTCCTCGTCGTCGTCCTGATCGCGACCCTCGGGCCCTACCGCGTCGCCGCCGAGGATTGACCGGGCGCACACACGCGCCGCGGTTCAGCCGTTTACTTCTCAGCCGTTCACTTCCTTGATCGCCTCCATGACGACAAAGGTCGAGGTCGTGGCGACGTGGGGCAGGTTGGTGATCTTCTCGCCCATCACCTTGCGGTAGCGGCGCATGTCGAGCGTGCGCACCTTGAGCAGGTAGTCGAAGCTGCCTGCGATCATGTGGCATTCCTCGACCTCGGGGATGCGCCGGACCGCCTCGTTGAACTCGGTCAGCGCCTTTTCATGGGTATGCGAGAGGCCGATCTCGACGAAGGCGATGTGGTCCAGTCCCAAGCTCGCAGGGTCGACCACCGCGCGAAAGCCACGAATCACCCCGCTATCGATGAGTCGACGCATGCGAATCTGGCACGGGGTCTTGGAAATCCCGACCTCCTTGGCCAGATCAGTGACAGTTTTGCGGCCATCTGCGCGCAGGGCGGCGATGATGCGGCGATCGAGGTCGTCCAAATCGACCGAATGTGGTTCTTTTCCCATTCACTTCGTCCAAGTCGAAACCAAACTTTGGTTCATGCGCTCAGGGAAATGAGCCCGAAAAGTCGGACTGCCAAGTCCAAAACGCTTAAGTAACGGTGATGACAATGACGCAGACCATGGACATGCCTTTCACCGCTTTCGCTCCCCCCGTTCGTGAACCCAGTGCCCTGCGCCGTGCCGTCACCGGTGCGTGCCGCCGCGAGGAGGCCGCAGCCGTGGCCCCGCTGATCGAGCTTGCTCGCCTGCCCGGCGAGATGCGCGATGCGATCCGCAAGACGGCAAGCACGCTGGTCGAGAAACTGAGGGTGAAGCAGAAGGCGGCCGCCAAGCTGGGCGGCGTCGACGCTCTTATGCAGGAATACTCGCTCTCGAGCCTCGAGGGCGTGGCGTTGATGTGCCTTGCCGAGGCGCTGCTGCGCATTCCCGACGACGAGACCCGCGACGCGCTGATCCGCGACAAGATCGGCAAGGGCCAATGGCGCGAGCATCTGGGCGGCGATCGCTCGCTCTTCGTCAATGCCGCGACCTGGGGTCTGGTCGTCGCTGGCAAGCTCTATGGCGGCATCGACGGCAGTGTCGACGACCAGAGCATGACCAAGGCGCTCAACCGCCTGATCGGTCGTGCCGGCGAGCCGGTCGTGCGCCGCAGCGTCGACATCGCGATGCGCATGATGGGCGAGCAGTTCGTCACCGGCCAGACCATCGCCAAGGCGCTCAAGCGCGCCAAGGAGCTCGAGGCCAAGGGCTTCCGCTATAGCTACGACATGCTTGGCGAGGCGGCGGTGACCGCGGCCGATGCCGATCGCTATTACGAGGACTACGAGAACGCGATCCATGCCATCGGCAAGTCTGCCAGCGGCAAGGGCGTGTTTCGCGGCCCGGGCATCTCGATCAAGCTCTCGGCGCTGCACCCGCGCTATTCGCGCGCCAAGGCCGAGCGCGTTGTCGAGGAACTCCTGCCGCGCGTGAAGGCGCTGGCGGTGATTGCCAAGAAGTACGACATCGGCTTCAACATCGACGCCGAAGAGGCAGACCGGCTCGAGCTTTCGCTCGACCTGCTCGAGATGCTGGCGATGGACCCCGAACTCGACGAAGGCTGGAACGGCCTCGGCTTCGTGGTCCAGGCCTATGGCAAGCGCTGCCCGCAGGTGATCGACTGGCTGATCGATCTTGCACGCCGCGCCGATCGCCGGATCATGGTGCGTCTCGTCAAGGGCGCCTACTGGGATGCCGAGATCAAGCGCGCGCAGGTTGACGGTCTGTCCGACTTCCCGGTTTTCACCCGCAAGCGCCACACCGACGTGTCCTACATCGCCTGTGCGAAGAAGCTGCTCGGCGCGCTCGATGCGGTCTATCCGCAGTTCGCCACGCACAATGCGCAGACGCTGGCAACGATCTACCACATGGCCGATCCGGAGACCTACTCGGATGACCAGTACGAGTTCCAGTGCCTGCACGGCATGGGCGAGCCGCTCTATTCGCAGGTCGTCGGCAAGGAAGGACTGAACCGTCCCTGCCGTATCTACGCGCCTGTTGGCACGCACGAGACGCTGCTGGCGTACCTGGTACGGCGCCTGCTCGAGAACGGGGCCAACTCCTCGTTCGTCAACCGCATCGCCGATCCCAAGGTGCCGGTCTCCGAACTGGTCGAGGACCCGGTCGAGCAAGTGCTCGACATGCCCGAGCCGGGCGCGCGTCACGACCAGATCGCTCTGCCCTCGCAGCTCTATCCCGACCGGCGTAATTCGGCGGGCATGGACCTGTCCGACGACAGCCTGCTGGCCGACCTGACGCTGACCCTGGCAGGTACCGTTGCGCACGCGTGGCGGGCCGAGGCCGAGAACGGCGAAGGCGAGGAGCGCGAGGTGCTCAACCCGGCCGATCACAGCGACGTCGTGGGCATCGCGGTCGAACCGCCAGCCGAGCTTGCCGAAAGCGCTGTCGCGCGCGCCGCCGCGAGCAGCTGGAGCGAGGTTTCGGTCGAGGAACGCGCCGCCATCCTCGAGCGTGCTGCCGATGCGATGCAGGAGCACATGGGCACCTTCATGGGGCTCGCGATGCGAGAGGCTGGCAAGTCGGCGGCCAACGCGATTGCGGAAGTGCGCGAAGCGATCGACTTCCTGCGCTACTATGCTTCGCAGGCCCGCCAGACCTTCGGTGCCGGGCAGGTGCCGCTGGGGCCGGTGATCTGCATCAGCCCCTGGAACTTCCCGCTGGCGATCTTCACCGGGCAGGTCGCTGCAGCGCTCATGGCGGGCAACACCGTGCTCGCCAAGCCTGCCGAGGAGACCCCGCTGATCGCCGGCGAGGCCGTGCGTCTGCTGCACCGTGCGGGCGTCCCGTCCGACGCTCTCCAGTTCATGCCGGGTGACGGCAAGCTGGGCGCGGCGCTGATCGACCAGCCGCAGGTCGCGGGCGTGATGTTCACCGGTTCGACCGAGGTCGCGCGACTGATCCAGAAGCAGCTCTCGACGCGCCTCTCGGAAGAGGGCGTGCCGATCCCGCTGATCGCCGAAACGGGCGGCCAGAACGTGATGATCGTCGATTCCACCTCGCTTGCCGAGCAGGTGGTGGGCGACGTCATCGCCTCGGCCTTCGACAGCGCCGGCCAGCGCTGCTCGGCGCTGCGTATCCTGTGTCTGCAGGAGGAGATCTCCAAGCACACGCTCGATATGCTCAAGGGCGCGCTCGACGAGCTGGAAGTCGGCAATCCCGATCGCCTCGCCGTCGACGTCGGCCCTGTCATCACGCAAGAGGCCAAGGAGCGCATCGAGGATCACGTCGAGGCGATGCGCGCCAAGGGCCACAAGGTCCACCGTCTCGAACTTCCCGAAGGTTGCGAGAAGGGCACCTTCGTCGCGCCCACGATCATCGAGATCGACGCGATCGGCGATGTCGAGCAGGAAGTCTTCGGACCGGTTCTCCACGTCCTGCGCTTCAAGCGTCGCAACATGGATGCGCTGATCGAGGAAATTAACGCGACCGGCTATGGCCTGACCTTCGGCCTGCACACCCGCATGGACGGGACCGTCGCGCATGTTCTCTCGCGGGTGCGGACCGGCAATCGCTACGTCAATCGCAACCAGATCGGTGCCATCGTCGGCGTGCAGCCCTTCGGCGGTAACGGGCTCTCGGGCACCGGGCCCAAGGCGGGCGGTCCGCTCTATCTCGGCCGCCTCGTGCGCCAGGCGCCGCTGGTGCTGCCGCCTTCGGGCGTGCGCATGCCGCTGGTCGACGAATTCGTCGGCTGGCTGGCGAAGAAGGAGTGGTTCGAGGGCGCAGCCCATGCCCGCGCGATCCATACCGCGAGCCGTCTCGGCACGCAGATGGAGCTGCCCGGGCCTGTGGGCGAGCGTAACGAATACGCGCTGCATCCGCGCGGCCGCATCCTGCTGCGGCCCAAGACCCGCGCGGGGCTCGTACGCCTGATGTCACTGACGCTGGCGACCGGCAACCGCGCGAGCATTGAGGGCATGGACCTGCCCGAAGGCCTGCCCGACGCCGTTGCTGCTGCCTTCCGTCCCGATCCGGACGAACCGCTCGCGGTCTGCCTCGTCGAGGGCGGGAAGGACGCGCTGCTCAAGGCCTGTGCCGACATGGCGGAGCGCCCCGGGCCGATCGTCCCTGTCCACCCGGCGGGCAAGCCGGGGCCGGGGCTGGGCTGGTTGCTCGAGGAAGTCTCGATCTCGATCAACACCACTGCGGCGGGCGGCAATGCCAGCCTGATGATGATCGGCTGATCGCTTAGGCGAAAGGCACAAGTAAGAGCGCCCGCGAAGCCATGCTTCGCGGGCGCTTTTTCGTGCAGCTAGGCTCAGGCCGGGCAGGCCTCGCGCAGCTCGGCGCGGCGCGCATCGCGGCGGAACAGGGCCAGCGTCAGCATGAAGATGGCGAGGCCGCCGAGCGAGAGTGCAACGCCGATCCAGCCGGTGCTGGTGAGGCCGAAGCCCGAGGCGATCGCCATGCCGCCAAGCCATGGCCCCAGCGCATTGGCGGTGTTGAACGCGCTGTGGTGAGCGGCTGCGGCCAGCGCCTGCGCATCGCCGGCAACGTCCATCAGGCGCGTTTGCAGGATCGTGCCGAGCCCGCCGCCAAAGCCGATCAGCAGGACGTCGAAGCCCAGCAGCCAGACATTGGTCGCGACGAGCGGGAAGGCGGCCAGCGCGAGCGCGCTCCAGATGAAGGCGCTGATCGCGGCGAGGTTCTGGTTGCGGTCGGCGAACCAGGCCCAGAACAGGTTGCCCGCGGTCATGCCCACGCCGAAGGCGACGAGCACCAGCGGCACGCGCGATTCGGGCACCTTGGTGACCTCGATCATGGTCGAGGCGACGTAAGTGTAGACGCAAAAGAGGCCGCCGAAGCCGATTGCACCGGTCAGCAGCGTGAGCAGGACCTGCGGGCGCTTGAGCGCGGTCAGTTCGCGCAAGGGGCTGGCATCGGGATCGGCGGGCTGGCGCGGGGCGAAGAGGAAGGTCGCCACCATGGTCAGCATGGCAAGCACCGCGACCACGCCAAAGCCGTAGCGCCAGCCGACCACCTGTCCGAGCAGGTTCGCGGCGGGTACGCCGATGATCGTCGCGACGGTGAGGCCGAGGAAAACCAGCGATACTGCCTGCGCACGCTTGTTCGAGGGAACCAGCGATGCCGCGACGAGCGCCGCGACGCCGAAGAAGGCGCCATGCGGCAATCCCGAGACGAAGCGGAAGAACAGCAGCATCGTGTAGCTGGACGAGGTCGCGCTGAGCCCGTTGCCGATGGCGAAGAGCGCCATGAGCCCGATCAGCAGCGTGCGGCGCGAGAGACGCGCGCCAAGTACCGCGATGACCGGGGCTCCGACCACCACGCCCAGCGCATAGGCGCTGATCGCATGTCCGGCCTCAGGTTCGGTGATGCCCAGATCGCGGGCAAAGAAGGGCACGAGGCTCATTGCCGCGAATTCGGTCGTGCCGATGGCGAAGGCGCCCATGGCAAGGGCGAGGATGACGAGCGCGGGGTGGCTCGCCTTAGGGGAGGTTTCGTAGTTATGGGTCATGTTGCACTGCAAAATACGGGGGAGGGGAGAGTTAGGCAACGTTTGCAGTCACGCAAACAGCGTCGAGGCGTGCATTGACTGCACGCGGCCTGGCGTCTTGCGCAATTTGCGCGGGCTGGATGGAAAAGCGCAAAGGCCGGGCACGATGGCCCGGCCTTTGCGGATATCCATGGCCCGGACCGGTTCGCGCCGGCCCGGGCAGGGGATTGTCAGAATACCGGGTCGAAACCGGGAGGCAGGTCGCTGGCGGGGCCATCACCATTGCCTTCGCCCCCGGCGGCGCCGGGGGTGTGGATACCGCATTCGGTCTTGTCCCAGCCCTTCCAGCGGCCCGAGCGCGGATCCTCACCGGGTGCGACCTTGCTGGTGCAGGGCATGCAGCCGATCGAGGGATAGCCTTGCGCGACCAGCGGGTGCGGGGGCAGGTCATGCTCCGCGATGTACGCGGCCAGGCGCTCGGGGCTCCAGTCGATCAGCGGGTTGACCTTGAGCCGGCCCTGTTCGTCGGTGGTGTCGATCTCGAAGCGCGGCAGGGTCTTGCGGGTCGCGTTCTGGAACGCCTTGCGCCCGGTGATTGTCGCATCGAAGCCGAGCAAGGCCTTGGCCAGCGGCTTGACCTTGCGGATCTCGCAGCAGCCGTCGGGATCGTAGGACCAGCGCAGGCCGGTCTCGTCCTTCTTCGCCAGTTCCTCTGCCTCGGGCACGAGATTGCGCAAGTCGGTGAGGCCGAGGCGCTCGACCAGCGCGTCGCGGTAGGCCAGCGTCTCGGGGAAGTGCTTGCCGGTCTCGAGGAACAGCACGGGCACCGAGGGATCGACGCGGCTGATGAGGTGCAGCAGCACCGCGCTCTCCGCGCCGAAGCTGGAGACCGTCGCGACTTCGCCGACCATGTTCTCCTTGAGCATCGTCTCGAGCATCTCGAGCGTGTCGGTGCCGCGGAACATGCGGTTCAGCCGAACGGCATCGGCCTCGACGAAGCGAGGGCCGGTCTCGATGCGATCACGGATGCGATCGCTGCTTTCGGTGCGCGTGGTCATAGGATCATCCCTTCCGACGATCGGGGCAAGCGGAGGCGCTGGATCAGCCGTGACGCTTGGCCCAGATCGGCTGGCGGCCGTCGATCCCGGTCGCCTGATATACATTTTCCCAGCGTTCGAAGGCGGTCTTCGCATCGTCGGGATTGAGCGGGTGCTCGGGAGCAAAGGCATCGAAGCCGCAGCGGCGCAGATGACCGAGCATGTCGATCACAACGTCGCCGACTGCACGCAGCTCGCCGGTGTAGCCTGCCTCGCGCAGGATACGGGCCGAGGAATAGCCGCGCCCGTCGGTCCATGCCGGAAAGCTGACCTCGACGAGCGCGAGGCGTTCGAGCGAGGGCAGCAGGTCACGGGCATCGTCGCCCGGCTCGATGCGCACGGCGGTCGAGTTGCTCTGCTGGGTGAAAGCATCGACGGTCACGGCGGGGTCGTTGACGGCATCGTCGTCACGCAGGCGGAACTGAACTTCAACCATAGATGGCCTCCTTGAACGGCTCCATGCCGATGCGGCGATAGGTGTCGAGGAAGCGCTCCTCGCCCTGCTTGTTGGCGAGGTAGACGTTGATGGCCTTCTCGGTGGCGTCGACCACGCCGTCCTCGTCGAAGCCGGGGCCGGTGATCTTGCCCAGCGACGTGTCGGCGCCTTCCGAGCCGCCGAGCAGGAGCTGGTAGTTTTCCTTGCCCTTCTTGTCGACGCCAAGGATGCCGATGTGGCCCGCATGGTGGTGGCCGCAGGCATTGATGCAGCCCGAGATCTTGAGCTTGAGCTCGCCGATCTCGGCCTGGCGCTCGGCCGAACCGAAGCGCTCGGAGATCTTCTGCGCGACCGGGATCGAGCGCGCATTGGCGAGCGCGCAGTAGTCGAGCCCGGGGCAGGCGATGATGTCGCCGATGCTGTCGAGGTTGGCGGTCGAGAGCCCCGCCTCGTCGAGCGCCTTCCACACGGTGTAGAGATCGCTCTTTTTCACGTGCGGGAAGACGATGTTCTGTGCGTGGGTCACGCGCAGCTCATCGAAGCTGTAGTCCTTGGCCAGCTGTGCCATGAGGCGGATCTGGTCGCTGGTCGCATCGCCCGGAATACCGCCGATGGGCTTGAGCGAGACGTTGGCGATGACGTAGCCCGGCGTCTTGTGCGCATGGGTGTTGCGCTCGACCCACAGGCGGAAGTCGGGATCGGTGAGGTCCAGCTCGTCCGATGCATCGCTGTCGAAGGCGGGGTCGGTGAACATCGCCTTGATGCGCTCGAGCTCGGCCAGCGGCGGCTCGATCGGCTGGCTGGCGAGGTGGGCGAACTCCTCCTCGACCTGGCGCTTGTATTCCTCGAGGCCCAGTTCGTGGACGAGGATCTTGATACGCGCCTTGTACTTGTTGTCGCGGCGGCCATAGCGGTTGTAGACGCGTAGGCAAGCCTCGGAATAGGTGATCAGCTGGTCGAGCGGAACGAAGTCACGCAACTTCTTGGCGACGAAGGGCGTACGGCCCATGCCACCGCCGACGTGGAATTCGGCGCCGATCTCGCCGGCATCGTTCCTGACGATGCGGATGCCGATGTCGTGCAGGCGCATGGCCGCGCGATCGATCTCGCTCGCGATCACCGCGATCTTGAACTTGCGCGGCAGGACGAGGAATTCCGGGTGGAAGCTCGACCACTGGCGCAGGAGTTCCGCATAGGGGCGCGGATCGACAATTTCGTCGGCCGAAGCGCCCGCATACTGGTCGCAGGAGATGTTGCGGATGCAGTTGCCGCTGGTCTGGATGGCGTGCATCTCGACCTTGGCAAGATCGGCCAGCGCCTCGGGCGTGTCTTCCAGCTTGATCCAGTTGTACTGGATGTTCTGCCGCGTGGTGAAGTGTCCGTAGCCGCGGTCGTACTTGTCGGCGATGTCGCCGAGCACGGTCATCTGCGCAGCGTTGAGCGTGCCATAGGGCACCGCGACGCGCAGCATGTAGGCGTGGAGCTGGAGGTAGAGCCCGTTCTGCAGGCGCAGCGGCTTGAACTGGTCCTCGGTCAGCTCACCGGCGAGACGGCGACGCACCTGATCGCGGAATTCCTCGACGCGCGTCGCGACCATCTGCTGGTCGTATTCATCGTACTTGTACATCAGATCACCCAGTTCACGGCTTCGGGGTCGGAGGGCTTGAGCGTGAGATCGAGGCGCACGGTCGGACCGAAAGCGCGGATGCGCTCCTTGATGTGCGCGGGGCGCACCCCGTCTGCGTCCTTCTCGGCATCGACGACATAGGCGCCCACGACGTTCTGGGCACCTTCCTCGCGCGCGGCGATCTTGGCGCCGTCCTCGCCGGTATCGGCGGCCTCGGCGACGTCGAGCGACCAGCCAACGCCGGTCCACCAGATCACCGCCCCGCTCTTGAGGTCGTTGCCCGTCAGGATCTTCACAGTTCTGCCTCCAGCGCGCCGGCCATATCGAGGCGGGCGCGTAACGTGTGGTCGGATGGTTCGGCGGCGACGTCGCCGATGACGATGAGGGCCGGGCTCGCGACGGCCTCGCGCTCGACGAGCTCGGCAAGCCCGGCAAGGGGGCTGCGCAGCACGCGCATGTCAGCACGCGTCGCCTTCTCGATGACCGCGACAGGCACTTCCGGCGAGAGGCCGTCGGCGATCAGCTTGTCGCTGATCTGCGGCGCGGTGGCGAGGCCCATGAAGATGACGAGCGTACGGCCCTTGCCGGCGAGGCCTGACCAGTCCTGTTCGGACAGGCCCTTGCACTGGCCAGCGACGAAGCTGACGATCGAGGCATGGTCGCGGTGGGTGAGTGGGACCTGCGCCGCGGCGGAAGCACCCAGCGCGGAGGAGATGCCGGGGACAACCGCGACCGGTACACCGGCAGCGCGGCAGGCCTCTGCCTCTTCGCCGCCGCGGCCGAAGATGAAGGGGTCGCCGCCCTTGAGGCGGATCACGTCGCGTCCCTTGCGCGCTTCGGCGACGAGCAGGTCGTTGATCGCTTCCTGCTTCATGGTGTGGCGCGAGCGGCTCTTGGCGACCGAGACGAGACGCGCGCCGGGGCGCGCCATCTCGAGGATGCGGGCATCGACCAGGCCGTCGTGAACGATCACCTGCGCGTTCATGACCAGACGCGCGGCGCGCAGGGTCAGGAGGTCGGGATCGCCCGGACCGGCCCCTACGAGGTGCACGGTCCCCGTGCCTTGCGGCGCGATCGGGTGGTCAGGCGAAGGAAATTGCGGTTCCATGCCCGGCGAGATGGCGAAGTTGCGCCTGTCCTGCCAGCCAGAATGCCTTTGTGCGGCCTAAGGGCAGCTTTAGCGGCACCGTCGACCGGCGGCCTTGGGGAGGTTCCGGCGGGCCGACGGTGCGCGCTGCAGGGACTTCGTGCCGGCGTATCAGCCGTTCGCGGCGCGCAGTGCCGCCAGTTTCAGAGAGCCGGGCTCGTGCGCCACCAGTACGCTGGGGGCCTCGCCCGGGCGGCCGAGGTAATAGCCCTGTGCTTCCTGGCAGCCTTCGTTCACCAGCAGGTCGAAGTGCGAGGCGGTCTCGACGCCTTCGGCGAGCACGGGGATCGAGAGCGACTGGCCGAGCGCGAGCACCGCGCGGATGATCGCCCGGGCCTGCTCGTTCTGGTCCGACTGGAGCAGGAACGACTTGTCGATCTTGATCTTGTCGAAGGGGAACGAGTGGAGCGTGTCGAGCGAGGAATAGCCGGTACCGAAATCGTCCATCGCGATGGCAACGCCCAGCGCCTTGATCTGGCGCAGGTTGTGCAGGGCGCGGTCCTTGTCGGTGATGATCGCGCTTTCGGTGATCTCGAGCTCGAGGCGACGCGGGGAGAGGCCGGTCTCGAGCAGGATGCGGGTCACCAGCGCGGGCAGTTCGGGCTGGACCAGCTGGATCGGCGAGAGGTTGACCGCGACGCGATGGCTGTTGGGCCAGTTCGAAGCTTCGCGACAGGCCTCGCGCAGCACCCATTCGCCGATGGCCAGGATCTGCCCGGTTTCTTCTGCGATCGGGATGAACTCGACCGGCGAGATCGTTCCCGAGGTCGGGTGCCGCCAGCGCAGCAGCGCTTCGTAGCCCGACAGGCGTCCGTCGCTGATGAAGCACTGCGGCTGATAGAGCAGCGTCAGTTCATCGCGCTCGATCGCCTGGCGCAGGTCGTTGGCGAGCTTGCGGCGCGCGCGCGCATTCTCGTCCATGCTCGGCTCGTAGTAGCAGATCGTGTCGCCCAGCTGCGCCTTTGCGCGGTACATCGCGAGGTCGGCGTTGTTGAGCAGTGTCTCGCGCTCTTCACCGTCCGCGGGAAAGGCCGAGACGCCGATGCTCGCGCCGAAGTCGAGTTCCTGCTTGTCGTGCTCTACGGGCTGGGCGAAGCAGGCCTCGATCCGCGCGAGGAAGTCGGCCAGTTCGCTCTCGCTGGAATAGAGCTTGGCGATGCCGAACTCGTCGCCTCCGAGGCGAGAAGCGATCTCGTTCTCGCCGAGCACTGCGGAGATGCGGCTGGCCAGTTCGGTGAGCACCACATCGCCCCAGGCATGGCCGAAGGTGTCGTTGATGTCCTTGAAGCGGTCGAGGTCTATGACGCCGATCCCGAGGTTCTGGTCGCTGCGAGCGGCATGTTCGATGGCGTCGTCGAGCCAGATGTTGAAGCGGGTGCGGTTGGGCAGGCCGGTCAGCCCGTCGTGCATGGCCATATGCGCGATGCGCGCTTCCGAACGGCGCTGGTGTGTGATGTCGTCGAAGGTCGATACCCAGCCGCCGTCCGGCAGCCCTCGGCTGACCAGCGAGATCGCGAAGTCGTCGGAATAGGCGACGTGGATCGGGGTATGGTCAAGGTCGCGCACGCCCGCGTGGATGCGCTGGCAGCTCACCTCGATGCGGTCGGCAGAGGGGGCTTGGCCAAGCCGGCTGGTAAGCGCGATGACGATGAGCTCGCGCAGCGTGGTGCCGGGCGGGAGCGAATCTTCGTCGAGGCCGTACATCTCGAGGAAACGGGCATTGCGCAGGACCAGGCGTTCGTTTGCGTCGAAGAGGCACAGGCCCTGATGCATGTGACCGAGTGCTGCATCGCGCTGCCGGCCGATCTCGGCGATGCGGTCCTGGTCTGCCTTGAGCTGGGTGATGTCGCGCGTGATCTTGGCGAAGCCGACCAGTGCGCCCTTGTCGTCGTGGACCGCCTCGAGCGTGATCTCCGCCCAGAAGCGACTGCCGTCGCGGCGCATGCGCCAGCCGCGCCCGTGCCACTTGCCCTCGCGCTCGGCGGTGGCGAGGGTCTTCGCGGGCAGGCCGTCGGCGCGGTCCTCAGGGGTGTAGAAGGATGCGACCGACATGCCCAGGATCTCGTTGGCGCGATAGCCCTTGAGGCGTTCGGCACCGATATTCCAGCTCGATACATGGCCCGATGCATCGAGCATGTAGATCGCGCAGTCGGTGATGCCGCGCTGGAGCAGGGAGAACTGGCGCTCGCTCTCGCGCACCGATTTCTCGCTGCGCCTGGCCATGCCGAGGGCCAGTATGGCCACGATCACGACGCCCAGCGCGCAGGCGGAGACCAGGATCGCCATGGTGTTAGGAGCGATGAGCAGGCCGGAAGGGGATATGCGTTCGGGGGTCAGCGACAGTGCCGTCATACCGGTGAAGTGCAGGCCGACGACAGCCAGGGCTATAAATCCGGTACCGGCAAGCAGGGCGCGATGCCGGTCGCGACGCATCGCGAAATGCAGGGCGGGGACCAGTGGAACGATGGAGGCGATCACCGAGACAATCACGTAGCCAGCGTCCCAGTGCATGCGGGCCGGCAGTGTCAACGCGGCCATACCGCAATAGTGCATCGCACTGATGCCCAGGCCCATGATGATGGCCCCTGCTGCAATGCCGGAATTGAGCGGCATCGGCGAAGAAGAGTTGTCGCCTTGAGCGGCCTTGTAACTCGTTTCGACCGCCGCGCGCAGGGCTAGGCTGGTCGTCACGATGGGGATCAGCAAGGAGAGCAGCGTCAACGCCGGTGCATAGCCGGCGATCATGCCGGGGGTATAACCGAGCATGGCTATGAAATGGGTTGCCCAGATACCGAACCCGGCGCTGGCGCCGGCCGCCAGTAGCCAGTAGCGCGCGGGCCCGCGCCGCACTTGCTTGGCCTTCTGGATGAGCAGGACACTGGTCAGCGCGGCCATGACGCATACGCTTGCGGCAAGCAGCACGAACTTAGGGTCGTGGGCGTCCCGAATGCAGAGCAGGATATCTAGCAATGTTTGCAACCCGATTCTTGTTTCTGGTGCCGGATTACGGGATGGCCGGTTACAAAGTTGTAAACTGCTAATTCTCAATTGGTTTTCGCAATGGAGGAGGTCGGTTTCGACCTGATTGCCAGGTAGTCTGTCTGGAGCGCTCCAAGAGCGTTCCGGAGCATTTTTCCGGTATTGTGCAGCGCTGCCCAATGGGCTCGGTCTCCACCTCCTCGGTAAGGTCCGTTAGTCGCAGGACTTGATCGGTTCGGGCCCGTGCTAACCGAATCTTAACTCGGCAAGCCGACGATCCGGGCACAATCCGGAGGACTCTTGATGCCGATCGCGGCCCATTTCGAAACGACGGCCAATGCTGGCGGGAGCGGTGAAGCTTCCGTGCAAGGTGGCGCTACGCCCGAAGTCGGCAAGCCGCGCGATGCGCGTCGTCGTCTGTTGCTGGAGACGCAGGGTACGTTTGCGAGCGGCAGCGAAAGCGGGGTATCTGTCCATAATCTCAGCCGCACCGGCATCCTGCTCGAGACCTCCGTCTCGCTGGAGATCGGCGAGATTTTCGAGTTAACGCTCCCAGAGGCCGGTGCGACGCGTGCCCGGGTGGTCTGGGCCAGCGACAGGCTCTACGGCTGCGCCTTCGATTCGGCGCTTTCCGAAGCCGTGCTGAGCGCATCACAGCTGCGCAGCGCGGTTCAGGGGCACGCCGGGGTCCTGCCCGAAGCACCCAAGCCGGCTCCCGCGACCGCGATGATCGGCGGCGAATCACTGGGCGAGCGGATCTACCGCCTGCGCAAGCTCAAGGGGCTCACGCAAGGCGAACTGGCCGCACGTCTCGGGGTTAGCAAGCCGACCGTATGGGCCTGGGAGCAGGGGCGTGCCAGGCCGATCGAGGAGCGCATGGGCGCCATCGCCGAAGTGCTCGGCGTGGAGAGCGACGATCTGCGTCCCGACCGCTTCACGCCGGGGCTGTCGGACGTCGTGTCGCGCTGCCGTGACCAGATTGCCTCGGTGGTCGAGACGACCCCGGACAAGGTCCGGATCATGATCGAGTTGTGATCGACGTGGTGTCCCGAGAGGGCTTGTCCTCGGTCGGTCGCCTATGGAGTTTCGCTTAGAATACAGGGTTCGTTTGCAAAGCAGGCGTTGTGGTAGTACTTGTTCAGGAAATATTAGGGTAAGCATAGCGTTAAATTAGGTGTGTTAACTTATCAGTATAACTAACCTGACTATACGTATTGTGTCATCCCCCATGTTCGGGTTGTCGTTTCTTGAGTGGTCGTCGTAGTGACAGGTTCGGGTATTCTTCCAGTTTTGCGTCCCGGGGCTCTTCGTCTGAGCCGGGCGCTCTGCGCGGCGGCAGTACGCGGTGGACAGGACCGGAGCGCAAGGACGCTGCCGGTATGATGGCGAGCCTCACCTCCAACGAAGGTGTCACGCTGTACCGCATGCTGGCGGAGAGCAGTTCCGACATCCTGCTCAAGACCGACTTGCGCGGCTACATCGTCGATGCCTCGCCAGCGATCGCGCAGCTTGGTTTCGAACGACCCGACGCGCTCGCCGGACGCCACTTTCTCGATCTCGTCTACGAGGATGCGCGCGAACCGGTCGCCAGTGCCCATGGAGCCGCCGTGGCCGGGCACGAGGTGCGCGAGTGGATCGAATTTCCCGCCGTGACCAGTGACGAGCGCGAGAGCTGGTTCGAAATCCGCTCCAGCGCGCTGCGCGACGAGACCGGCGAGGTCTACGGCGTACTCTCGATCATGCGCAGCATCGACGAGCGGCGCTCGCTCAAGGAACAGCTCTTCGCTGCGACCCATACCGATCCGCTTACCGGGCTGACCAACCGTGGCGCCTTCGTCTCGATGCTCGAGTTCATGATCGAACGCGACATGGATGGCGGGCTCGCGCTGTTCTCGATCGACTTCTTCCGTTCGATCAACATCAAGTACGGCCAGCATACCGGCGACAAGGTGCTATGCGTATTCGCCGATCTCCTGCGCGAGATGCTGCGCTCGGACGACATCATCTCGCGCATCGGTTCGGACCGTTTCGCGGTTCTTCTGCCGCGGACCTCGCCCGAGCAGGCCGAGGCGATCTGCCAGCGCGTGGTCACGACATTGGCCGAACTGCGGCCCAAGGTCGGTGATTGCGAATTCGCGCTGACCGCGAGCGCCAGCGTGGCGCGGATCGCAGGGACGCTCGATTCCTCGATCGAGCGCGCCGAACTCGCTCTCTTCGCCGCCAAGACCAAGGGGCGAAACCGGCTCGAAATGGAGCTGGGCGAGCGTCGTCGCTAAGGCGATCGTTTTAGCCGGACCTCGCGAAAAGCGCTAACCTCTATGCTTGTAGACCTGCTGCAATCGCCCTGAGTTCAGGGGCGCTGGTCATCTTCGCGCGCATTGCGTTCGCGCATGACCTCGATGAACTCGCGCATGGTGTCATTGGTGCGCAGATTGATGTCGCGCTGGGGGAAGGGAATCTCGATCCCGTGCTCCTGGAACAGGTGCCACAAGGTCTTGAGTACCTCGGAACGCACGTTGCCGATGCCTTCTTCGGGGTCGGTGATCCAGCAATGGATTATGAAGTTGACCGAGCTGTCGCCGTAGGATTCCAGCCAGGCGGTCGGCGGCGGTGCCTTGAGAATGCGCTTCACCGAACCTGCCGCCTGCAGCATCAGCTCCTCCGCCTTGGTGATGTCGGCGTTGTAGGAGACCCCGACCGGCACCTGGATGCGCACGTTCTTGCTCGAATAGGACCAGTTCTCAACCTGCGTAACCATCAGGTTTTCGTTCGGGATCAGGTATTCTTTTTGGTCGCGGGTGGTCAGCGAGACCGCGCGGATGCCGATCCGGCGGATCTGCCCGAAGGTCGAGTTTCCTGCCTGATCGGTGATGGCGATGACGTCGCCGGGCTTGATGGACTTGTCCATCAGCAGGATGATGCCGGCGATCAGGTTGCCGAAGGTCTTCTGGAGGCCGAAGCCGATGGCGAGGCCGAAAGCACCAGAAAACACGGTCAGCGCTGTCAGGTCGATACCCAGCACGTCGATCCCGACGAGGATCGCAATGCCCCATATCATCAGGCTGAGCATCTTCTCGATCAGCAGGCGCTGGGTCATGTCGAGCCGTGTCGCCTTGACCAGCAGGCGATGGGCCAGCTTGCTGACCGCCCATGCCACCGAGATCACCAGCGCCAGCACGATCAGGATCACGGTGAGATCCCAGGCGGACACGCGGATCGTCCCGATCTGTACGGCGAGGCTGTCGAGCGTATTGACGATGTCGCCGAAGGTCGTGCTGCGCGATGCGAGCGCGTCTCGCAACCCGTCGGCACCGGCGATCGGCTGGTCGACCTGTTCGACCACTGCCGGCGTGCCGCTCATCATGTCCCTGGGCACTTCGCTGGCTTCGGGCAAGGGCGCTGCGGCTCCACCGGTGAGCATGGTCATCCTTCCTTCCATGCGGCGAGTGCCTGCTCGATGTCTGCGATCAGGTCGTCGGGGTCCTCGAGGCCGATGGCAAGGCGCACTGCATGGCGATCGTCGGCGCTGGTGCCGTCCCAGCCCTGTGGCCAGGGCATCCGTTCGCGCAGACTGCGCGGGTCGATCGGCAGGGCAAGGCTTTCATAGCCACCCCATGAAAAACCGATGCCGAACAGGCGCAGCGCATCGACGAAGCGGTTGCGGGCCGATGCCGTCCCGCCGCGGAAGACGAAGCTGAACAGCCCGCATCCACCGGTGAAGTCGCGCTTCCAGGTCTCGTGTCCGGGGCTGCCCGGGAGCATCGGGCACAGCACTTGCGCGACTTCCTCGCGCTGGCTCAGGAATCGCGCCACCTTGAGCGCGCTCTGGGTTTCCTGTTGCAAGCGGACGTGCAGGGTCCGCAAACCGCGCAGGGCGAGGGCTGCATCGTCTGGCGAGACCACCGTTCCCAGTTGCTGTGCGCGCTTGCGCAACGCCGCGTAGAGTTCGGGGCCTGCGCTGGCGCTGCCCATCATCAGGTCGGAGTGCCCCCCCACGTGCTTGGTCAACGCCATCAGGACGACATCGACGCCTTTCTCGAGCCCGGCAAAGCCCAGCGGCCCGGCCCAGGTATTGTCGAGCACCGATGTCGCGCCCTTGTCGCGCGCGATAGCGGCAAGACGCGGCACGTCGCACACTTCCATGGTGAGGCTGCCGGGGGCTTCGAGCAGCACCACGCGGGTGCGTTCGCAGAAGGCGGACTCGTAGGCGGCGATGTCGAGCGGATCGAAGAAACGCGGTTCGATGCCGAAGTCGGCGAGCAGGCCGGTACCCATCGAGCGGCTGGGATCATAGGCGTTGTCGCTGATCAGCATGACGTCGCCGGGGCGCAGCAGGGTCAGCATGACCCCGGAGATCGCGGCAACGCCCGAAGGATAGAGCACGGTGCCTGCTGCACCCGGTTCAAGCGTGGTCAGCGCATCGCACAGTGCCCATTGCGTGGGCGCGCCGCGCCGACCGTAGTGGAAGCGCCCGTCCTCGTTGTGGCGCGCCGTCGCGCCGAGTGCCGCAGTGTTTTCGTAAAGGTGGGTGGATGCGCGCCAGACCGGCGGATTGACCACCGCGCCGGTCCATTCCTTGCGCCGTCCGGCGCCCACGACCCTGGTACCCGTCCTGGCCTTTTCTAGATCGGCATTTGCGCTCAAGGTATTCTCCGCATTGGCTTTGCCATAGCCTAGCGGGCGCGCGGGCAAGGGTCGAGGGGCGAGATCGCCGATCAGGCCGCCAGGAATGCGTCCCGCGAGAGAGAGCGGCGCCTGCCCGCCTCGATTTCCTGCGCGACAAGCCCGCCAACCTCGCGCGGTCCGCTGTCGATCCGGATCGGGGCAATGGCCCGACCCTCGCCAGGCAGTCCGATCGCGAAGACGCAGCCCAGTTCTAGGCGTGGCAGGCCAGGGGTAGGCAAGGGGGCAGGCTGGGAAGCGGAGGGCTCCTCGTCCAGGAATGCGAGGCGCACCAGTGGCACCATGAAGGCGCCATTGCCGTCGCGAACCGGGCGGATCGCGGCGAGTGGAATTTGCAGCTCGCCGGTCACGATCTGGCTTTGCCCGCGCGCCAGCGGTGAGATCGACCCGATCTCGGTGAGGGTCTCAACTGCCGGTGCCAGCTGGGCTTCCTTGCCGAGGCTGCCATGCGCCGAAATCATGTCGGCAAGCAGCCGTGCGGGCGGAATCTCGGTCTCCGCGGTAATTTGGAGGCGGAAGCGCAAGGTCGCGTAGACCAGTGAGAGGCGCAGAGAAAGCGGATCGAAGGCCAGTTCGCCGCTGGCGCGCGGGGGCGCTGGCACGTCGCCGGTCTCGCTCGCGCTGGCAGGGCGAGACGGAGCAGCGGGCAGTGTAGCGGGCGTAGCACGAGCGCGCGATGAGGGCGGCTCGCGCTCGGAGCTGGTATTGCCGTGAGCTTCGCGGTTTGCTTCGGGCACGCTCACCGCCGCGCGGCGCTTGCGCATGACGTAGGCAGCGAGGCCGAGGCCTGCAACGACGCCCGCCGGTATCGCCGGCCACCATGGCCATTCGTTCTTGGGCTCGGGTGGGCTTGCTGTTGCTGCAGGGGCGCGCGCGAAGGTTGCCGGAGCGGCAGATCTCGGTTCGGGGGCAGCTGCCTCCTTTGCCGGGGGCTGGGCTGGTGCTGCTTCGGGGGTCTCGTCTCGTGCCGTGGTGGCAGCCTCGATAGGCCGGGCCTCGGTCGAGGGCGTGACTCGCGGGGCTGGTGCCGATGGCGATGCCGATGCGCGCGGCGTGGCGCGGCTCGTGGGGGCATCGGGCTGCACGGTGACGGGGCGGGGCGCTACGGCTTTTTCGGTGCCGGTGGCGGGGGCACTGGAGGGAGCAGCCGAAGGCAATGCCTTTACCGGTGCGGGCAGCTTAGGGTCTGCGGGTTGCGAACCCGTGCGAGGCCGCGTGCTCGGGTCGAGCGGATCGACGGGGCCGGTGATCGCCGGCGTGCTCGCGCTGGCCTCGGGCTCGGGCAGGCTCCAGCCTTTCAACGATGTCTGGCCATGGGCCTGCGCCGCGCATACGAGCATGGCAGGCGCGATCACGCCGATTGCGACCAGGCCCGCATTTGGGCCGGTGGACTGTCTGAAATTTCCCCTCATTGCACGACAGGTTCAAGGCATGTCGCGCTGAACCGCATGTTAATGGGGGCATCGTCCGCCGGCACATGCGCCGAGGCGTGTCCGGTCGACGTTGTAAGGCTTCAGTCGCTCACGGGACACGTAGATTGCACTGAGCCGCCCGAGCGCCGATCAAGAGGTCCTGATCGACATTGATGCTCGGGACTTGTCACAGGCCGCGCTTGGAGTCATGGCCTCAAGGCATGACCGACTCTACCGCTAATCCGCTTCACCTCGGCCGCCAGAGCGAGCTCCCGGCCTCGCCCGAGCAGGCCGTGCTCGATTACGTGCCCAACCCGCGCGATGCGGCACTGTACATGGTGCGCTTTGCAGCGCCGGAGTTCACCTCGCTGTGTCCTGTCACCGGGCAACCCGATTTCGCGCATCTCGTGATCGATTATGCGCCGGACAAGACCATCGTCGAATCCAAGAGCCTCAAGCTCTTTCTCGGCTCGTTCCGCAATCACAACGGTTTTCACGAGGATGTGACGGTGGGCATCGGTCAGCGGTTGTTCGACGAGATGAAGCCGCACTGGCTGCGCATCGGCGGCTACTGGTATCCGCGCGGCGGCATTCCGATTGACGTTTTCTGGCAGTCGGGGCCGGTACCCAATGGATTGTGGGTGCCCGATCAGGGGGTCCAGGGCTATCGCGGTCGCGGCTGAGGCGCGCTAGAGGCCGATACGCCTTGGATTTACCGCGTCAGTTCGCGGCGAGCTGGATGCGCTGATTGATGCGCGTGAGGTCGAAAGTGCGCTTGCCGATAGAGGCGAGCGTGCTCGAGGGCATGCACTGGGCATAGACGGTCGGAGCATCGGCGCGCATCGCGGCGTCGGTTTCCAAAGCATCGTCCAGCTTGCCGGTACATTCCTGGCTTGTCTCGTAAGTCTGCACGGGGGTCTCGAGCCGCTGACAGACAGTCCCGTCGTCGCTGCAGCCGAACAGGGCGAGGGCGATGAGAGTGGCGCTCATGTGGTTTTCTCCTTCCTTGCAAGACAAACGGCTGAACGCGCAGAAATATCCCGGAAAAAGATTCATTTAGTTGCAAGCGAGTGCGCGAAGGCTGCTGCCGTGACCTGTGCATTTCGCGATTGGCAACGCGTAGCTCACGTTTTCGCATGGGCTGTCTGCGCAAGGCCGGGCATGGACGATTAACCACTGGAACCGACACGGGTTTGGCGCGTAGTAGTGCGACCCATGGATAACACCAAAGCTAAGCTCATCATCCGCGAAGCGACCGTCGACGATGTCCCGGCGATCGCGCGCCTTTCGGTCAAGGTCTATGGCCGTGCCGATAGCTTCACCCGCGCCGAGCTGCGCGGCCAGATCATCAACTTCCCCGAGGGGCAGTTCGTGGCCGAGTACGAGGGCACCATCGTCGGCCATTGCGCGACGATGATCATCACCGCCGACCTCGCCTTCAAGCCGCATACTTGGGAAGAAATCACGAACGGTGGCTACGGTCGCATTCCCGATCCCGACGGTGACGTGCTCTACGGCTTCGAGGTCTGCGTGGACCCCGACTACCGCCGCCTGCGCATCGGCCAGCGCCTCTATCGCAAGCGCAAGGAGCTGTGCCAGCACTTCGAGCTCAAGGGCATCGCCTTTGCAGGACGCATGCCGGGCTACGCGCGGCGAAAGCGCACTTATCCCAATCCCACCGACTACCTGCAGGCGGTGATGGATAAGAAGGTGCGCGACCAGGTCATCAACTTCCAGATGAACGGCGGTTTCGAGCCGCGCGGGATCCTGCGCGACTACATCCCCAAAGATAAGGACAGCGGCGGCAACGCGGTCCTGATGTACTGGACCAACCCACTCGCCCCGCGCGACACCGGCAAGTCGGTGCCCGGCCTCAAGGAACGCGTGCCCTCGCAGGTACGCGTGGCCACCGTCCAGTTCATGATGCGCAAGATCGAATCGATCGACGATTTCGAGGAGCAGGTCGAGTACTGGGTCGACGTCGCCGCCGACTACGAGAGCGACTTTGTCGTCTTTCCCGAGCTGTTCACGCTGGCGCTGCTCTCGACCGACAACCGCAAGCTGCAGCCGGTCGAGGCGATCGAGAAGGTGGCGACCTATACCGAGCGTTTCGTCAAGTTCATGCAGAACATGGCGGTGAGCTACAACATCAACATCGTCGGCGGCTCGCATCCTACCCGCATCGATCTCGAAGATGGCAAGAGCGAGATCCGCAACATTGCCTATACCTTCCTGCGCGACGGCTCGGTGCACGAATCGCAGAAGCTCCACCCCACGCCGTCCGAGGCCAAGTGGTGGAACATCAAGGGCGGCTATGGTGCCAACGTCATCCCGACCGACTGCGGCCCGATCGGGGTCATGGTCTGTTACGACAGCGAATTTCCCGAGCTCGCCCGCCACCTCGTCAACCAGGGCGCGCTGATGCTCTTCGTGCCCTTCTGCACCGACGAGCGGCGCGGGTACCTGCGCGTGCGCTACTGCTGCCAGGCCCGTGCGGTCGAGAACCAGTGCTATGTCGTGACCTCGGGCGTCGTCGGCAATCTGCCCAATGTCGAGAACATGGACGTGCACTATGCCGAAAGCGCGATCCTCACGCCTTCGGACTTCCCGTTCTCGCGCGACGGCGTGGCTGCGGACACCGCACCCAACACCGAGACCATCGCGATTGCCGACCTCTCGCTCGACTCGCTGCTGACCGCGCGCCAGTCGGGCGCGGTGCGAAACTTGCGCGACCGCCGCTTCGACCTCTACCGTGTCGAGTGGACGCAGGCGCAGGGCTGAGGCACAAGGCCCGACATGATGCTGCCCGGACTTCACGCCGCAAGCGCGATGGTGCTTGCGATTGCCATGTTCTATGGCTTCATCAACGGCAGGTTGCGCGTCGAGATCGTCTCGCTGCTGACCATTGGCGCCATCGCGCTGCTGCTCTACGTCCTGCCGATGCCGGGCGAGGACAAGTACGCCGGGCTCGAGCTCGCCTTCGAGGGCTTCGGGCACTACGCGCTGGTCACCATCTGTTCGCTAATGATCCTCGGGCGCGGGCTCGTGGTGACCGGCGCGCTCGATCCGGCGGCGCGCTCGCTGGCGCGGATATGGCGGTACAACAAGAGCCTGGGGCTCCTGTTCACGCTGGTCGTGTGCCTGTTCATGTCGATGCTCATCAACGACACCCCTGTGCTGGTGCTGATGATCCCGATTCTCGCGCAGATGGCGATGCGCGGCGGGATGCCGGCTTCCAAGACGCTGATCCCGGTCAATGCCGCGATCCTGATCGGGGGCATGTCGACCACCATCGGCACCTCGACCAACCTGCTCGTCGTCTCGATCGCGCAGGACCTGGGCATGCGCTCGCTCACCGTGTTCCACTTCACCCCGATCGTGCTGAGCGCGATGATCCTCGCGCTGCCCTACCTGTGGCTGGTCATGCCCAAGCTGCTGCCCGACAACACCAGGACGGTATCGGTCGAGAGCCGCCGCTTCCTCGCGAAGCTGCGCATGGCCCAGGAAAGCCCGGTACGCGGCAAGACCATCGAGGAAGTGCGCGGGATCGCCGCTGACGACGTCACCGCCTGGCTGCCGCCAGGAAATCGCGGTCATGTCGGACGCCGGCTGCTGGTCGAGGGTACCTACGACGGACTGCGTGAGACCGCGCGCAAGATGTCGGCCTCGCTCGCGCCGACCTGGCTGGTCGAGCGGATCAACGCCGATTCCGGACGCACCGGCAAGGACCTGATGGTCGCCGAAATGATCGTCGCGCCCGACAGCCGCCTGATAGGGCTGACGCCGAGCACTGCGGGCTTCGAAGGCATCGCCATGCTGGGCATCCACCATGCCCGGCAGCCCTTGCGCGATACCCGCCAGCATTCGCCCGACGCGACGATGATGGAGGGCGACGTCCTGCTGATGATGGGCATGCCCGAGGAACTGCGCCAGTTCGCGCAGAACGAGGGGCTGCTCCAGATCGAGGGCAGCGAGGAAATCGCGCGCTCGGGCAAGGCTCTGCTCGCGGTCGCGATCATGGCCGGCGCAGTCGGGCTCGCCAGCCTCGGGCTGGTTCCGATCGCGATCTCTGCGCTCTCCGGCGCGATCCTGATGTTCGCCACCGGCTGTGTGCGCTTCGAGCGGGTCGGGCGTGCCTTGTCGGCGCAGGTCATCGTGCTCGTCGCGGCCTCGATCGCCATTGGCAAGTTCATCCTCGTGTCGGGTGCGGCGGCCTGGCTTGGGGGGCTGCTTTCGAGCGGGCTGCAGTATCTCCCGCCGGCAGGCGTTCTGGCCGCGATCATGGTCTTCGTGACCATGCTCACGAACTTTGCCTCGAACACCGCTGCGGCTGCGGTCGGCACCCCGATCGCCTTCAACATCGCGCAGCAGCTCGACATGCCTGCCGAGCCGCTGGTGCTTGCCGTGCTGTTCGGCTGCAACCTGTGCTACGCGACACCGGTCGCCTACCAGACCAACATGATGATCCTGACCGAGGGCGATTACACCTTTGCCGACTACTTGCGCTCGGGCATTCCGCTGGTGCTGATCATGGTCGCGGCGCTCTCTACCTCACTGGTGTTCTGGTACGGCATCTGAGCCTTGCCTATTTGAGCAGTCCCGCGCGCAGGTCCTGCGCGGGAGGCAGGCCGTAGTGGCACAGGTCCGCCACGCCCTCGATCGCGTCCTCGCCGAAGCATTGCGACAGCGCGATCACCTGCGCGCGCACGTGCTTGCCGCTGGCGAGGGAGTAGAACGCCTTGACCGTCGGCAGCTCGGGGGCATCGGGTGACTGGTCTATGACCATCGCGATCCGCTGCGAACGCAGGACCACGAAGGCGCCGACCGGGTAGACCCCGAGGGCCTCCTTGAAGCGGGCGAGGATATCGGCGTCGAAGGCGCTTGCGCGTTCCATCAGCCACTGCATGGCCTCGGCCGGGTCCAGCGCGGTGTCTTCGCCGGCCCCTGAGACAAGCAGGTCGTAACGGTCGCAGATCGAGGCCATGCGCGAGAACACGTCGAGATCGCGTGCGTCGAGGCCCTGCGGGAAGCCGCTGCCGTCGAGCCTTTCATGGTGGCGCATGGCAACCTGAAGGACTTCATCGGGCACGTCGTCGGCGGCGGCAAGCATCTCGCGCCCGACCACGCAGTGACGCCCGCGCAGTTCCGCCCGGGCACGGTCCATGGCCTCGCAGCCTGTTTCATCGCGGGCGATTGCAGCCAGATCCGTATCGACCTTGGCCAGTCCGACGTCGAGCAACAGTCCGGCCATGCCTGCCAGCCGGGTCTCGCCCGGAGGCAGCCGCATCTGCCGCGCGAGGCTCACCATCAGCGCGCTGACCGAGAGCATGTGCTGGTAGGCTGCCTCGCTGTCGGACTTGCACAGCATGAGTCCCGAGAAGGCATAGGGATTGCGCTGGATCGAGGCGAAGATGTCCTCGACCAGCGGGGCGACATCGGCAACGCGCGGCGACTTGCCGAGCCGTGCTTCGAGGAAGACCTTCGAGATCGCCTTGCGCGCCCGACCCGCAGCCAGGCGTGCATTGCCGAATTCACGTGCGATCGGAACCGGCCCCGAGCGCGGTGCCCGTCCCGCGATGCGAACGGCAGGCGGGCGCGCTATGGGCTGCTCGGTCGCATGCGAAGAGGCGGAAGCCGTGCTGACGAGTTCGGCGAGGCGACGCCGGGCGGTGGTTCCTTGCGTTGCCAGCGAAGGCGGGGGGCGGGTATCGGCGGGGTCGGGTGCCAGGTCGCGGCCGCGTGCGGTATCGATCACCACGGCTGCGAGGCGTCCCTTGCGGATCGCGGAGAGCCGATCCTCGTCATCTACGAGAAACTGCGTGCGCCAGAACGGATGGTTGAGCCAGCCACCCTCGAAGGCATGGACGAACATGCCCAGCTCTACCTGTCCCGGTGCGATGCGCCTGAGTGTCATGATGAAGTCCCGTCCTGCACGCATCTTCTTGGCAAACCATCGCTTAGGGCAGGTGAGCCGACGGCTGCGAAGTTCTACTTAGAGGTGTCTCGGGCGTGGACAGGGCGGGCGTGTCGCTGCACGATCGCGTGATACGGTGCGGGCCCGATGCGGTGCGGGTCCGTGACAACAAGACCGGGAGATACTGAATTGATCAGTGCCATCGGACTGGCCGCGGCCCTCGTCCTGCTAATCGTGATGACCGTGCGCGGGGTAAACATCCTGCTTGCCGGGCCGGTGGCCGCAGCGCTGGTAGCGCTGACCAGCGGCCTTGCCTGGCTTCCGCCATTGGCGGGCGAGGGCACACCCGATTTCGCGACCAGCTACATGGGCGGGTTCACCGGGTTCTTCGCCGACTGGTTCCTGATGTTCCTCCTCGGCGCGATCTTCGGCGAGGTGATGGGAGCGAGCGGGGCGGCAGCCAGCGTCGCGCGCGCGGTTGTCGCGCGCATCGGTATCCGCCATGCCGTGCTCGCAGTCGTCGCGGCCTGTGCGCTGCTGACCTATGGCGGTGTCTCGGTGTTCATCGTCGGCTTCGCGGTCTATCCGCTGGCGGTCCACCTGTTCAGCGAGGCGAACCTGCCGCGACGTTTCATCCCCGCCGCCCTGTGCTTCGGCTCGGTCACGTTCACCATGACCAGCGCCGGCTCGCCCGAGATCCAGAACCTTATCCCGATGCAATACCTGGGCACGACGGCCTACGCCGGCTGGCAGGTCAGTCTCGTCGTCGCCGTGCTGATGGCGACAGGCGGCTACCTGTTGCTCGATCGCATGGTGGTGCGTGCGGTGAAGCGAGGCGAGCGCTTCGAGCGGCGGCCCAGCGACGACGGTATCGTTGCAGGAGAGAACTTGCCGCATCCGCTGCTTTGCCTCCTGCCTCTCGTGACCGTGCTGATCGTGTTTCTCCTGTTCCAGTATCCTCAGGGCCTGCCGGGTGTCGCCGCCGTTCTTCCGGCGCAATCGCTGGGCAAGTGGGCGCTTGTCCTGGCGCTGGGCTGCGGTACGGCGGTGGCGGTGCTCGTCGGTATCAGGGCCCGCGCTGGCATGCCTGCGGCGTTTTCGCGCGGCGCGACCGGGGCTGTCGTCGCGATCACGAACACCTGTGCGGTTGTCGGCTTCGGCTCGGTCGCTGCACTTTCGCCCGCCTTTCAGGACGCGCTGAGCGTGGTGCGCGACATTCCTGGAAATCCGCTGATCGGGGCGGCCATCGCGGTATCTGTCATCGCAGGCCTGACAGGCTCTGCCTCGGGCGGTCAAACAATCGCTCTGCCCTTGCTCGCGCCCGGCTACCTCGATGCCGGAGCCGACCCGGCGCAGCTGCACCGCGTCGTCGCCATCGCCAGTGGCGCGCTCGATAGCCTTCCGCACAACGGCTATGTCGTCACCACCGTGCGCGCGATCTGCGGTGAGACGCACCAGCGCGCCTATCCGGCCATCGCCGTGCTCACACTGGCGGTGCCGACGGTCGGGCTGGCGGTGGCGATCGCACTGTTCACGATGTTCTGATCAGCCCAGCCAATGCGATGCAGTGCCCTGTGGCTGCGGGAGATTGAGCAGATCGTCCTGCCTGTTTGGCCGCTGCGGCTGGCTAAGTCAGCCAATTCGCGTAAGTTATGAAAAACACCTCAAGAATTTTTTAGAAGCACGAGGTGCTTCGTGCCGTTGCGAGCAGAACTGCCATGAACATCGAGCCCTATCCGAACGAGCCGCTGTCGCGCCAATCTGCACCGCAGGGAGCAGGCGTGGCATCGGAGCGCGTGGCGGATATCCTGGCTGCTCGCATTCTCGATGGAACGCTTGAGCCCGGCGCGCGGATCAAGCAGGACGAACTTGCCGATGAGCTGAGTACCAGCCGCATCCCGGTGCGCGATGCCCTGCGCATGCTGGAATCGCGCGGGCTGGTGAGCATCCGTACCAATGCCGGCGCGCGGGTGATCAGCCTGACCCGGCGCGATCTCGAAGCCTCATTTGACGTGCGCGAGCGGATTGAGCCGCTGCTGCTGGCGGATTCGTTGAGCAATTTCGAGCAAGCTGACATCGAGTATCTCCACGAGACCTTGCTGCATGCCGAGGCTGCGCAGGAACTCGGCGAGAGCATGCTGCGCTACCGGGCCTACCACGATGCCAGCTATCGTCGGCACAGCTCGCCGTTTCTCGCGCAGATCGTGGCGCGGGTCTGGGATACTACGCATAGCTATCGCCTCGCCTCGCTCAGGCGCTTTCTCGCCAGCGAAGCGGGCAGGTCCGACCGGCTGGCAGTGCTCCAGCCGACAGGTGACGAACAGTCGGACAAGCTGGCCCATGGCCTCGAATACCGGCTCCACTACGAGGCCGTCGCGCGGCGCGACATCGAGGGCGCTCAGGCGGCACTCGTGCTGCACATCCGTCGCATCCGCCACCGTGTCCTTCTCGCCTGCGAGGCATTCGTCGCCTAACGGTCCTGCCTCCAGGGTCAGGCTCCGCGAGAGATCTGCGCGCGGTCAACAGTCGCGCTATTGATCGTCTCTGGCTGCAGCCTGCTGTCTGGACACCTGCGAAGGGCTGGCTGCGTATACTGAGATCGTCGCGGTGCGTGCTGGAGCAAGCTCGTCTTCTTCGCCCGGGGGGATCACCAGGGGGACGATCTGGGCGGCGATGCCACCATCCGAAAGCATCTTGGCCAGTCCGGCGAGCCGGTCATGGCTGGCGCCCGATAGGGTTACCTCGCCCATGCCCCAGCGCTGCAGCGCCCAGACCGCCAGATCGGCAGGGATTGCGTCTGTCGCGTCGCCGTCTGCGACGGGCTGGTCTTCGGCAGTCTCGCTCAGCCGCACGGTGAGGCTCGCCTGTGGTGGCGGGACGAGGCGCACCGTCCATCCGGTCACGCCCTGGTTGGCGGCCTGTTCGGTGGCACGGTAGTCGGCCAGCGTCCATTCGGGCGCCGGGACCGGTTCGACGTAGACCATGCGCTGTGCGCGGTCGCTCCACAAGGAGCGGGTGGGCAGGCCCACTTTCTGGCGGATCGACTTGTAGGGGGGGACGTCCGCCGCGATGCCTGCAGTTGTGCGCTCCATCGCGGCATCGACCATGGCGCGGGTCTGCGACTGGACGTCGGCTGCGAGGACCTGCTGGAGGCTGACCTCCACGTCCTGGCCGAGCGTATCGCGTAGCAGCGCTTCGGTGCGGCTCTCGGCGTTACCGGTGTAGCTGGGCGAGATTACCAGTGCGCGTACCGAGGGGGCACCGAACATGCGCGATCGCACGTCGAGCTGGGCGATGGTCACGTTCTGGTCGCCGCAGGCATGTTCGATCGCGGTCTGTGCCGCAGAGCGAATGCGTGCCTCGCTGGTCAGCTTCATCAGCGTCATCGTCAGCGGGGTGGCGAGGGCAAGGAAGGCCGCGATAAGCACCGCGACGTAGCGCGGGGTCCACTCGACCTTGCCGAAGGGCCGCGCCGCGCCCGAGAGGCGGGCGATGACCGCGAAGGCGAAAGTGATCGCGGCAAGGTTGGTGAGAAACAGCAGGAAGGCGCCAAAGGCGAACATCGGCTGGAACACGCCGATGCCATATCCTATCACGGTGAGCGGCGGCATCAGCGCGGTGGCGATCGCGACGCCGATTGCGGTGCCGCCCTTGCCGATGACCGTGGCGTAGCCACCCGCGACACCCGAAAACAGCGCGACCGCGAGGTCGAGCAGGGTCGGTTCGGTGCGGGCGAGAATCTCGGGCGTGGCGTTGCGGATCGGCGAGAGCCAGGTCAGCAGGATACCCGTGGCGATGCCGATGGCTGCGCCGATAGCGACGACCCGGACTGCGTCGCGGATACGGTGTCCGTCGAGCGAGGCGAAACCGAAACCGAGCGAGGCAATCGGGCTCATCAACGGCGAGACGAGCATGGCTCCGATGACGACTGCGGTCGAGGACTGGAGCAGGCCGAGGATGGCGATGCCCGCCGCGAGCGCACACATCAGCATGTAGCCACGCGTGAGCTGGCCTTCCTGGCGGACCGTCTGGCGCAGGTCATAGGCCTGGTCGGGGGTCAGTTCGGGCAGCAGCACGAGGTGCGCGAAACGCACCCGCATGAGATGCACGAAGGCTTCTGCCCGGCGCACCCACCACGGGCGGCGGCGCCACAGCTGGTGGAAACGGTCGCGCGCATCGCCCTCGGTAGTGGTGGCGGTTTCAGGCGCGGGGCTATCGCCGGGCAACCGGGTCTCGGGCATGGCCGGGTCCGGCCCTGCGCTGGCGGGCGGTGTTTCGGGGGGCTTGGTCATGTGCGGTCACTCTGCCGGGGCGGTTGCACTGCGCGTCTTGATATAGTCGATCAGGCGGCTGATCGAACCGCCCTGCACGATGACGGCGAAGATGACCACAACGTATGTCACCGCCAGCAGCTCCGAGCGGATCACCGATGCGGGCAGGGCCAGCGCGAGCGCGATCGAGATGCCGCCGCGAAGGCCACCCCAGACGAGCGTCGGGAAGGCCAGCGGCCCCATGTCGATGGCCTTCTTCATTGCCACGAGCGGCACCCCGACCGAGATCACGCGGGCGGCAAGGACGATGGCGATGGTCGAGATGGCGAGCAGGAGGTAGGCCGGCTCGAGGTCGAGCGCGATAACCTCGAGGCCGATCAGCAGGAACAGCACGGCATTGAGGATCTCGTCGACGAGAGCCCAGAACTTGACTACGTAGTCGCGGGTTACGTCGCTCATCGCGTGGGCCATGCCGGCATTGCCGATGATGAGACCGGCGATGGCCATGGCCACCGGGCCGCTGACATGCAGCGCCATGGCGATCGAATATCCGCCCATCACCACCGCGAGGCTGATCATGACCTCGATGTTGTATTCGTCGATCGACTTCATCGCCGTGAACCCGATCCAGCCGATGACGAGACCCAGGACCGCACCGCCCAGCGCTTCCTGCGCGAAGTGGCCCAGCGCATAGGACCAGGTAAAGGTCTCGGTACCGGTGGCGATGGCGATCAGGATCGTGAAGACGACCACGCCGATGCCGTCGTTGAAGAGGCTTTCGCCGGCGACTGTGGCCTGCAGGGTCTCGGGCATTGCAGCGCGCTTCATTACCGCCATGACCGAGACCGGGTCGGTGGGGCTGATCAGTGCGCCCAGCACCATGCACCAGGCGAGCGGGACCGGGACCGAGAACGCCAGCGAGGCGGCGTGAAAGGCAAAGCCGACGATTGCGGTCGAGAGCAGCACGCCGACGGTCGAGAAGACCATGATCGGCAGAGCGCCGCGGCGCATGTGCGCCCAGCTCACGTGCATCGCGCCCGCGAAGAGCAGGAACGAGAGCATGCCTTCCATCAAGGTCCTCGAAAAATCGATGTCCGCGAGGAAGTTGCCCATTGTGTCCGCGAGGTTGCTGGAGGGCACCAGGTGGTCGTAGATCACGATGAGCAGCGAGGCGAGGGTGCCCATGACCGTCAGGCCGATCGTCACCGGCAGCTTGAGGATACGATAGTTGAGGTAGCCAAGGCCGGCGGCAAGCACGATGAGGATCGAGGCGGCGTCGAACGCGGTGAGTTCATGCATGGCGCCAAGCCTAGCCCGCGACGAGGCGGCTGACCAGAAAATCCGGTGCCATTTCGCCTATATAGCGCTCCTGAGGCGCCGTCGCCGAGACCTTTTCGCCGCGGTCGAGGGTGCCGACCAAGAGGCTGTTGCGGTTTATTTTGCGGCGGCGCACAATCTCGCTTGCTGCAATGCACGCCTGTGCTAGCCATGTATTCAGGAAGTTGCGGGAGAGCGGGGGCAAGGCAACTTGCGTCCATGCTGAAATTCAGTGCCGTTGCCGCTCATGCGGTCCCGAAAACGCCGGGCGGCCTGCATAGGAGAGCGTCCGTGCCGAGCAGTCCCTCCGAGTTCGACAAGCACATCGTTCGCGTTCTGCGCCATCGCGTCGGCAAGGACGAGCGCGCGGCCAAGCCGCACGACTGGTACAACGCCTCGATCTACGCGCTGCGCGACCAGATCATCGATGCGTGGATTTCCTCGACCCGCCGCACGTACGAGAGCGGAGGCAAGCGGGTCTACTACCTCTCGATGGAGTTCCTGATCGGGCGCCTGCTGCGCGACGCGCTCTCGAACATGGGTATGACCCGCGAGATGGAAAAGGCGCTAGCAGCCCATGGCCTCGATCTTGCCGAGATCGAGGAATACGAGCCTGACGCGGCGCTTGGCAACGGTGGCCTGGGGCGTCTCGCCGCCTGCTTCATGGAGAGCCTCGCGACGCTCGACATCCCGGCCTACGGCTACGGCATCCGCTACGTGAACGGCATGTTCCGCCAGCGCATCGACGATGGCTGGCAGGTCGAACTGCCCGAGACCTGGCTCGCCCATGGCAACCCGTGGGAATTCGAGCGGCTCGAGAGCACCTATCGTATCGGCTTCGGCGGCGAGGTCGACGTCGAGAACGAGGTCGCCGTGTGGCATCCGGCCGAGCAGGTCGAGGCGACCGCTGTCGACACGCCGGTGGTCGGCTGGCGCGGCAAGCGGGTCAACACGCTCAGGCTGTGGACCGCGAGCGCGCTCGACCCGCTCAAGCTCGACGCTTTCAACGCAGGCGACCACTTCGGCGCTCTTTCCGAGCAGGTGCGCGCGGATTCGCTGGTACGCGTGCTCTATCCGGCCGATTCCAATGCCGCCGGACAGGAACTGCGCCTGCGTCAGGAGTACTTCTTCACCGCCGCATCGGTGCAGGACATCGTGCGCCGGCACATGCAGTACGAGGGCGATATCCATACGCTGCCCGAGAAGGCCGCGATCCAGCTCAACGATACGCACCCCTCGGTCGCGGTGGCCGAGCTGATGCGCCTGCTCGTCGACATCCACCAGCTCGAGTTCGAGGATGCTTGGGACATCTGCAAGCGCACGGTGTCCTATACCAATCACACCCTGCTGCCCGAAGCGCTCGAGACCTGGCCGCTGCCGCTGTTCGAGCGGCTGCTGCCCCGCCACATGCAGATCATCTACGCGATCAACAGCCGCATCCTGCGCGAGGCGCGCAAGGCGGGCTGCGACGATGCCCAGATCGCGGCGATCTCGCTGATCGACGAGACTGGCGAGCGCCGGGTGCGCATGGCGAATCTCGCCTTCGTCGGCGCGCATTCGGTGAACGGTGTCGCCGCGCTCCATACCGAGCTGATGAAGGAGACGGTCTTCACCGACCTGCACCGTCTCTATCCGGCGCGGATCAACAACAAGACCAACGGCGTCACCCCGCGCCGCTGGCTGCAGCAGTGCAATCCCGGACTGACCAAGGTCATCCGCGATGCCATCGGCGAGGATTTCCTCGACGATGCCGCACGTCTTTCGGACCTCAACGCGCTGGCCGCCGACGCTGAGCTGGGCGAGCGTATCGCCGAGGTCAAGCACGCCAACAAGGTTGCGCTCGTAGGCCATATCAAGGCGACCATGGGCCTGCGGCTCAACCCCTATGCAATGTTCGATGTGCAGATCAAGCGCATCCACGAGTACAAGCGCCAGCTGCTCAATCTGATCGAAACGGTCGCGCTCTACGACCAGATCCGCAGCCATCCCGAGCGCGACTGGGTGCCGCGCGTCAAGATCTTCGCGGGCAAGGCTGCCTCGAGCTACCATAACGCCAAGCTGGTCATCAAACTGGCCAACGACATCGCGCGCCGGGTCAACAACGATCCGACCGTGGGCGGTCTGCTCAAGGTCGTCTTCGTGCCCAACTACAACGTCAGCCTCGCCGAGAAGATCATCCCGGCCGCCGACCTGTCCGAGCAGATCTCGACCGCGGGCATGGAAGCCTCCGGCACCGGCAACATGAAGTTCGCGCTCAATGGCGCACTGACCATTGGCACGCTCGACGGCGCCAACGTCGAGATCAAGGAGCACGTCGGGGACGAGAACATCGTCATCTTCGGCCTCACCGCCGAGGAAGTCGCGCAGCGGCGAGCGGGCGGCTACGTGCCGCGCGAGGTGATCGAGGGTTCGCGCGAGCTCAGCCAGGCGCTCTCGATGATCGCCTCGGGCGTGTTCTCGCCGGACGATCCGAACCGCTACGCCGGGCTCGTCGGCGGCATCTTCGACCACGACTGGTTCATGTGCGCCGCCGACTTCGAAAGCTACAGCGCCGCCCAGCGCCAAGTCGATGCGAAGTGGGCAAATAAATCTCTCTGGAGGGAGAGTACTATCAGGAACATTGCCAATGTCGGCTGGTTCTCGTCGGATCGTACGATTGGCGAATATGCCAAGGATATCTGGAAGGTCCTGTGAAGCCAGCGCAAGCCGCCATCGATGCACTGCTTCAGGGTAGTCACGCCGATCCGTTCTCGATGCTGGGCGTGCATGGAGGGCCCGAAGGCACTTTCGTGCGCGCGATCTTGCCCGGAGCCGAGACCGCGGAGGCCTTCACCATCGCCGGTCAGTCGCTCGGCTGCCTCGACAAGGTCGACGAACGCTGCCTGTTCGAGGGGATCGTTCCGGGGGCACCACAGCCGCTGCGCTATCGCTGCTCTGCACAGGGGCACGACTGGATTCACACCGATGCCTACAGCTTCGGTCCGGTCCTCGGGCCGCTCGACGACCTGCTGATCGCGCAGGGCTCGCACTATCGCCTGTTCGACAAGCTGGGTGCTCACGTTATCGAGCATCAGGGCGCAAAGGGTGTGCACTTCGCGGTCTGGGCACCCAATGCGCGCATCGTTTCGGTTGTCGGCGACTTCAACGACTGGGACCCGGCGCGCCACGTCATGCGCCGCCGCGCCGACATCGGGGTCTGGGAGATCTTCGTCCCCGATATCCGTGACTATCGCGCCTACAAGTTCCACATCGTCGGTCCCGACGGGCAGGTACAGCCGCTCAAGGCCGATCCCTTCGCATTCATGACCGAGGTGCGTCCGCGCACCGCCTCGATCACCGCGCGTCCCGCCAAGCCCGACTGGGGCGACGATGCGCACCGCGAGCACTGGGCCGGTGTCGACGCGCGCCGCGTGCCGGTCTCGATCTACGAGGTCCATGCAGGTTCGTGGCAGCGCGACCGGTGGAACTGGTACCTCAACTGGGACGACATGGCCGACCAGCTGATCCCTTATGTCGTCGACATGGGCTTCACCCATATCGAGTTCATGCCGATCAGCGAATATCCCTACGATCCCTCGTGGGGCTATCAGGCGACCGGGCTCTTCGCCCCGTCTTCGCGCTTCGGCGAGCCGGCCGGCTTTGCCCGTTTCGTCGACGGTGCGCACCGCGCGGGGCTTGGCGTCCTGCTCGACTGGGTGCCCGCGCACTTTCCGACCGACGAGCACGGGCTCGTGCGCTTCGACGGGACTGCGCTCTACGAGCACGAGGACCCGCGCCAGGGCTTCCATCCCGACTGGAACACGCTGATCTACAATTTCGGGCGCAAGGAAGTCGCCAGCTTCCTCGTCAACAACGCGCTGTTCTGGGCCGAGCGCTACCATGTCGATGGTCTGCGCGTCGATGCGGTCGCCTCGATGCTCTACCGCGACTATTCGCGCAAGGCGGGCGAGTGGATCGCCAACGAGGCGGGCGGGCGCGAGAACTGGGAGGCCGTCGACTTCCTGCGCAGCGTCAACAAGGCGCTCTATGCCGCGCATCCCGGGATCATGACCGTGGCCGAGGAATCGACCGCGTGGCCGGGCGTAACCGTGCCTGCGCACGATGCCGCGGAGGGCGAGCGCCCCACCGCGCTCGGCTTCGGCTTCAAGTGGAACATGGGCTTCATGCACGACACGCTGCGCTACATGCAGCGCGACTGCGTCCACCGCGCCCACCATCACGACGACATCACCTTCGGGCTGATGTACGCCTTCACCGAGAACTACGTCCTGCCGCTCAGCCACGACGAGGTCGTGCACGGCAAGGGCTCGATGCTCTCGAAAATGAGCGGCGATGACTGGCAGCAGTTCGCGAACCTGCGGGCCTACTACGCGATGATGTGGGGCTATCCGGGCAAGAAGCTGCTGTTCATGGGGCAGGAGTTCGCCCAGCGCCGCGAATGGAGCGAGGAGCGTGCGCTCGACTGGGAACTGCGCGATGCCCCGGCCCACGAGGGCGTGCGCAATCTCGTGCGCGACCTCAACCGCCTCTACCGCGCGAAGCCTGCGCTCCATGCGCGCGACTGCGAGGGCGAGGGCTTCGAATGGCTGGTGGTCGACGATGCCGCCAATTCGGTCTTCGCCTGGCTGCGCAAGGCGCCCGATGCGCGGCCCGTTGCGGTGATCTCGAACATGACGCCGACGATGCGCACCAGCTACCAGCTGCCGCTGCCTTGCGAGGGCAAGTGGAACGAGATCATGAACAGCGATTCGGTCTATTACGGCGGCTCGGGCAAGGGCAATCTCGGGCAGGTGACCGCGAAGGATGGCATGGCGATGGTGACGCTGCCACCGCTCGCGACGGTCATGCTCGAGTTCGCGGGCTGACCTGCGGGCACGCGCTTGCAGGTGGCCGCGTGTGCGCCACCAAGGGAATATCGGCGCGGGACGGGAGCGAGGGCGCTCCCGCAAGGCGGACCGGAGAGAGGAAAGAGGACGGGTCACGATGAGAATGTCTACCGGGCAGCCGCTGGCACGCGACGCCATGGCCTACGTCCTCGCCGGGGGCAGGGGCAGCCGGCTCAAGGAACTGACCGACAACCGCGCCAAGCCGGCGGTCTATTTCGGTGGCATGAGCCGGATCATCGATTTCGCTCTGTCCAACGCTATCAACTCGGGCATCCGCCGCATCGGCGTCGCCACGCAGTACAAGGCGCATAGCCTGATCCGGCACATGAACCGGGCCTGGAACTTCATGCGTCCCGAGCGCAACGAGAGCTTCGATATCCTCCCCGCGAGCCAGCGCATCTCCGAGCTGCTGTGGTACGAGGGCACTGCCGATGCGGTCTACCAGAATATCGACATCATCGCCGCCCATGCGCCCAAGTACATGGTGATCCTCGCAGGGGACCACATCTACAAGATGGACTACGAGCTGATGCTGCAGCAGCACGTCAACTCGGGCGCGGACGTCACCGTGGGCTGCCTCGTGGTTCCGCGCGAGGATGCGACCGCGTTCGGCGTGATGCACGTCGACGAGCAGGACGTGATCACCTCGTTCCTCGAGAAGCCCGCCGATCCTCCGGGCATTCCCGGCGATCCCGACCACGCGCTCGCCTCCATGGGCATCTACGTGTTCGACACGGAGTTCCTGTTTGAGCAGCTTCGCCGCGATGCCGCCGATCCCGACAGCAAGCGCGATTTCGGCGGCGATGTGATCCCCTATATCGTCAAGCACGGCAAGGCGCAGGCGCACCGCTTCACGAACTCGTGCATCCGCGCCGCCGAGGAGATCGAGGAATACTGGCGCGATGTGGGCACCGTCGATGCCTACTTCGAGGCCAACATCGACCTCACCGACACCGTGCCCAAGCTCAACCTCTACGATCGCGACTGGCCGATCTGGACCGACACCGTGGTCGCGGCGCCCGCCAAGTTCGTCCACGACGAGGACGGGCGCCGCGGCGAGGCGATTTCCTCGCTGATCAGCCAGGACTGCATCGTCTCGGGCTCGATCGCGCGTCGCTCACTGCTCTTCACCGGCGTGAAGATGGGCAGCTGGTCGAGCGTCGATGAGGCGGTGATCCTGCCCTATTGCAACATCGGTCGCGGCGCGCGGCTGAGCCGGGTGGTGATCGATTCGGGCGTGCGCATTCCCGAAGGCCTCGTCGTCGGCGAGGATCCCGAGCTTGACGCGAGCCGCTTCCGGCGTACCGACAAGGGCGTATGCCTGATCACCAAGTCGATGATCGACCGGCTGGGCGTGTGACCATGCGCGTCCTCTCGGTCGCCTCCGAAGCCGTCCCGCTGGTCAAGACCGGCGGGCTGGCCGATGTCGTCGGTGCCTTGCCCGGCGCGGTTGCGGGCGAGGGTGTCGCGATCACGACCCTGCTTCCGGGCTTTCCTTCTGTCCTGCGTGCGGTGCGACGGGCGAAGGAGGTGCATTCGTGGCCCTCGCTGCTCGGCGTGCCCGCCAGGCTGCTCATGGGCAAGCTCGGCGAGCATCCCTTGCTGGTGCTCGATGCCCCGGGTCTCTACCAGCGCGACGGCACGCCCTATTGCGACATGACCGGGCAGGACTGGCCTGACAACTGGCGCCGGTTCTGTGCGCTTGGCCGTGCAGCGGCGGACGTTGCGGGCGGGGCGGTGGTGCTGCCCGCGAAAGGCAAGGGCGCCGCAACTGCGCTTAGCTTCGACCTCGTTCATGCCCACGACTGGCAGGCGGCGATGGCCTGCGCCTACATCGCGCTTGCGCCCTATGGCGACGGGCCCCCGCTGCCCAGCGTGCTGACCATCCACAACATGGCCTTCCAGGGACAGTTCGGTCCCGAGGTCTTCCCGCAGCTTGGCTTGCCGCGCACCGCCTGGAGCATGCACGGGGTCGAATACTACGGCGGCTTCGGCATGCTCAAGGCCGGGCTCTACTGCGCCGATGCGATCACCACCGTCAGCCCGACGTATGCGCGCGAGATCCGCGATCCACGCTTCGGCATGGGGCTGGAAGGCCTGATCGAAGGCCGCGGCGATGTCGTGAGCGGTATTCTCAACGGCATCGATAGCGCGATCTGGAACCCCGAGATCGACGAGACCATTGCCGCGACCTATTCGGTGCGCACGCTGGCCCGGCGCAGCGCCAACAAGCGGGCGCTGGAGAAGGCCTTCGGGCTCGACAAGGACGAGGGGCCGCTGTTCATCGTCGTCAGCCGCCTGACCTGGCAGAAGGGCATGGACGTCCTGCCCGACGTGCTCGACCGGCTGGTCGAGATGGGTGGACGCCTTGCGGTTCTCGGCAATGGCGATGCGCTGCTCGAGATGCGGCTTCGCGATGCTGCCGCGCGCCACCCGGGCCGGATCGGCGTGCGTATCGGATATGACGAGGCGCTCTCGCATCTCATGCAGGCGGGCGGCGATGCGATCCTCGTGCCCTCGCGCTTCGAGCCCTGCGGGCTGACCCAGCTTTATGCGCTTGCCTATGGCTGCGTGCCGGTCGTGGCGCGTACCGGGGGGCTTGCCGATACCGTGATCGACGCAAATCCGGCGGCGCTTGCGGCTGGTGTCGCCACCGGGCTGCAGATCGACAAGGTCGATGCAGGCTGCCTCGTTGAAGTGCTCGGCCGGGCAATCGCGCTCTACCGCGATGCCCCCACTTGGAAGCGCATCCAGCGCAATGGCATGGCCTGCGACTTCTCGTGGCGGGCAAGCGGGCGCGCCTATGCCGACCTGTACCGCTCGCTGATCGCATGACGCAGCTCGGCGCATGGGTCTCGGACGGAGCGACTCGCTTCGCCGTTCGTGCCCCTCGCGCCGCGCAGGTCTGGCTCTGCCTTTTCGGCGAGGCTGGTGAGGAACGCCATACGATGGCGCGCGAAGGCGAAGTCTGGGCCATCGCCATGCCCGGCAATCTTGCCGGTGCGCGCTATGGGTACCGGGCAGAGGGGGCATGGGCGCCAGAGCAGGGCGACTGGTTCGATCCTTCCAAGCTGCTCGTCGATCCCTATGCGCGCGAACTGGACCGGCGCTTCGTGCAATTTCCAGCACTGGCCGAATACGGGACCGATACCGGGGAGATCGTTCCGCGTGCCGTCGTCCCGGCGCCCGCACGAAATCCTGAAAAGGAGGCACCACGCTTCCGGCGCGGCGGGCTGGTCTACGAGATCAACGTGCGTGCCTTCACGATGCTGCACCCCGAGGTGCCCGAGCCCTTGCGCGGGACGGTCGCCGCACTCGCGCATCCGGTGATCGTCGCGCATCTGCAGCGCCTCCACGTCAGTGCGGTGGAACTCATGCCCGTTGTCGCCTGGATCGACGAGCGCCACCTGCCGCCGCTCGGCCTCGTCAACGCCTGGGGCTACAATCCCGTGGCGATGATGGCGCTCGATCCGGGGCTGTGCCCGGGCGGGGTCGAGGAACTGCGCGAGACCGTCGCAGCGCTGCACGAGGCCGGGATCGGCGTGCTGCTCGATCTCGTCTTCAACCATTCGGGCGAGAGCGACGTGCATGGCGGGGTGCTCTCGCTGCGCGGGCTCGACAACGCCGCCTATGCCCACGCGCCCGATGGCAGCCTGATCAACGATACCGGCTGCGGCAACACGCTCGACTTTGCCAATCCGGCGGTGCGCCGCCTCGCGCTCGACACCATGCGGCATTTCGTGGGTGCTTGCGGGATCGACGGTTTCCGCTTCGACCTCGCCCCGGTGCTGGCGCGAGGGCCGGGGTTCGATGCCGCAGCCCCGATCTTCGCGCAGATCGCCGCAGACCCGCTGCTTGGCGACCGCGTGCTTATCGCCGAGCCCTGGGATATTGGCCCGGGCGGCTACCAGCTTGGCCGCTTTCCCGACAACTGGCTCGAGTGGAACGACCGCTTTCGCGACGACGTGCGCCGCTTCTGGAAGGGCGAGGAAGGCATTGCCGTACTGGCGACGCGCATGGCGGGCTCGTCCGATATCTTCGGCGAGAATGATGGCGAGGCCCCGTGCAGGTCGGTCAACTTCCTCGCCGCGCACGATGGTTTCACGCTTGCCGATACGGTCGCCTATCGCGAACGCCACAATCAGGCCAACGGCGAGGACAACCGCGACGGTCACGGCGACAATCATAGCTGGAACAACGGCGTCGAAGGGCCGAGCGAGGAGCCCGCAATCAATGCTGCGCGGCGCGCCGACCTCGAGGCGCTGCTCGGCACGCTGTTCGCCTCGACCGGAACTGTCATGCTTACGGCGGGCGATGAGTTCGCGCGTAGCCAGCAAGGCAACAACAATGCCTACTGCCAGGACGGTCCTCTGACATGGGTCGACTGGGAGGCGCGCGACCGGGCATTGGAAGCGCATGCCTGCGCGCTTTCGGCTGCTCGTGCGGCCCATCTGGACCGGTTCGCGCATCTGCCTGCAGACGTCGAATGGCTGACGCGTGGCGGCGTGGCCATGACCGTGGCCGACTGGGAGGATGTTGGGCGGGACTTCCTCGCCTGCCGTCTTGGCCCGGGGCTCGAATATGCGATCGATCGCGGTGCGCGCCAGGTGACGATTACCGGCGGCGGGGGGCTTGTCCCGATGGACCGGCAAGGCACGCTGGGGCATGATGCTCGCGCCAAGGGCGAGACTCCGGGCGTGAGTGGCTGCAAGCCGGGCGAGTAAGATGTCGCGAGAAGATGCACCAGAAACAGCGCCGGTGGCCGGCACCGATACTTCCGGAAAGGAGCTCGAGTTCGAGCCGCTCGTCGCGCGCCCGATACGCTGGTGGGGCTGGCTGCTGGGCCTGCTAGTCAGTCTGGCGTGCTGGGCGGCGATCGGCTGGTTTGTGGGCCTTTGGTAAGGGCCTGGGCCTCAGTCTTCGCTGAAGGCGTGCCGAAAGCCTGCAAAGAGAGGTTCGAAGGCATAATCCAGCGCGCTGCGTCGTCGCAGTACGAAGCGTGCCTCGACCGGAATACCTGCGTGCAACCGTGACAGGTCGCCACCCTCGGCGCGAAAGCGCGCGGCCTGCCTGGCGCTTATCGTGACCTCGCCCGCGAAATAAGGGGTCGTGCTGCGCGGGTCGGTGAGCGCGTCGGCCGAGATGACGCGCAACGTGCCCGAGAGCTCAGGCGTGGCGCGTCCTGCGATGCCGGGAAAGCGCAGGCTTGCGGCCATTCCCGGCTCAAGATCGTCGGCATCGAGAGCGGAAATGTGCAGTCGGCAGAGCCAGCCGGTGTCCTGCGCGACAATACGCATGATCGGCTCGCCCGGGGCAATGACTTCGCCGGGGGCAGCCGGTGCGAGGTCGAGCACGATACCGGTGCTTGGGGCGGTAAGCGTGCGCAGCGCCAGCATGGCGCGTGCCCCGGACAGACGCGGGGCGAGCTCTTCAAGGCGCCCTTCGGCCTCGCGCAATTCCTCGCTGGCGCGTTCGCGGAAGGCACTGGCTGCCTGCGCCGCTTCGAGTGCGGCGGCGAGCGCCTCGCTGCGCGCGCGCGCTTCGTTCGCGGCGAACTGGCCGATTTCGCCTTGGAGTGCTGCGCGTGCGCGCTCCAGCTCGCGCATCCGACTGCGCGAGACGTAGCCCTTTACCGCGAGCGGTTGCAGGGCTTCGATCTGCTCGTCGATCAGCCTGACCTGCTCGATGGCCGAGAGGCGCCGGCTGGTTGCGGCTTGTTCGTCTGCGCGGGCCTGCCGGGCCCGGCCAAGGTGCGTGGCGTTCTGCCGCGCAAGGGTAAACTGCCGAGCTTCGAGAGCGCGGGCTTCGGCAGCGATCATCTCGGCAAGCCGGGAGCGCTCGTGCGCGGGCATGGTTTGCCCCGATGCGGGTATGGGGATCTCGTGCGCCCCGGACAATTCCGCCTCGAGCCGGGCCTTGCGGGCTAGCTGTTGCAGGTGCTGGACCACGAGGGCTTCGGCGGCGCTGCTTTCGCCGGGATCGGACAGGACCAGAAGCGGCTGGCCTTTCTCGACCCGGTCGCCCTCGGCAACGAGGAGACGCGTCAATGTTCCGCCCTCGCGGTGCTCGATCACGCGGTTGCGCTCGGCTGGTTCGAGCGTGCCGCTGGCGTGGCTCGCGGCATCGAGCGGGAACAGCGCAGCCCAGCCGAGAAAGCCGATGAAGAACAGTGCGGCGATGGCGAGGCCGCTGCGCATGTCGCGCCGTGGGTCCGATGCGCGTGCCTGCGCGGGGGGGGACGCTGCGGGCAGGTTCATCAGGCCGTCTCGACGCCGGATGTGGGAGGTGCGTCGCGGCGCAAGTGGGCCAGCACCTCGTCGCGCGGACCACTGGCGACCAGCTGGCCTTCGCGAAGCGCCACCAGACGGTCGACCAGCGGGAAGATCGTGGTCTTGTGCGAGACGATGACGATGGTGCGTCCCGCTTCGCGAAGGCGCGCGAGCGTCTCGCCAAGCCGGGCGTCGCCTTCGCTGTCTAGGTGGGCATTGGGTTCGTCGAGCAGCAGTAAGGCCGGATCGCCGAAGAGCGCGCGGGCCAGCGCGACCTTCTGTGCCTGTCCCGCCGATAGCCCGCTGCCACCGGACCCAAGCCGATGCTCGTAGCCGTTGTCGAGCGCGAGGATCATCTCGTGCGCACCGCAGGCCCGCGCTGCGGCGACGATCATCGCGTCGTGATCGCTCTTGCCACCGGGGCCTTGCGGGGGCTGGGTGAAGCGGGCGATGTTCTGGGCCACGGTACCTGCAAGCAGGCTTGGCGACTGCGGGACGTAGCCGATGTGGCGCGCCAGATCATCGCTGTCCCAGTCTGCGAGGTCCGCACCGTCGAGACGCGCTACGCCGCGTTCGAGCGGCAACGCGCCAGTCAGGACACGCAGCAGGGTCGACTTGCCCGAACCGCTCGGCCCGATGACGGCGGTGATCCGACCTGCACTCAGCGAGAGGGAGAGTGACTTGAGTGCGGCCTGCGTCGCGCCCGGGGGCATGACGATCGCTCCTTGCAGCGCAAGATGCCCTTGGGGGCGAGGGAGGCCGGTCTTCGGCCGAGCCCGCGCGCGCGCGTCGAGCAGGCGATGGACCTCGCTCCACGCCTGCCATCCCTCGGCCAGCGGTTTCCAGTGCGACACCAGTTGCTCCACCGGGGAGAGCGCGCGTGCGATGAGGAAAGAGGCGGCAAAGATCGCCCCCGGCGAAATCGCCTTGTCGATCGCGAGTAGGGCCCCAAGCCCTAGGGCGAGCGACTGGAAGGCCATACGCGCGAACTTGGTCGCACTGGAATGGTCGAGCCCGCGCAGGCCGCAGCGAAACTGTCCATCGAGCACGTGCAGGCGCTCGGTGCGCGCCTGTTCGACCAGCCTTTCGCCCATGCCCAGTGCGCGGATCGCCTCGGAACTGCCGATGAGCGCCTCGTGCGAGAGGGCCGACTGCGCGGCAGCAGCGCGCGCGCGGGCGATGGCAGGCGCTGCAGTGCGCTCGTTGAGCAAGGCGATCGCGGCGAGCACGGCGGCGGCGACAAGCGCGAGCACGCCGATCAGCGGGTGCAGCGCGGTGCACACGACAATGTAGATCGGCATCCACGGTGCATCGAACAGGGCGACCATCGGCGCGCCCGCAAGTGCGTTGCGTGCATTGTCGAGATTGCGCATCGCCTGGCGCGCCTCGGCTTCGACCGGGTGCGTAAGCGAAGTTTCGAGCACGGCGCGCGCGACCGCCTCGTCGAGTGCGAGCCCTGCGCGTTGCAGCAGGCGCGCGCGCAGGCGGTCAAGCAGGGCCAGGCTCGCCAGCGCGAAGAGCAGGACTGCACTCAGCCCGGCCAGCGTGGCGAGCGAACCGGTGGGCACGACCCGCTCGTAGACTTGCAGCATGTAGAGAGTGGGGGCGATGAACAGAAGGTTGGTGAGGGCGCTGAACATTGCGGCTGCCTTGAGGTGCTGACCGCAATGGCGGATCGCACGCTGCAACGCGGTCGGCGGTGAGAGGCCTTGGGTCGTGTGTCGATGGGGCCCGCTGTCAGGCGTCGCCCCGGACCCGGCTCGCACGCACCAGCCTGCGAATCGCCGTGCGAGCTTGCCTGCCGGCATCGCGAGCCTTGCCGCGAATCCCTCCATCGCTCACGAATCCCCTGCCGGACGAGGCATGCGCGCGACCTGGCCGAGTGACCCGACCGGCGACAACCCCGTACTTCAACGTAGCCCCCGAAATGCCTGGCCGATCGGCCACGGGGCACCTTGCGCAAGGTCGTACGACGAGCCTGGTTAACGGTGAAATTAACCGCACCAAGGTGGAATACCCGAGTCTACCTAGGTGCAGATTTTTTGGCTCTATTTCTGCAATAGAAGCAATGATCGTAACTGTTGAGTGCAATTGTGATTAATCATGCGCATCAATTTTAGGCTCTGTTTCAATCTCAAAAGCCATCTGTGTTTCAGTGGATCTGAAGGTGTTGTTGTATGGCGTGAAATGAAGATATCGATCTTGTATTAATTCATTTAGATTTAACCATGATTTTGAGAGTTAACCAGCTCTCGATGGTCCCGGTTAAGCGAGTGCGGCGATTTTGGCCTCAACGAAATGCACTCCCCCGCAAGAGGACCCGATCATGCGCACCACCTTCTACGTAGCCAACAACACCGCCGATCTCGACACCATCACTGAGTGGACCGGCAACCAGCCCAACGCCATCCAGCTTCATGGCGGCTACAACGGCTGGAGCGACTGGCTCGGCTCTGTCGGCTGGATCGACCGCCAGTTCACCGGCGTGGACATCGACACGATGTGGTCGATCCCGCTCATTCCCTATGGCGCGAACCTCGCACAGGCCGCCGTCGGTGCCTACGACGACAAGTATCTCGCCATGGCCGAGCAGCTGGTCGCGGTGAACGAGGACCAGGACCATATCTACGTCCGGCTCGGCTGGGAGTTCAATGGCCTTGGCTGGAATTCGTCGAGCGCAGTGGGCCAGGCGGACGAATATATCGCCGCGTTCCGCAAGTTCGTCGATATCTGCCGCTCGGTCTCCGATCGCTTCGTCTTCGAGTGGTGCCCCAATATCGGCAAGACCGACATGCCTGCGGAAACCGCTTATCCGGGCGACGACTATGTCGACGTGATCGGCATCGACTTCTACTACAATACCGCCTGGCACAATCCCGATGGCACTAAGGCCTTCGAGCACTTCGTGCGTCAGGACTACGGACTGCAGTGGCATCAGGACTTTGCCGCTGAGCACGGCAAGCCGACTGCCATTGCGGAATGGGGGCTCAACTCGGACTCGCCCGAATTCGTCCGGCTTGTCGCGCAATGGGCCGAGAATCACGACATGGTCTACGCCAATTACTGGGATTCCAACGCCGCCTTTCCGGGGCAGCTGAGCGAGGGCCAGTACCCGCAGGCCGCGGCCGCCTTTCTGGAGGCTTTCGGTTATGTCGAGGCTGGCGAGAGTGCTGCTCGGCTCGCCGACCGCTACGGCAGCGATGGCGACGATATCATCACCGGGACTGCCGAGGCTGACGTGATCGACGGTGGCCGCGGCGCGGACCGCATGACCGGCGGCGATGGCGATGACGTCTATTATGTCGATAATGCCGGCGACGTGATCGTCGAGTGGTACAATGCCGGGAAGGGTGGTACCGACACCGTCTACTCCAGCGTTTCGTACAAGCTTGCCGACAAGGTCGAGAATCTCGCCTTGCTGGGCGAAGAGGGGATCAGTGCCCGCGGCAACGCTTCCGCGAACGTCCTGAACGGCAACGCTGGAAACAACTTCCTCGACGGCGATGGCGGCAACGACACCTTGCGCGGCGCCGCTGGCGATGATCACCTGATGGGCGGTGCTGGCAACGATATGCTCGATGGCGGCACCGGGGCGGATATCGTCGATGGGGGTGACGGCGACGACACCCTGCTCGGCGGCGAGGGCAACGACCGGCTTCTGGGCGGCAACGGTCGCGACCTGCTGCGCGGTGGCGCTGGCGCCGACCGCATGGAAGGCGGCAATGGCGACGATACCTATTATGTCGACGATGCGGCGGACAGCGTGGTCGAGTGGTACTCGGGCGGCAAGGGTGGCAACGATCTGGTCTATGCTTCGGTCAGCTATGCCCTGCCGCAGAACGTGGAGAAGCTGATCCTGACTGGCACCGCTGCCATCGACGCGACCGGCAGCAAGGGCGCGGACTCGCTGCACGGCAACGAGGCGGCCAATCTGATCGCCGGGCTCGATGGCGACGACAGGCTTTACGGCAATGGCGGCGACGACACCCTGCGTGGCGGCAACGGGCGCGATGAACTCTATGGCGGCACGGGCCACGACCGCCTGTTCGGCGATGCCGGTGACGATCTGCTGGTCGGCGGCGAGGGCGCGGATTTCCTCGACGGCGGTTATGGTAAGGATCGGCTTGAGGGCGGTAACGGGGATGATACCTATGTGGTCGACTGCTTCGAGGACCTGATCGTCGATTGGGTCGGTAACGGAATGGGCGGGACGGATACCGTGCAGGCCCATGTCTCCTACACCCTCGGCGCCAATCTCGAGAACATGGTTCTCCTCGGCACGGGAGCGATCAACGCCACGGGTAACGCCCAGGGCAATATCCTGAGCGGCAATGGCGGTGCCAACGTTCTCGACGGACGGGGCGGCGATGACCTGCTGGAAGGCTACGAGGGCGATGCCGGAAATGATCGCCTGGTCGCAGGTGAGGGTGCGGATTTCCTTGACGGCGGTTATGGTGAAGATCGCATGGAAGGCGGCAACGGTGATGATACTTATATCGTCGACAGTGCCGGTGACGTGGCGATCGAATGGTTCGGTTTCGGCCGCGGCGGTCACGATACCGTGGAGGCCAGCATCGCCTGGGCACTGGGCGATAACTTCGAAGATCTCGTACTCCTAGGTGATGCGAACCTTTCGGCCACGGGCAATCGCCTCGACAACCTGATCCGGGGCAATGACGGCGACAATCTGATCGTGGGCGCTGGCGGTAACGACGTGCTCTATGGCGGAGCCGGTGCGGACCGGTTCGTCTTTGCCAAGGGTGACGGGCGCGATGCGATCATGGACTTCGCCACTGGCGACGTGCTCGACATGAGCGCACTGGTAAAAGCTGCGGGCGAGCCTTCGGTCTGGTCGTGCGAGGGCAGCACTTTCATCGGCTGCGGTAGCGACGTGGTCGAGCTCGCCGGGATCGCCCCTGCGCAGCTCTCCTACGAGGATGGCCTGTTCCACCTGGGCTGATGCGGGAGGAGCCCGGTCCGCGCATGGGGCCGGGCTTCAAGGGACGCCGGGTAGCGCCTTGCTGCCCGGCGTTTCGCATTGTGAGGATGGCACTGCCCGCGGCTTCTGGCGACAATACTGGGTCCTGAATCTAGCGCATCAGCCGCTCCGCCAATTGCTCGAGCCGATGCGGGCGGTACCGGGTACGATAGTCGTGCCCGCCGGCAAGAAGATCTGCAGGCGGTTCGAGAGGAACGAAGGTGGTTTGCGGCTGCAATGCAATACCTTGCGGGCCTGCGCGCTGGACCAGCAGGGTCAGTTCGTTGAGGTGGAGCAGAAAGTCGGCGGGCAGCGGCTGGGGCGAGCCAGCCTGCAGGGCCCGGTTCATTTCGGCCAGGCCGATGAACTTGTCTTGCGCATATGTTTCACGCCGCCTGATCCAGGCCACGAGCCGGGTTTTCGCCGAAAGCTTGCCTGACCCGGCCATTTCTACCGCATGGGATTTCCACCCGCGATGCAGCGCAAGCCGCCTGCCTCCGATGCCGAAGGCGCGCCCCAGCACACGGCTAGTACGCAAGGAATAGGCCTTGCGCGCGGTGAGCGAGGCTTTCGAAAACCGTTCGAGGAAGACCGGTGACTGGTAGTGGCGGTAGGAATCTGCGGTGATTTCGCCTTCCTCGCCGATCACGCGCATGCGGTGGTCGCGCGGGGCGACGAAGCTGCAGGTAATTCTGGCGGTGACGCCATTGTCGAATTCGAGGCAGGCAACCGAATAGTCCGGCGTATCGTTCGGGTCGAGCGGGAGCGCGGTGCGTCTCTCGACCAGCAATTTCGAGAAGGCGGTGACCGATCGTGCCGGTCCGAACAGGGCGCAGATCCACGCGAGGTGATATCCCAGGTGCTCGAAGGTGCAGCCTTGTTCGAGCTCCTCGACGAGCGGCCAGGGCGCCCCGGTCGGACTGCGCACGCCTTCGAGACCCATGAGGTGTACCGGATTGTCGTCCAGCTCGGCATAGACCAGACGCGGCTTGCCGATCGCACCGTCCAGCACCGCTTTCCAGATGGTCCGCACCGCGTCGCTGAACAGGTTGCACGGCGCTCCCGATAGGATGAGGCCCTTGTCCCGGGCAAGTTCGAACAACGCGCGCGATTGCGCGAGGTCGGTGGTCAGGGGCTTTTCCGAATAGACGTGCTTGCCCGCCTCCAACGCCATGCGGATGACCGTGTAGTGCGCAGCGATGCTCGTCAGATTGAGGATGAGCTCGACCTCGGGATCGGCGAGCAGGCTCTCGTAGCTGGGATAGAGTTCGAGAGCGTAATGTGCAGCGACACGCCTTGCCCGCGCGCTATCGATATCGAACAGCCCCGTGATCGTCAGCTCGGGGTGCGCGCGATAGGTACGCATGTAGATATCGAAGACGAAGCCGCAGCCGACGATGGCGATCTTCATGGCACGTGTTCTCCTTGGTTGCGGGGAGAAAGGGAGGCTTTGCGGCTCCGGGCCGGGCAATGCCGAAGCCGCACCGGCTCAGGCTACCTGGCGGCGCTTGCCAGTTTCGGGCCGGATGCCGTTGAAAAAGAAGCGGTAGAATGCACTTCTGCGGCACAGAAGGTGCACCGACCAGGGCATGAAAAGGGCGACAAGGGTCATCACGGTGAACTCGGCCGCAATCGGCCAGTCGACCAGAAGCAAAGCGATCGCGGCGAGGACGACGACGACGTGATGAAACAGGTAGATGGTGAAGGACGCATCGACCAGTTCGCGGGTCAGCGTGCTGGGCCGGTCGAAGAAGGCGCGACCCAGCATGAGCACGAGATAGATTCCGCCGAACGCCGAGGGTGTCCACAAGGCAAATCGCAAGGCGTCTACGCTGCGCGGTGCAAATGCCGGCAGTGACACCCGCAAGGTCAGCACAACGAGGCTCGCTGCGATGGCTAGCGGGGCGGGGCGGGTAAGTCTTTCGAGTAGCCGCCGGTCGACGTGACAATAGGCGCCGAGCAGGAAGAAAGGGGCGTAAAATGCGGTCCACAGGATCGTCGAAGTGAACCCGGTCAGCGCCAGGGCTTGTGCTAGCGCGGGCACGAGCAGCATCGAGCGCCAGAAGGTGTTGAGCATAGTCGCCACCGCCACGAGGATTGCCAGAAGTTCGCCGGTAGACGCCCTCCGGCAGCGAGCGTGAAGTGTAGCCAGCGGCCCACGCGCCAGTCGGTAAGCGGCATAGGCCAGGGCGCTGTAGATGATCAGCGTGATCAGGAACCACAAGTGCAGCGCGGCGGCGGCGAACAGGTCGCCCTGTGCTCTTGGTTGCTCGAGCGTGATCACGCTGCCACTGTCATGTGCCGTTGCCCAGACTTTCAGGACATGGAGCTCGGCGAGGTTGAGGCAGGTGAAGGTCGCGATCAAAGGCACGCCAAGCCGCACGCACCTGTCGCCAAGCCACCTGTGCGCATGGCGACCGGGCACGAGGCTGTGTCCTGCCTGCACTGTGCTCGCCTTGCCCAGCGTCAGTGCTGAAAAAAAGCCCGCGATGAAGAAGAAGACGGGCATGCGAAAGCTATGGATGAACACGGTGAAGTGGAACAGGACGATGCTCGTCTGCTGCGACTTGATGACCCACTCGTGATCGGCCGCATAAACACAGGCGGCGTGAAAAGGGATGCCGAGTACCATTGCTCCGGCACGGACCGAGTCCAGGTAGTGGATCTTGGATGCAGTGCTAGGCTTGCCGTTGGTCATGATTGGCTACCTTCGTTCTCTCGGGAGGACGTATTTTTGTGAAGAAGGTGTAGCCGCCGGTTGCAGGCCGTTTGGCGGCGCAGGATTGGATGTCGAAATGTCGTATTCGAAGACCCGTAGCAGGATCGTCGCCGCACTCAGCCTGGTGACCTGCCTCATCGTGATGACTGGCGTTGCGAACAAGGACCGCCCCTTCGTCATCTCTGCCGAGCGGACCAAGGCGCTGGACTAACGGGTACGAGCTCTCGACCGGGACTTGCGATCTCGATCACGCCGCTGAGCATGAAGATCGTGAATACGATCACGGGCACGAGGAAACCGCCGTTCAGAAGCAGAAATTGCATCAGCAAGGCGTAGCCCACGATGAATGGCTTGCGCTTGCCGAACAGGGCTTGAGCGATCATCGCGAGGTAGATTGCGCAGACGAAGATCCCGTATTCCACGGTGACCTTGGTGATCGGGTTCCACACGACCTTGCCGTTTTGCAGGATCTGTCCGGCGCCGATGCCGAAAATCACGTCACGAGAATCGGCTTCGAAGGCACTGCGCACCGCTTCCACCTGACCCATGAACCGCTGATTTCCGCTCGATCCCTCCCGGTCGAATTCCTGAGTGCGTTGCATGGCGTTGTCGATCAGACCGATACCCAACGCTGTTACGACCGTGATCGGAGCAAGAGCCAGAGTCACCGCGATCAGCTTCGGGCGCAGGTATGCCACCATCGCGGGCAGACACAGCAGAACCAGTGACATGCCTGTGCCGCTGAAGGTCGCGAGCAGGCTGACTGCGTAGACTGAAATATGCGACATGCGCCTGAACAGGCATATCTCGAAAATCAGTGCGGTGGCGATCGTCTGCGCGACGAAGGACACTTCGAGGTAGAAGAAGGCATTCGGCTTGTACCAGCGGCTGCCCCATTCGAGCGGCTGGATATAGTTGAAGTTGAAGTATCGGAAGAACTCGATGAGGTGATGTTCGACATTGGGCATCGGCCAGCCCAGGAACTGGAAACCCCAATCGAGCATCACCCACAGGCACGTGAACAGCGCCATGACCTGAAACATGTCGAGATAGCGCATGTAGCCGCCCGGCGAGAGCCTGACTCGCAAAGCGAACGGCAGGTAGACCGCATAGACATAGACGATTGAGGTGAACGCCGGGCGGGTGAACAGGTTGGCCAGAGTTGCAAATACGAGAAATGCCATGGTCAGCATCAGCGACAGGGCATTGATATGAACCTTGCCCTGCCAGGCCAGCCAGGCAAACGCGAGATATTCGATACAAAGAACGAGTTGCAGCGGCGTCTGCGAGGTCAGCAGAAGGGAGAATTTCTGCGAGAGGATACCCGCGATCATGGTCCAGCCCAGTACGGCGAGTAACCTCGCCTCACGCCGTGCGGCTGCGAAGGCTGGGGCGTCGCCTGACAGGTTATCCTGGGAAGCGAGTCTTGCCGAACTGCCCGAGGCGAAACCGCCCGAGGCATCACCAGGCCAGTCGTGTGCGTTGGGTGGCGTGATTTCGTGAGCGTCTACTGGTTCGTACAGGCTCTCGTGGGCGGCGGCAGTGCGGCCTGTCGGGCGGGCCATGGTGGTCACGCTCCGCCTCCCTGCACGCAGGTCAGGCTGCCGCAGTTCGGAGCTGAGCGAGCTGCGCTGTGACGGTTCACGGCAACGCGTTCAGCGAAACGCAGTAGGCCCAGATTGAGAGATTGGGTCACAAGCAAGGCGAGGCAGCATCCCATGACTCCAAAGCGGGTCGCTACCAGCAACGAAACCAGCGCGATTGCGGCTGCGAGCGAGCGCAGGGCGAGCAGAAGCCGGCTTTCGCGCAAGACAATCAGCAGCGTTTCCGATGGCTGGTTGAGGCACATCAGGAAAAAGACGATGGCCAGCACCCGCATCTCGTTGACCAGCATCGCGTACGTTTCGCCAAAGGCGATGTGCAGCAGCGGTTCGGCCAGCACGATGACAAGTGCCAGGTAGGCCCCTGTTATCAGGACGAGCAGGCGCCGTGTCCGGCGGATCGAACGGGTGAGCCCTGCGCAGCCGTCGTCGCGCAGGGCTTTGGCGGCGCGCGGCTTGTCGAGAGAATCGACCGCGCTCACGATGCTGATGGCGGGATTGGTCAGTGCCCGTGCAGCATTGAAGGCAGCTGCGGCGACAGGGCCGCTGATCACGCCTATCGGAACGGCGACCGAAGCGTTGTATATGGCATAGGGAACGTTGGTCAGGGCCTGCCAGAAGGCAAAGCTGCGGTTTGCCCACCACAGAGCGAAGCCTTCGCGAAGGCGGGGCGGGCCGGGTGCGAGGATCACGCTTGCTACGCCACCGCTGCCCAGACCGGCGACAACCCAAGCCATCGCCCCGGTGCCTGCATGGGCGTCGCCTTGGGTCAGCACCAGAGCGGCGACGACGATGATCACGAGGTAGCAGGCAGAAGCCAGTGCGGCACTTGCGGCCCGTCCGGCCTGGTAGAGTGTGCGTCGGCCGAATTCGAAGAACAGCAAGGCAGGGCAAATGCCGATGCTGAGCGAGACTGCCTCGACCAGCCAGACCCATTGCGGATCCCCTTGCGCAAGGACGCGGCAAGCGAGGGCCAGGAGCGTAAGAGCTGCCGCGATGGCGCCGAGCGAAGCGAGGTTGAGCCACCACCAGCGGCCCAAAGTGTCGCGCAAGCCAGCTTCGTGCGTATCTGCATCGAGGATGAAGGGTAGCACGATCGCGGTGCGGTGCAGGCCGAGGACGAAGTAGTGGATGCCCATCAAGGCGCCGATTGTTGCAAAACCCTCGTGCGAGAGTGCGCGGGCGAGAATGACGTTCACGGCGAGGTTGGCCAGCCCCTGGAAGCCCTGTTCGGCGAAAGAGGCCAGGCGCTTATGCGCCCCGGCAAGGCCCTTGCAGCCTGGAGTGGCCACAAGAACCCGCGTCACGAAGGCGTCGAAGCCGCGCATGCCGGTTTTCTTTCCATGCAGGGGCGGCCGGCAAGTTCATCGAAGAAGGACGCCAGGCGTTCGCCGCGGTCAGGCCAGGAGAAGTTGGCGCGACAGTGGTCGAAGGCGGCTTGCTGGATCGCATCGAGCTGATCGCAGTCGTCGATGATGCGCGGCAGGATCGCGGCCATTTCCGCAAGGCTGTCGACGCCGATATAGTGCGTGCCGGGCGTGAAGGTGGTACCTCTCATCGCCGAATTGAGGCCGAGAATTGGTACGCGGTGCATGGCCAGGGTCAGCACCCGCATCTTGAATCCGCCGCCCAGATCATCAGGGACCAAGCCGATCCGGGCCTCGGCGAGATGGGCGGAAATATCGTCTACGAAGCCATGAAAACGGTAATTGGGATACTGGCGCGAAAGACGTGTGAAATTGCCTCCTCCCGCGATGTCGATCTGAACTTTGGTGTCAGTTCCCTTGTCGGAAAGTGCGCCAAGGGCATGTTCGAGGACCGCGATCTTGTGGACGGCCATGCGGTTGCCGATGATCGTGGCGGTGCGAGGGATCTGTGCAGCGTGGCGGTCACGTTTCATCACGGGCCCGCCATAGCCAGGATGCAGCACGAGCGACGGGGTCGCACACATCCTGGCAAAGGCGCGCGCATCTTCGGAGATGATTGTGGTGATGCCGTCAGCCGCGGCGTTGGCGCGTGCTTCGAGAGCCGCAGCCTTTCGGGCGTCGATACTCATGAGGATGTTCTTGGGAAACGCGAGACCTCTTGCAGCTTCCTGTCGCAGGGCGCCTTCGTGATTGTGTGTGACCATGACCACGGGCGTCACCAAGCCACGGGCGTCCAGCGCTTTACGAAGGGGGGGCACGAGCCAGGCCATCGAGATGAAATCGACCACGATGCCATCCAATAGCCCATCCACCATAGCGCCCGGATTGGAGGCAAGTTCGATGGCCCGTCCGAGGTAGGCCTGTGAGCGGAAACGGTAAGCCACGTCGGGCAGGTTCGTGAACACGCTGCGCAGAGGCGATGGGCGCCTGTAAGGCAAGACCTCCCAGGTCACCGCGTCATGCGTGCGTGGAAACACGCCTTTGGCTTCGTAGACCAGTGCGTGCACCGGCGCCTGGGCGGAAAGGCTGAGCAGAAGCTCGCGCGAATAGTCCATGTCGCCGCCACGTAGCGGTGCGAAAGGCGCAAATCGCGTCAACCAGAGGAATGACAAGCCTGAACTCCGCGAAGCAGGGTGGTTGGAGGCGTCCTCGCTCGCGCGAGGCTGGTGCCAGAGCGAGGACGGTTGCGCGCCATGTTCGAGGTTTATACCAAGGCGAGTTTGAGTTCGTTTATAGTTTTAAGTATTTTGACGTATATAACTTCTGTATCAACTCTATGTGTATATTGCTTGGTTGCGAAACTGTGTTTGATCCAATTTAATTCGAGATTGGATGATTTTTAAAGATCCTGTGATTGTGAAATCTGTTCTGGATGGATTTGAGCGTCTTTTCTGTAAATGTTAACACGATTCCGGATGTTGAATTTGATATAAACAAATTGTTTTTCACATATTTGTGTAGTTAAATTATTCGTCTCTGCCGTCACAGGCGTTCACCTAGAGGGAGAACCGCTCGCTAAATGCTGTGCCCCTAATTCGAACTGCGTAGAGCGCGGCGGAAAGTCCCCGCGCAACGGTTCGGAGCAAGTCGGTGGCGCATGGATGGCAGCAGGGCGGGTGGTTCTGGCGAGGTCTCGTTGTAATCATGATCGGGGTGATGCTCCCGGTCGGTGCACAGGCTGCCGACATGGACGAAGCCGGCGCCTTTATGCCGGTTGGTGTGCCCGCCGAAGCGCCTGCCGGTTTTACCGCGATGTGCCAGCGCGATGCGCTGGCATGTCGAACGCCCTCGGGCGAGCGTGATGAGCTTGCGGCTTCGGCTGTCAGTGCCTTGCTGATCAGGGTCAATGCCGAGGTCAACAAGGCTATCCGCTTCCGTGCCGACAAGCAGGAGTACTGGCAGCGGCCCAGAAGCGAGAACGGGCGTAAGCTCGAGGGCGACTGCGAAGACTATGCGCTCGAGAAGCGGGCGCGGCTTGTCGAGGCCGGATTTCCCGGCGATTCCCTATATCTCGCGGTCGCTTACGTGCCACGTGCGGGCCTTCACACGGTGCTGGTCGCGCGCACCGCGCAGGGCGATCAGGTCCTCGACAACCGTACGCCCTGGATCGTGCGCTGGGACGAGGTCGACTATGTCTGGTTGCTGCGTCAGACAGCGCGCTCGGCCACGGGGTGGAGCAATCTGGTCTACGAACAGCGGGCCCAGCTTGCCGGGCTGTGAGGCCTGATGCACGGCCTAAGTCAACGCGGACGGTCTCGGTCATCTCCGGGCGCACCAGTCCACGATTAGCCGCGCTGCCTTGCCGATCGGACGTAGCTTTATGACATGTGCATTTTCGCGCTGGTTGTAACGGCAGGACCACTGCCCGAGATGTCGCGTCAGGCTTGCCCCGTCCACGCGGATCCGGGCGGTCACTCCCGAGGCTTGCAGGACGATGGCGTCGCCGTCTTCGTGCGCTAGCCACTGCGATGGTATCAGAAACCGCGTAAGTGGCCTGCCCGGACCGGCCAGCCAGCTATCCTCGATGGTCAGTCTGCCGGGCACGAGTACGAGCTTGCGGCTGACCCGTGTCTCGGCAAATGCAAGGCTGGCGCTGGCGGACTGGCTGTCCGGTGTGGCCCCGGCGTAATCGATTTGCGCCATCGCGCGGCGACCGACCTTGAATGAGCCGAGAAATTCGACCGGGCGGTTCCCGTTCTCGAAGCAGGGGCCATTGTGGGATTGCCAGGACCGGCTGCGATCGCGTTCGGCGCCGGGGCTGTAGCTGGGTGTTCCCGGGTCGACGAACAGCCGTTGGTTCGCGAGCGACATCTCGATGCCCAGATAGTCTGCGTGGCCATGCCCGGGGTTGGCGTCAGGGCCGATCGGGGCACCATCGAGCAGGACCACCGCGTCTTTCATTGCCAACCGGACGTAGCCACCGTGCGCGAGGCGCGCGAAACCCGGCGGATCGCTTCCGTCAAGGATCGCGGATGGGGACGGAATTTCTCCGATCCATGCATCGTTCATCAAGGAATGCTGCCCGTCACCGAGCGTCAGGACAGCGAGGGCCGTCTCTGCGCTTGCCAGTCTTTGCGAGATTGCCTCCGTTTCGGATGCGGACCAGCAATCGAGCTGGGCGAGGACACGGAGGCTCTGGATCGTGAAGCCCTGGTACATCGCCGAGCGCTCGAGCTGGACACCGTCCTGTCCGATCGTCTCGAGAACGATATGCCGGAAATGGCGCTTGAGCGGCCGTTCGATAGTACGCGGTGTCTGGCCGCAGGCCAGGGCGTAGAGCGCCAGTGCGGAAAGGTTGCGCTCGAGGTGATTGTAACCGAGTTCGGTCTCGAGGTTGCCGAGCAGGAAGGCGACGTTGAAGCGCAGGAACCGGGCCACCTCGGCGTATTCCGGCATGGCCCGACAGGAGGCAGGCAGGCGAATGAGCAGTGCTGAAAGGGCGAGGATGCGTTGCGAGACCGGGTAGCTGTTCCAGCTTTCACCGAAGGCACGCGCACTGTCGAAGCGTGCGCTTCGTGTGAAGCTGGCGATGATCTGTGCGGCAAGGCGCAAGCCCTCTTGCGGACGCGTATCGGCTGCGGTGCACAGGTAGCCCATGAAGCACAGGTTCGCGCGCCATAGCTGGTAGCCTGCGTCATCCATGTCGATGGCCCAGTCTATCGCGTCGATGCTGCCGAAATCATGGGTGCGGTTGAGGAACGTGAAGCGCCCTTCAAAGCACTGCGGGATGTTGCAGCCATGCTTGGCGGCGAAGAATGCGCTGACCGTTTCGGCGGCGGCCTGAGCCCGGGGGCCATGCACGGCGCTTGGGTCGGGCAGGGTGCTTGCGAGCCGGGTTACATGGCGTTCGTACTGCACGGCGAAGCGCGGCACGAGATGGTTGCGCAGGCGCCGCCGCAGGTGCGCCACGAGCGCAGGTAACGGCACATGCGCTGCTGCGCGCGCGAGCACTGACAGGCGCTGCACGAAGCCGACCGGGGCAGGCTCGTTTTTCGCCGAGCGCGGGTCTCGATGGCATGGCGGATCATCAGCCATGGGGCTGGGTCATGCGGGCTGGCGAAGGCGGTGTCATGCCCGCATTCTTGGTCATGAAGTATCAGTTGTTAATTTATTAAGTGTCCATTACGAATATAAATCAAGAATGCTCTAGTATGTTTACGTATTACGTGTGCGTTTGTTTTGATGGAACTATGCCTTCTCCACAAGGGGAGCGCGTATGGGTCATTTCAGATTTCGCATCCTCGATGGCGCCGGCCTGATCAGCGGCGCACAGCGCCAGCCATTGCGCGTTTGGAGCACACGGGCGTGGCCAGCCACGCGCTGGCGTTCTGCACCCAGGCATTGCGATGTCACGATCCGGTTCCGGCGATGAAGAAAAAGGCCCGCGAAAACGCCACGATCGTTGCAGTCGGTTATAATCGGGTCGGCCCACTCGCACGCCTGCTCGCGCACTTGCGCGCCGCATATTATGCCGGTGGTACGCGCCTCGTCATCAGTCTCGATCATTCGGGCGAGAGCAGCCCCGCCGAACTGGCCGAAGCATTCGAATGGCCACACGGCGAAAAGCGCGTCATCCGGCACGAGCGACGCCTCGGCCTGCGCGAACATATCCTGACCTGCGGCGACCTGACCCGCGAGTATGGTGCGATCGTGTTGTTCGAGGACGACATCGTGCCCAGCCCGCATTTCTGTGCTTATGTCGATGCGGCTCTAGTACGCTACGAGAATGACGATCGCATCGCCGGCATCGGGCTCTACTCCTACCGCATCAACGAATTCAACAACCTCGATTTCGAACCGCTCGACGATGGTCGAGACGGCTATTTCCTGCAGGTGGCCGCGTCCTGGGGGCAGGCCTGGAACGAGCGGCAATGGTCGGCCTTTCGCCGCTGGTATGCCTGCCATCGTGGCGAAGCCTTCCGTGTTTCGGACGGAATTCCCCGACAACTCGAATCCTGGCGGGATAACTCGTGGAAACGCCACTACATTCGCTATCTCGTCGCAACCGGGCGCTATTTTGCCTATCCACGCGCCTCGCTCAGTACGAACATGGCGACGCCGGGCACCAACACGCGGCGGCCGGTCAGCATCTACCAGGTTCCGCTGGACTGGCAGGCACGGGACTGGGACCTGCCTTCGCTCGATGACTCGCTGGCGCGCTACGACGTGTTCTACGAGCCCGAGGCAGCTTGCCTGACCGCGTACAATCCTGCGCTTGGCCAGCCGGATTTCGATGTCGATCTCATGGGGATCAAGCCGCGCGAAATCTTGCGCCGGCGTCGGCTGCTTTCGGCGCGGGTCTGCAGACATGGGTTGGGATTTTCGCTGCTCGGCCAAGGACCTCCCGCAAGTGCGATCGTCCAGGGACGTGCGGGCGGGTTCTTCCATCTCTCGCAGCGTGAGGATTTCGGCCGCATGTCGTTGCTGCGGCGGCTCGCACTTGCGCGAGCCTGCCAAGCCGGGGCTCCGCTCAATACCCTGATGTTCCAGGCTCTCAAGCCGCTGCAAACGGAGCTGACGATCGCGCGGCGCAGGCATGGCGCCAAGAGCGATCTGCGCCTCGCCAGAGCGTGAACCGCAAGCGGGCATCCAGACATTAGGGAACTCCATTGGGAGCAGACCATGAGGCAGATGGACAAGGTGCAGATATCGACGGCTACTTTGCGCACCGGTATGCTGCGCGCGTCCTTGGAGAGGATCGCGCAGGGCGAGCGTCCCGTGCTCCTGCTCGCCCCGGATGCGCGGATTTCTGCCGATATCGACGCATTTCTGCACGCTGTCCTTGCGAATACTCCAGACCAGGGCTCGCACTGCGATACCGACTGCATGAGCAGCAGCAATGCAGGGCGCAATGGCGGTACCTCGGTACAGGCCCCCGGGCCAGGGCCAGAAGCGGCCTTCGTTGCTGGCACCTGCCTCAGCCTGCCGCGCTTCATGCCCTTTGCCGGGCGGGTTCCGTTCGTGCCGATCGAGGATGGCAGCAGTGTGCTGTGGCTGCGCTGCGTGCCGCAGGTCGCCGCGATGTTCACGCCGTTACAGGCCCGGCGCATCGTTGCGGCATGGCCGGGCACGAGCACGAGTGACGCAGGTTTTCTGGATGCTCTTCGCCAGCTCGACGGCTACCTGGTCTCTCCACGCCAGGCGCTGGCCCACGACGGTGGCAGGAGCGCTGCACTGAGCCGCGCGCTGGGGGTCGGAGCCCGTGACTGGCGGATAGGCAGTCTCGCTCGGGCGCTGGCCATCTATGACCATGATCTCGAGATCGCGCCGCAGGCGCTGCGCCGGTTTGGGACCTTGCCCGCTGCGCCATTCGCCGTGGACTTGTGGGAGCGGGGGCGGGCGTTGCCGGATGGCGTGGACACGGGCACCGCGCTGCTTCTCTCTTCGCGAGGATGTCGGCGTCCGCTGCTGCAATTCGCACTCGATTTCGTCCCCCCCGAGGCGAACATGATGCAGCCGGATGCGGGGGAAGGAGCAGGCTTCTTTTCGCTTGGCCGTGCTGAAGACTTCGCGCCTCCCAACGCCGCCCGGCGCGCGACACTGGTGCGTCACGCGACCCGCTACAACGATCTCGGCGCCTACTTGTCACAGCTCCTGGGGCCGCTCGGTCGCTTTTTGAGAAGGGGCCAGCATGATCAACAACCAGAGACTTTTGCCGCGCGTGACCATGATCTGGACACGCTCGCTGGATCGCGGGCCGATGGCCGGGCGATTGCGGGTTGCCAGGGCCGTGCGTGAAGCGGTCCGGTCGCGGGCAATAACCAGTGAACATGTCATGTGCGACGGCAATGGCAGGCGAGGGCTCGGCTGGGCCATGGCAGTGCTGGCCAATGGCCTGCGCGACCTGCCGCGCTATGGGCTCTTGCCGCTGCAATGCTGGATATACGGCAGTGAGGCCGAAGTGCGCGCACTGATCGCACGGATCGACCCGGATTGCGACGTGATCTACCTCGATGGCGTGCGCTTGCTGCGTCTTCTTGAAGGCTTGCGCAGACGCTTCCCGGACAAGTGGATCGTGGTCGATCTGGATGATCTCATGTCGCGTCGGATGCGCGCCTTGCTGGCCTTGCGCGAACCGCTGGTGCCGGGATACCTCGGCGCGCGGCTGCCCGCGCCGCTCAGGCGGTTGGCGGGGGGAATTGCCGGACGTCTCGTTGCGCGCTTCGAGGCGCTGACCCTGCCGCGGGCCGAGGCGCGCATTTGCGAACTTGCGGACGCCGTCGTGCTGCTCTCACCCAGCGATCTGGCGGAACTGCCCGCAGGCGGACGCGCGCGCCGAGTGGCGATCACACCGACAGTGTCACACCGGCCCCATGCCAGCGCACGGCTGAAGCCAGGGCCCATCCGCTGCATTTTTATCGGCAGTGATGCCCTGACCCAGAACCGCCTGACCATCGATTTCCTGCTTGATGTCTGGCGCCGGTTCGAACTGCCGCTGGACCTCGTCCTCTTCGGCCAGCAAGAAAGGCTCCTTTCGCTGCCGCCGCGCGTTCGGCTGGAGGGCTATGTCGAGTCTCTCGATGAGGTCTACGATGGCCGTAGTGTCCTGATCACACCTTCCTTTCTGCGTGGGGGGATCAAGACCAAGGTCCTCGAGGCCATGTCTTACGGAACCCCAGTGATTGGCAATTCGACCAGTTTCGAGGGGGTTCCCATCTCTGGTTACCCCTTGCAGGTCGAGGGGGAGGAAGCGCTGGTATCGCTGCTTCGCGACCTGGGGAGCAAGCGCGCTGTACTGGAGGCCGCGGCGCGCATCGGGCTCGACCATGTGCGTGAGCATCATGGCGCACAGAGGTTCGCTCGGGACTGGAGCAATGTCCTGTGTCTTCCGGCCGAAAAATCGTGATCTCTGGTCGCATGACCTCACCAGCCGGCAAAATCAGGCTCCATCTCCTGAAAGCAATGGCTGGCATTTGTTTGCTGGTGCCATTGGGCGCGGTGCCACAGACAACGCCAGCGGGTGCCAGGCTCGATCGCTCGCAGCTCAAGCTGACATTCCGTGAGGAATTCGACAGCCCACCGAGCTTTCATGATCGCACGATCGCTCCAGAAGGCCGCTGGAAAACCAATTTTGCCTTTGGAAGTCAGGACCGCAAGCAGCGGCGCTACTGGGAAACGCGCACGCTGGTGCCCAACAACGAGCTTCAGTACTATGCCGATCCCTGGCGTGACGCCCATGCTTTCGAGTGGCGAGATGGCATGCTGACCATCGCCGCGAGGCCGGCCTCGGCCGGTGAACCGGCACTGGACCACGGCCTGGCCTATGTTTCGGGCCTTATCACCAGCGAGAAGTCTTTCCTGCAGCGATATGGCTACTTCGAAGCGCGGGTGCGTATGCCGGTGGGCAAGGGACTGTGGCCTGCGTTCTGGCTCTTGCCGCGCTTTCGCGTTCATAAAGATCCAAAGTTGCCGCAACCGCCTGCCGAGATCGACGTGTTCGAGAACATCGGTAAGCGCGAGGAACTCCATCCAACGCTGCATTACGGAACGCGGCAGGACAAACGTCACGCTTCGGTGGCCGTGACGGTGGCGCCGGTCGATGCCTTCCACGTCTATGGGGTACTGGTCAGCGCGCGTGACATCGTCTGGTACATTGACGAGCACGAGGTGCATCGCGAGCCCAATCACGATTTTCATCATCCGGCCTACATGCTGCTCAACCTCGCTGTCGGCGGGGACTGGCCAGGCGCACCGGATGGCACGACCCCGTTTCCTGCAAACATGACGATTGACTGGGTGCGCGCTCATGCGTTGGCACCGGGTCCGCTACCAGCTGCCGAGGAAAGCATGACGGCTGCGATTCAGCCATCACCGGATGGCCGGGAATGAGCCTTCGTGTCGATCAGGCTTGTCATGTTGGTGCGCAACGGCAACGAGAAGTGTCGCCTGCCTTTGACACGCAGTGCGGCAATCGTCTGGCCAGCCTTGGTAGCCGTGCCAGCAGAACGGGTGCTGTGCGCCTCTGTTCAAACGACGAGCGCGCGCCGGCGCAGAACCGCATTAAGCGCATAGACGGTCCTTTCGCTCGCGACGGCATCGCTGCGCCGCACCGCCTTGCCTGGGTCGGCCCGGCGCTGGGCTGCCTGATGAGCGCACACGTCATGGCAGACCTGCTGCGCCCTCCTTTCGTGCCGGTGCACCAGGGGTCGGCCGTGATGAGCCACGAAAACGCGCTGATCGTCTCGGTCATACACTTGCTGGTCATCCTGCTTGTCCCTGGGCCGGTGATCTGGGCCTGCATGTTCGATCGCCTCGATCTGCGTCGCTCGTCGCGATTTCTCGGCCTTGCCGCAATCCTGTTGCTGGTGGCGGCGGCAGGCCTGTTCCAGGTCTCCGGGGTTACCGCGATCGCCTATCTGTGCCTTCTGGCGATTACCTGTGCTGCTGCGGCCTTCTTCGCGGCCACCGACTACGGGGGGAGCGAAGGGCTTCGCGCGATGCTCGCATGGACAGCGATTGGCTGCGCCGGTGCCTTGCTCGTCGCGATAGCGCTCAACGAATACGATAACGGCAGGTTGTCGTCGCGTGGGGGACCAACGCACTGGGGCATGGTGGCGATGGTCGGCTTCAGTCTTTCTGCGGCTCTGCGGTCGGTGCGGGTGCGGGCCGCAGTGATGGCCATTGCGCTGGTGACCTTGCTGCTCACTTCTGCGCGCGGGGCCTTGCTCTGCACGCTGGTCAGCGCGGCGATAATGATCGTGATAACGATCGAGCGCAAGCATTCGCACCGGCGGTGGAAATACTATCTGGTTATGGCTGGATTTGGATTACTTGGGATTGTCGCCCTACCGGTTCTCGCCGGGCCGATCCTGCACCTTGACGACCCGAGCCGTGGGTTCGGCTCGGGAGCGACAGGACGGGTTGCCGCCTGGAAGCAGGCCTGGCACCTGTTCGAGGCGAACCCGTTTCTCGGTGTCGGTTACCGCCAGCATGAGCAGTACATCACTGTGGCCAGTTCGGCGCACCAAGCCTACCTGATCGTGCTGAGCGAGATGGGGGCCTTGGGCTTGCTGGTCTATCTCGTGTTGTTGGTCGGCGGCCTCATGCACATGATGCGCAGGGCTCTGGCCGGGGAGGACGCGTTAAGCCTTGCGGGCACGGCCTACCTCGCCAGTTACATGGTGATCGGCCTGACCGAACCTTACGCGCTGGCTACCGGACTTATCGCGCCGGTCCTCATGATCGTCGTGACCGCTCAAGCCTGGCGCACCTATCCGGGCGCTGCGTCTGGTTTGACGGGCCAGAAGAGCCTGTAGGCGTAGCGGCGGTGAACGGTGTGACCCAATTCGCAGGAACTGGGGGCTGTCTCGGTTCAGGCGCAGGTGCAGGCAATGATCCCGTGCGGAGGGAAAGCAGGACAGCCGATGAAGGAGCAAGGGAAATGCCGTTGGACAAGGACCTCGACAGGATGTCTCCGATCGCACTCGGCTGCGCCCGGATCGGCTCGTTCAACAATCCTCGACCGCTTGTCGAGAGCCGGCGGCTGATCGTCGGGGCGCTCGACCTAGGCGTGACCACGATCGATACCTCCGACATCTACGGGCAGGGCGATAGCGAAATACAGATCGGCAAGGCTCTGGCGGGACGTCGTGATCAGGCTTTCATCGTCACCAAAACCGGGCGCCGGTTCTCCGCTCGCATGCGTCTGCTGCGTCCTCTCAAGCCATTCGTACGTCCCTTGCTGGCAGCGAGAGGGCGCCGTACGGGCAAGGCCACGGCAGGCAACCGGGTTACACGCCATCGCGAGAGCGAACTGACGATGGACTGGACGCCTGCAGCAATGGTGCAGGGTCTTGAAGCGTCATTGCGGCGGTTGCGCAGCGATTACGTCGACGGTTTTCTCCTGCATAGCCCGGATGCCGGCGTCGCAGCCGATCCCGAGGTGGCACGAAGCCTTTGTGGACTTCGGCAACAGGGCAAGGTGCGCCATTTTGGGGTCTCATGCGATGATCGTGAAAACTTCGAGGCTGCGCTGACAATGCCTGGAATTTCGCTCGTGCAGTTGCCTTGGGACGTGGTTTTCGGGTTCGACAATGCTATGATCGAACTGCTTCGAAGCCGCGGCATCGCGGTGATGGCGCGTGAGATCATTCGCCTGCAGCCAGCTCTTTCGCCGGCTCAAGCCGTGCTCGCGGCAAGCGCGCACCCGGCGGTGCGATCGACGTTGGTCGGAACCACCCGGCTCGACCATCTCGAAAGTCTCGTGTCCGCGCTCGCGCGGGTACCGGGTTCGCAGGTGCCTGCATGATCATCGATGCCAGGGACCCCGGCGTGCCCGAGCGCATGGAAGCGGATATTGCGATCGTCGGTGCGGGTGCTGCGGGGATCGTGCTCGCGCTGGTGCTGGCAGCGACCGGGCGCAAGGTCGTGCTAATCGAGGCCGGAGGCGAAAAGTTCTCCAAGGCGAGCCAGGAATTCTACCGTGCCCAGCAAGTCGAACCCGTGAGCCACGGACCAGTGGACATGTTCCGCCGGCGTGTTCTTGGTGGTTCCACTTCGGTCTGGGGCGGGCGCTGTATCCCTTTCGATCCGATCGATTTCGAGGACCGCGACTGGATTGCGCATGGGCGCTGGCCGATCCGCTATGAAGACGTTGCTCGCCACTACCCCGCCGCGCTGCAATGGCTCGATGCCGGGCCAGCCCAGTTCGATGCGGGCGCTGCACTTCCGGGCGAGCCAGCAGACATGGTGCCTGCACCGCCCTCGGATGACGTCGTACTCAATCGCATCGAACGTTTCAGTCACCCGTTGCATCTTGGCAGCTGGTATCGTGATCGTCTCGAGGAAAGCGCGAACCTGACCGTCCTGATCGAAGCCCCCGTGCGCCGGATCCTCGCGCGTGATGAAGGTCGGGTGATCGCCGGGGTCCAGATCGCGCGACAAGGGCGCACTGGAACTGCGAGCGATATCATGATCGGGGCGGACCGCGTGATCGTAAGCGCGGGCGGGCTCGAAACGGTGCGCCTGCTGCTTTCGTCGGATCAGGACAAGGCCTGTGGTCTGGGTAACGAGAGGGGGCTGGTAGGGCGTTTCTACCAGTGTCATCTCGAAGGAGAGATCGGGCAGATCCAATTCACCGCTCCCGCCCGGCAAATCCGACAGGATTACGAGGTGGCGCCAAATGGCACTTACTGTCGCCGATATATCTGGCTCTCGCCCGAAGCGCAGCGTCGCAAGCGGCTGGCCGGACTGGTGCTCAGGCCCAGTCACCCCAACATAGTCGATCCTGCGCACGAGAACCCTGTGCTGTCGGCGATGTATCTCGCCAAGAACTGGATCGTGCCCGAATATGCGCGCAAGCTGACTTCGCTGGAGGACTGCAAGCGCCTTGAACTGTCACGCAATCCCTTGACCTTCTGGGGCGCCCACGTCCGCAACATGGCGCTGGGCGCGCCGCGTCTTGCGGCATTCACAGCACATTTCGTCCGCCATCGCACGCTGGCCCAGCGTAAGCTTCCCTCGGTCGTGCTGCGCGATCCACGCGAGATCTACCCACTCGACATCAATGCCGAGCAGGAACCGAACCGTGACAGTCGAGTGTTCCTTGGCGACCAGTGCGACGCCTTCGGAATGAGAAGGCTGGTCGTCGACTGGAGAACGACCAGTGATGATCACCAGCGCCTGGTCGAAGGGCTCAAGACCCTTGCAGCGGCATTCGCACAATCCGATGCCGCCCGGCTGCATTTCGAGGAAGATGATTTTGCCTTGGCACGCGAGAGCCGCATTCCGGTGGGCGGCCATCACATTGGAACGGCCCGCATGGCTTCGAACCCGGCTGAAGGCGTGTGCGATGCCAATTGCGCGGTCTTCGGAACGCAAGGGCTCTATCTTGCCGGAGCTGCCACGTTCAGCACTTCGGGTTTCGCCAATCCCACGCTGACCCTTGTCGCGCTGGCCCTGCGCCTTGCCGAGCACCTGGCCGAGCCGGTTTGAGCCGTTGGCTGAAGAGACGCCGGTGGATCGGCCAAGAGTATCCGATCGAGCCGTTTCATCCCACTCAGATTCCGTCGGATTAAACGGCGCCATCAGCGTCTCCTTTTAGAGAAACACTGAACCAAAACGTAACCCTCACGTGAATCTAATCTATGGGTTTGTGATTCAGGGGGCTGACTCCCAGCAAGGCGGATAAGAGGGGCACTGCGCTTGTTCGAGCGCGGATTCGGAGTGCCTGCTGTCAGCTATTGACGCTTTGGTCGGACCGCCCGCTGCGGTTGCGAGGCTGGGCATCGCTTGCGGCGCGTACGCTGTTAGCTGGCATCCAGGTCGTAAAAGCGCGGTCTGACGCATAGGCCAACGCTACCCCGCGCGCGACGCCTGCCAGGGCGATCAGTGAGCTCGAAATCATTGAAAGCCCGGGAATGGATAAGAACGCACCAGCCACGAGCAGGATGGCCACACTGGCGGCGCCTGCAGCTGCAATTGCCGGGGTTGTGAAGAGGGCAAAAAGGGCGAGGAGGCAGGATGCGGCGCCGAGGGCGAAGTAGGGTAGCATCCATTTCATCCAGCGGTGCGAGATATAGGCATAGACCAAGAGCCCGGGCAATTGCCGCAATTGCGGCCACAACGCCCGGTGCACCCGGATGGCCTGGCACGCAATCCTGACCTTGCGCTGATATTCTTCTTTGGCGTTGGTCGATCCGCGTTCCTCGACCACGAGCCCGTCTGCGCGCATGACACGCTTGCCATCGATCAGGACACGCAAGGTCACGTAAAGATCGTCGATCAAGTCGTCAGGCGGTGCGTGGTAGAGCGAACGCCTGATGAGGAAGCTGGCGCCATCGACCCCCATGATAAAGCCGCATGCGCTCTCTATGCCTTTGACGAATTCCTCGATCGACCAGTAGATCGCCCCGGCCAGCGCCGTCGCACCCTCGTCACGGTTGACGTAGCGCAGCTTTGCAGTGCTGCAGCCGCAATGGGGGTCGGCGAAGGGACGCGCGAGCTTCAATAGAGCATCGTTGTCCATGGTCACGTTGGCATCGGTGAACATGACGAGATCGCTTGTGCTGCGTTCGAGCAATACCTTCATGCCATGCGTTTTGCCCAAGCGCTCGTTGGAAATGACGATGTCGACACGATCACGGAACTGTTCGAGCAGGAGTGCGGTCTTGTCGTCACTGCCGTCCGAATAGACGTGGATCGAGGCCGGGCCGTAGGTTTCGGCCACGAGCAGCAGGCTTTCGAGCTTGTCGACAATTACCGCTGCTTCGTTGAAGGCGCATAGGCAGATCGCGACTTTCGGCCGAAGCTCCCGGGTAAGGTCGATCGGCGCGGCTTGGCATTTATCCTCCTGCGCGTGCCGTAAACCGGCGAGGATCCGCAGGGAGAGCGGATATGTCACGAAGGGATGCATCGCCAGTAGGACGAAGGTAGCAAGGCCCAGCGACAAGCCAAGTGTCATCGGAAGCTCCCATGTCATCTTGAGTGTCCTGCCTGCACGAGAGACCTTGCTGGTTTCGGGGCGATGCTTGTTGCTCAGGATTGTTACGGCCTTGGCTGTCGCAACCAAAGTCGATTGACCTCCGGATCGGTGCAGGTTTCACCGCTCGAGCCTCACGCAGCGCCTAGGCTGTGACCGTAGGCCGGCGTGCCGCCAAAGCGGAACGCTCGTCGCGGGAGATCCAGGTATGCAAGGCACCACTCGCAGGAAGACAGGCAAAGCGAGGGCGCGCGCTGCAAGAGGCCGCCCCCGCGCGAGGCCTGGGCAAGGCTGCCAAGCTGGAGCGGGAGGGCGTTTCGGAGGGCTCTTGAGCCCTGTACTGAGTGGCGCCGTCGCATTTGGTTGCGTCGCCATGCTGCAGTTCGGCGGGGGAAATGACTATTTGTCCGCAATCCTGGCGGCCCTCGTGTCCATGGCGGCCGGCATCGTCGCTCTTGTGTCGACTAGGTCGGCGGAGTCTTGGCTGGTCGCCGCCCGGCCGACCCTGGCCACATGTCTGGCGATGCTGCTCCTGCTGGTTTGTTGGCATGTCTTGCGCGTCGATCGGCAGTTCGACACGACTGCGTTCAAACTCGAAGTATCCCTCCGCATCGGATTAATTTCGGTGTTCACTACGGGCATGGTCCTCGCGCGAAACCGTCGGGCGATGGAGGTCCTGTGCATGTGCCTGGTCGTGATGGGCGCGCTATGGGTGGGCGCGGAGCTCGTGGCCTGGATGGTCGAGATCGACAGGCTGCCGCAAGCTTCGCCAGGACGGTCTGAAAAGCCGATGCGTTTCGTCGGAACACTGGGCAATCCGAATGTAATGGGTTGCGTTCTGGCTATCTTCCTCGCAATGACCCTGGCCGAATTGCTTGCCTTGGCAGGCTCACGGACTGAGGCACGGTTCCGAGCGCGCGAATGGGTGATCGGGGCCGGACTCATCGTGTCCTTGCAGATATTCCTTGCCGGGCTGCTGGTGTCCCAGTCACGAATGGCCATGGTGAGCGGAGCGGTCGCGGCGGTGGGGCTGTGTGTGTGGCGGCGGCAAGACATCGCCCACTTTCCAACGAGATATCGGCACGCTGCGCTTGTGCTGGGTGCTGTGAACCTGGTGCCGGGGCTGGCGCTGTGGTTCGCTATAGGCGATCGCCTTGTTCCGCGTCTGGCACGCTTGAGCGATGACCTGTCGGGTCGCATTGAACTGCTTGAATATGGCTTGCATCTCAGCTTCCAGAGGCCGCTTTTTGGGAGCGGCCCCGGAACATTTCGGCAGGTCAACGAGGCAGAACTTACCTCGCAGATAGCCGACCACTACTGGAATCTTGGTGCTGCGCACAATCTTGTGATTGGAGCCGCGATTGAGGAGGGATGGATCTATGTGGCGCTCGCAGTGTTCGCCTGTGGTTGCTACATGCGCCTCTTGATCCAACGGTCACGGGTCCAGAGTTTTACCGCGCGTGAAGGCGGGATGCTGGCGGCCGGTCTTGTCGGCATCTCTTGCGCCATGTTCGATATTGCGCTTGATTTCTATGCGGTCGCGGCGCTGGAGGCACTGCTGCTCGGGGTAATGGCGGGACGTGCTTCGCAGGCGGTTTCACATCACCGTGCAGGTCATCGTGCCTTGCGGGGGAGTGGCTACTGAGCGGGCTGATCGATCAGGGACAAGGGCTGTTCAAGGCCAATTGTCATCTTCGCGGGCGGCAAGGCGCCGCCATTCCGCCCGGGCAATCGAAGTGCGACAGGAAGGTACAACGCCGTCCCGGCAAGCTCACGTATGACGGCAGTGCGGTCGTTGCCTCCCAGGCGAGCGATCCACATGGCTTCGTCATAGACTGACTGGCGCAGTATCGCGGACAAGGCGTGCCAATGCCGCGCACCGTAGCTGACCCGCCAAAGCGAGACATCGCGCTGGATCGCGGCGAGCCGGTAGCTGCGCTCAAGCGCGGCAATGGCATGGTACCTATTGCGTTTCTGCGCAGCGAAAGTCGCGGTCATCGCTTGCTGGGTGGCAGCCACAGGCGAAAGCGGAACCAGGCTTGCAAAGCGATCCGCACTTGCTTGGGCGAGCGCGAGATGGTGGCGGCGCGCAGTTACTTCGTCAAGCTTGCGAGACAGGCGCAAGTGCAGGATCGTGCAGGAGGAGAGCAGCCTGGGCAGTGCGCTTTCGTGACATGTCCGCGCGGTTTCGGTTCGCGCGGCATGGGGGACAAGGCCGGGAAACGCTGCTTGCGCCAGTGCTCGGCTAGCCTGTCTAATCGCCAGTTCGTCTCGCATTGCCGAGGTGCCGAGCACTAGCCCGGCACCGAGCAAGGCCAGCAAGGCAATGCGCAGGATCGCCTTGGAAGGTGACTTTTGGCCGAGGCGGGAAAGTCTTGCGAATATGGCATTCCGGCCGCAAGTCGCTGGGCGTAGTTCCCGTGATCTCATGGGCTATTGCCAGTTCAGGCCTCCACATAGCCGCGGTAGGCATTGCTGTAATAATAGGGATCATGCTTGGAGCGCTTGGCCTTGTTGGTGGCCATTGTCAGGACCGTGCCCAGGACCATGCTGCGATCGTGGGAGAACTGTTCGGTTGCCAGGGCGGCTGCACTTGCCGGTGTCTGGTTCGAACGGGCGACAAAGATCGATGCGTCGGCAAGGGTGGCGACCGTGCGCGAGTCCGCTACCGCGAGGGCGGGCGGCGTATCGAGCACGACAAAATCGTATTCCCGGCGCAGGTCTTCGATCAGCGCCATCATCGTCGGCTTACTGAGGACGTCCTCAGGGATGAAGGTCTGAGTCTTGCAAGGCAGGATATCGAGTTCGCACAGGCCGTCTTTGATCAAAGCCTCGCGCCAGGACAAGCCCTTGGAAAGGACTTCGACGAGACCGTGCGACGGCGCCGCCTGGGCCAGTTCGCGCAAGCGGCCGCGGCGCAGGTCGCAGTCGACGAGGACGACGCGGTCGCCCGAGAGGGCCATGATCCGCGCCAGCCCGGCAGCGACAGTGGTCTTGCCCTCACCGGGAAGCGACGACACCACGGAAATGACCCGGGGCTTGGTATCGCTGAACATGATGTCGTTACGCAAGGTCCTGAAGGCCTCGGCAAAGGCGGACATCGGCTTGCGCTGGACGTAGTCCTCGGGCGGGACCTGCTGCCCTTCGAAGACCAGTTGCTTGCGTTCAAGGGCAGGGACGGTCGCAATGAACGGCAGCATGGTGGCCTTGGCGAGATCGTCCGACGAGACGATGCGGGTATTGGTCACTTCCTTTACGAAAATCGTGGTGAAGCTGACGATCAGGCCGAGTATGATGCCAAGCGCCGAAAACAGCATGCGATTGGGGGAGGAGGCGCGGATCGGGGGCACTGCCTCCTCGATGATCGTTGCCGTCGGCATCAGGTCGCGCTGGTCCTGCAACACCTGCTCGAGCCGGCTGGCCAACTGGTCATAGGAATCCTGCTTGGCGCCGGCCTGCTGGGTTAATGTATCGGCCACGGCGGACGCGCGTGCATTGGCCGATTGTTCGCCACGGATGGAGCCGAGACTGTTGCGCAGGCTGGCGACACGCGCCCGCGCCGAATTGACCCGGCTCTGCAGGCCGGCAACAATGCGATTGGCTTCGGACTGGAGTGCTGCTTCGAGTTGGGCGAGTTGGCGCTCGATGCGCGCGTGTTCGGGGTGTTTGGCGCCGTAGCGGGTGCTGATTTCAGCTTCCACCTGGCTGGCCTCGGCCCGCTGGCGGCGCAGGTCAGCAATCACCGGCGAGTTGAGGACCCCGGTAATCGAGCCGATGTCGCCGCGGCTGATTTGTGCCTTGGCCGCAGCCAGTTCGGCGTCGGCCGCTGCGGCTTCGCTTTCGGCCTGGGCCAACTCCATGGAAAGGGGGCCAATCTGCTGATCTGTCACGGTCCCGGCTGCTGTCGTTCCGGCGATTCCGGTTCTTGCGCGCAGTTGTGCGATGCGCGCCTGGTCTGACTGAATTTCGCCGCCAAGAGTCTCCAGGCGTCCGCTCAGCCAGCGCGCCTGCTCGCTTGCGGTGCGATTGCGATCGGCCACGGTGTGCTCGACGTAGGCACGCGCCACGGCGTTGGCGACTTGTGCCGCTTTCGCCGGCTGCGACGAGGCATAGCCGATACGGACGACGTAGTCGTCGGCGTTACGCTGCACATCGAGGCGCTTCAGGAAGGCATCGACCATGCGGTCTTCGGGAGAGCTCGCGGTCTTTGTCTCGGCTGCGGCCTCCTCGAGCAGTTCGGCATCTGCCTCGAGCCCGAGAGTGTCGATTGTCTGCTGCGCGATCTGGCGTGATTGGATGATCTGCACTTCGGTATCCATGCGCGCTTGTTCTGCTTGCGGGGCGACCGACCGAATCTCGCTGGCCCCCACTGCGCGCGCAGCCGGATCCAGCTTCACCGCAGCCGCAGCGAAATACGACGGATTCATCAGGAATGTCGCCCCCAGCGCGACGACAAATACGCCCAAGGTGATCACCACCATCAGCAGGGCATTGCGGGCAATGATGTCGAACAACTGGCGAAAGCCGAGCTCGTTGTCATTCCCGGGAAGTCCGCTTTGGCCATGGTATCCAGCCGGGGGCTGAGATTGTGAGATGAAGTCCATCCATACCTCTCGATTGGTGTCGGAGCCTTGGGCAGGGGGCATCAGAATGCAGCGGTGACGGCAATCACCCCTCGCAATTCGTCAAAGGCGGGGCCGGGCTGAGAGCCGGAGCTTGCCCTGTCGCTGTAGGTCAGGGCTCCGGTGACACGTATTGTGCGGTTGACGAGGTAGAGCGCGCCTGCCTGGCCGGCGAAGGTTGTGTCGCGCCGGTTCAGTCCCTTGAAGTTGCTGCGCTGGTACTGGGCTTGAGCAAACAGGAGCACGTGGCGCATCAATTCATGATCGACGCGGCCGAGCAGGCTCTGTGTGAAGAATCCGCTCGCGCCAACGGTAGCAGCCTCGCGAATAGTTCGTTTCGCGCCAATCGTCAGCGTGGTGAGGCCGGATGGAAAGAACTCTGCGCGCAGGTCGTAGCCCAGGCCTTGCATCTTGGCGTAGCTGTCCTTGGCGCGGAACGTGCGTTGCACCATGCCCAGCCCGACGTGGGCGCGGGCAATCCCAGCGAGGTCGAAGCTGGTCCCGGCGAGCAGGTGCAGGTCGGTGCCATCGCGATTGGGCCTGTCAGCCACCAGATCCTCGTCGTGGTCGATCCGCGACACACTGGCTTCACCGAAGGCGGAAAATTCCGGGGTGAAGGCATATTCGATACGGACACTGCCCCGCGCGAGCGTGCGATCCCGATAGTCCTGGTCGGTCGTATCGCCATCGAGATTGGTAACATCGCGGAAATCGATTCGGTTGATGTCGAAGGCTGCGGTCAGTCTGATTGGCGCGGTGGCGTAGGCGCCGCGCACAAGGCCGCGCAGTGCCGAATAGCGCAAGGGCGAGAGATTGGCGCTGGGGGCATCGCTGGCATATTGCGATTGGTATGCACGTTCGGCCCCGGCGGTAAGGTCGATGGTGAATTCCCGGGCAAGGTCGAGCCTTGCATCCAAGGCGGCGTCGAGGCCGGTCTCGTCGCGCACCGGATTTTCGGTGAAGCGGCGCAGTGATCCGCCTCCTTGCAGAGTAAGTGCGTGGCGCGACCAGTTGCTGCGCAGTCTAACCGCGGGGGCCAGTGTGAAATAAGCATCGCCGGTCTTGCCAATGCCTGCGCCGGAGCCTGCCCCTGACCCGGCGCCGAACACATTGTTGCTCGCCCCGATCCCGGCCTGGACCGATGGTAGCAAGGTGAAGCCAGCCAGCGGAATGCCGTCGGGTTCGTATTCCGGGCGAGGGCGATCGAGGACACTGACCTGGCGACCACGATCGTTGTCCATTGGGATCGCACTGTCGAGAAACGGGCCGAAGGTATTTTGTGCAAAGGCCGGTACGGGCAGGGAGCCGACGACGAGGCAGGCCATGATCCCGGCGGGACGATAAAATGCAGTGGGCGTCGTTGCGGCTGACCGGATGCTTGCGGCGAGGGGGAGACTACTGGACATAGTCGCTTCCTCCGCCGGTCTGTGGCTGCGGCAGGTCGAACAGGATTCCGCCGGCTGCATCCGGCCCTGCGCCGGTGCCTCCACGGCAGAGGTCAAGGTTGCCGCGCATGTTCATCAAGGCGGTACGCACATTCGCGTTGGGTGCGCTGACAAGCGCTTCGCCGAGGGCTTCCAGGATCATCAGGCAGGCGCGGTTGGACACCGGAGAAGCCCCACTGGCAGCACTGGCATCTGCACCAGCACCAGCACCGGTGCCGGCGCCGAGGAAACGGTCGATCGTCAAGGCGAACTGCGCTTCGTAGATGCCAGGTGCGGCGCGTTCGGGCAGGCGGGAGATGTCCGTGCGCAAAGCCTGTCTGAGCGCCTCGAGCCGAGCGCTTTCTTCGGTATCGTACTGCCCATGGGCCGGCTGCACTGGCAGCGCGATCGCGATCGATATGATGCAGGCGCAAGCGAGCAGGCCGTATGAACCTGATGTACGATGCATGATCATTCTCCGAATGTACGCAGGCGGTTTCCCGGAGTGGTCGAGCAGCGCATGGCCCGTATTTCCGAGAGGTGCTGCACCGCGGCCAATTCATGGGCAGCGACAGGCAGTGTTGGGATCGCCGCTGTCCATCCGCGAAAGGCGACGAAGGGCTGACGTGCGATCAGAAATAGCGTTCCTTGATACGCACGGTGTCTCCCGGAAAGACGTGCAGGTCCGAGGTTATTTCGACAGCTACTTCATGGCCGGAATTCGCGCGCTTGAGCAGGACAACGCGCTTGTTCGCGCGATAGGTGAAGCCTTCGGCGGCAGCCACGGCCTGAAGGACGGTCAAGCTTGACGTGTAGGGATATTCGCCTGGGTGATTGACTTCACCCAGGACATAGAATGGCCGGAACAGGCTGACTTCTGCTGTCACGATCGGGTTGTTGAGATAACCTTGCGCAAGTCGTGCGGTGATGCGGTGCGCAAGTTCGTCCGCACTGGCGCCGGAGGCATCAATGTGGCCGATAAGGGGAAAGGCGATTGTCTGGTCCGGCGCGACCTGGAATTCGCCGGACAAGTCCGGTTCGTTGAATACGGTGATGCGCACCTTGTCTCCTGCGGCCAGACGATACCGCTGGGACAGGCTTGGGGCGGAAGGTGCTACTTCCCCCGGCGACGCCTGGTATTGTTGCACTTCAGAGCAGGCGGTCGCCAGTCCCAAGGTTGCAAGAAATATATATTTATGTGCCATTACTCGCGACATTTTCGGTAAACTCCGAAACTGCTCTGCAGGCGGGAAGAGGTTCATCCTCCCCCGTCTTCGTAATGTCAGGGAACACCGAAGTGACTTCAGGGTAAAGTTCTATACGGTCTGTTTTGGACTTATGATTCGGACAAATTGGTCCGGTCCGGTGTTTTCTGGTGACGCTTAGTTTCGTGAGTTAGCCGGGGTCCATGTTTGGTACGTCTTGCCGAGGAGCGCATCGAGCAGACCGCGAAACGTCGCGAAGATTGCGATCAGGATTTCGAGGAAGAGATTGAACGGTTTTGCCCGCAGGATGCCGAGCAACAGTCCGGCGATGAGAGCCAGCGCCAGGCAAGTCAGTACGGACCAGTATCCTTCTAGCGCCAGGCCCGCGCCGAGGCAGGCCAGGCCCGCAGCGAGCAGAGGAAATCCGAACCAGCGCAGGATCTTGTGTGAGACGTATTTGTACAGCTCCAGTTTCGAGAAGCTGCGGGTGATATCGGGCCAGAGGTAGCAATGCGTATTGAAAGCTCGGCAGGCGATGCGGCGCTTGCGGTGGTATTCATCGGCGCGAAGTGTGGTGTTGCGTTCGTAGGCGACGACGTCGGGTGCGAATACGAGCCGCTGCCCGGCAAGTGGAACCGCCATGGATACGATCATGTCGTCAAGCAGATGGCCGGGCACCGCGGGGTAGAGTGCACGACGGGTCGCGAAGATCGAACCGTCGGCGCCCATGCTCGACCCCAGAGCGGATTCGCTGCGTTTGATCGCTTCTTCAAGTCGCCAGTAGAGGCCGCCGGCGAGAGCGGTCGGGCTGGCGTTTTCGTTGATGTAATGGAGCGAGCCAGCCAGTCCGCCGATAGACACATCGGCAAAATACTTGCGTATATTGGGGATAGTCTCGGGAGCAAGGATGACGTTGGCATCGGTGAATATGCAAATGTCGCCGCTGGCCTTCGCCACCAGTTGCCGCATCCCTATCGCCTTCCCGGTACGCTCGCTGGCGGCGATGAGGATCAGAATGTCGCGAGCCTCATGCAGGAGCTGCAGGGTGGCATCGCTCGACAGGTCGCAGTAGGCCAATATCTCGATATCCGGATCAACCTGCTTGATCGCCCGCAAGTTCGCGATCTTCGTCGGAAGCGAGGACTCTTCGTTGTAGGCGCAGAACATCAGGCTGAGCCGTAGCGGCTTCGTTTCGTGCTGAGTGCGCCCTGAGCCCGATGCGGGAGCGGACTGGATCGTGCAGGACCGCGCATTGTTGCGCCGTTCGAGGAACCGTAGCGTCAGCGGATAAGTCACGTAGGGATGAAGAAACAAGCTCACGAGGAGCAGGCCCATTGCCATCAAGAGATTCATCGTGACTGCCCCCTGCTTTCAAGGACGTGGATATTCCAAAGGCGTGGATTATTCGGTCCGGGCCAGTATTTCGAAAATGCCCCGAATGCGTCATTCGCAGTTGTCCCTAGGCGCTTCGCAGATGCGGCCAGAATGAACAGTGGTCACGCGCGCCGTTTACGAAGGCAGGTCTTGCAGACCGCGTCGACACGGATGTGCAGAGCGCTGCCACACGAGCTCGCAGATCGGGAGCCGCAGGACGTGGTGGCCGGGCAACGGGTGGCGCTGGTGTCGTGACGTGCGCCGTATGGCGAAGCGTCAGTAGCTGCCGTTCGAGCCCAGTACGGCAGGGATCGTGCGCAGACAGATCGTCATGTCGTAGCCAAGCGACTTGCGCCGCGCGTAAAGCGAATCGAGGCGTATCCGAGTGTCATAGGAAACGTCGTTGCGGCCGCTGATCTGCCACAACCCGGTAATGCCGGGACGGACAGAGCAGTAGTCTTCATAGCGCGCTCCGTAGCGTTCGATTTCCCCGGCAATGATGGGGCGCGGTCCGACGATGCTCATGTGCCCAAGCAGGACGTTGAGTAGCTGAGGCAGTTCGTCGAGGCTGGTCTTGCGCAGGAGGCCGCCGACCGGCGTGATGCGCGGATCCTTGCGCAACTTCTGGTCGCGAGCCCATTCGGCGCGGGCCTGCGGGTCGGTTGCAAGCAATTGCTCGAGCAACTCCTGGGCATTGATCGCCATGGAGCGAAACTTGAGGCAGGGAAAGGCCTTGCCCCCACGGCCCATCCGCTGCTGCACGAAAAGCACCGGCCCCGGGCTGCTCAGCCAGATCGTCAGGGCGACCAGCAGGAGCACCGGAAGGAACGCTGCCAGTGCCAGGGTCGAGACGCAGATGTCGAAAGCGCGAATACCGATGCCGCCCGAAGCGACGGAGCGTTTTTCTACCAGCGCTTCGCCTTCGGTGTCGCTCGTTGTGGGGGGCAGGGGGGATGCGGATGCATGGCCAATTTCAGGAAAAACGAGATCGGTGCGGTGCACCGGACGGTCTCGCCCGGTGGTGATCAATTCTTCACTATGATCGAAGGCGCGCGCGCGTCCCAGTGGAATGGCGGCGTCGTCGGCTGGTTCTTGTCCGGACTTTGCAGGTTGGCAGTAGTCGCGGCTGTCGCTTGCCCGGGGCGGTGGCGGGATACGGTCAAGCGCTCGCTTGCGTACATCTTGTGCAGTGCGTGCTTCCAGCATGGCCATGACTCCATGAACGTTGGAATTCGATTCGATGGCGCTTTGTCTTTGCGATGTCGAAGAGAGGTGGTTCTCGGATCTAGATCGCAGCGGTGCCTAAAGTTGTGCAATGCAAAAGATATGGCAATATGCATGGATACTTATGTATATGTTCTGGTTGTTGTGATCTTTGTGAATTTTGTGGTGTAATAACTGGAAAGTATTATGGGTTTCATCGCTCGATGTGCTCGTGCGGCATTTTTCACAGGCCGCCTGCCCGTCGCCTTGTGAACCCACTTGCCAAGGGGGCTGTGTGCGCTGCACAAGAGCATGATGCGAATAGCCATTGTCGACGAGAGCGCGGCTAGGGCCTCGATCATCCAGGAAGGGCTTGCCGCGCTCGACGACTGCGAGCTCTTCGTGGTGACCGAGCGGCGCGGGCTGCTTGCGCGCATGGCGCAGATTGATCCGGACATCGTGCTCATGGACCTCGGCAACCCCTCGCGCGACGTGCTCGAGGAGTATTTTGCCGTGAGCCGCGCTCTGGCCCGTCCGATTGCGATGTTCGTCGACGAATCGGACGACGATGCGATCATCGCGTCAGTCGAGGCAGGGGTGTCGTCCTATGTCGTCGACGGGCTCGCGCCGGGACGAATACGTCCCATACTTGATCTTGCGATCACCCGCTTCAATGCCTTCTCGCGGCTCCAGCGCGATCTTGCCGAGGCCAAGGGCAAGCTCGTCGAGCGCGAGACGATCGACAAGGCAAAGCGGATATTGATGCAGAGCAAGGGGCTGCCCGAGCCCAAGGCCTATGCGGAACTGCGCCGGGCCGCGATGAACCAGGGCAAGCGGATCATCGAAGTGGCCGAGGCGATCGTGACCGCGAACGAGCTGCTCGGTGCCGCGTGACGGGGCGCGGTTATCGGGACTGGCCTGCAATGCAGGCCGCTGGGGCGCCGGTAAAGGCGTGAGCAAGAGAACAAGGGGCCTCGAGCCTCGGAGGGATTTCGTGAAGTGACTGCCGAACTGACAATCGGGTTTCTGCCGCTGGTAGATGCATGCCTGCCGATCCTCGCGCAGGAACATGGCTTTGCCGAGAGCGAGGGGCTCTCGCTTTCCTTCATCAAGGACCTGAGCTGGGCGACGGTGCTCGATCGCCTGCTCTACGGGCACAGCGATGCTGCGCACATGGTCGCGCCGCTGGCGATCGCGGCGACGCTGGGCAAAGGACGCCCCGCGCAGCCGCTCTCCGCGCCGTTCGTACTGGGGCTCAACGGCAATGCCATAACCCTCAGTCCGGAACTGGCGCGCTCGGTGGCGAGCCCGGGCAGTATCGGCGATCCCGCCGAGGTGGGCGCGGCGCTTCGCGAAATCGTGCAGGAGAGGTTCGCCAGCAGCGGCAAGCGCCTGACCTTCGGCGTCGTTCATCGCTATTCCAGCCATAATTATATGCTGCGCTACTGGCTCGCGGCCTGCGGAATTCGTCCCGACGAGGATGTCGATATCGCGACCGTTCCCCCGCCCTACTGCGCCGAGGCACTCCAGCGCGGCGACGTCGACGGGATTTGCGTCGGCGAGCCGTGGAACTCGGTCGCGGTGGAGCAGGGCGCGGGTGAGATCGTGCTGTCGACAGCACAGATTTGGCGGCGCGGCGTCGAGAAGGTGCTCGCCATGCGCGAGCCGGTGATGGAGGAGAAGCGCGAGAGCGTGATGCGTCTCATCCGCGCGCTGTGCCGGGCCGCTGCGCATTTCGTCGATCCGGTGAACTGGGAGCTCAATTCCGCCATCCTTGCCAGGCCGCAATATCTTGATGGATCGGCAGAATTGATCAGGCGGGCGATCTCGGACCAGCTGCTTCTGGCGCAGGGCGGGGACCTCGTCCACTTCCCCGATTTCATGTTCCAGTATCGCGAGGCGGCCAATTTCCCCTGGGTCAGCCAGGCGCAGTGGCTCTACTCGCAGATGGTGCGCTGGGACGGCTCTGTTTACGACCCGCAAGAGGCGCTGCGGGCGGGGCGCGTGTTCCGTCCCGACATCTATCGCGCCGCGCTGAGCGGTACGAAGGAACCGCTTCCGGGGGCCAGTTCCAAGGTCGAGGGGAGCCTCGACGTGCCCACCGTAGTCGGTACGCAACAGGGGCGTATGACGCTGGAACCAAACAGGTTTTTCGATGGCCTCGAGTTCGACCCGCAAGACATCGAGGGGTACCTCGCCAAGCTGTCGTGAACCCGTGATTTCCGAATTCGTTTAAAAATCGCTTGCCGCAAAAGGTGCGAATCGCTTACACAAATAGGCGAACGGTTCGATTGGCCCTCAAGGACGAGGGGTTCTGGCAAGCGGACTGATCTTCGAAAATTCGTGGCAAAGCAGCCGCCCGTCGTGATCCATCCCGGATCTGCGTCGAGGCGGTTTTTTGCGTTTGGTTTCTGGGGTTGTCGTTTCTAAGCGGGGAAGAGTTTCGATGGGTACTGAACGGGGTTTCGTCTTTTCGCGTCGCGCTGCACTTGGTGCGCTTCTTGCCAGCGTCGCACTCGCTGGTTGCGGGGGCGGTGACAAGGCACCCTCGCAAGAGGCGATCGAGGCTGCCAAGGCCGGCGGTGCGGTTGAGAAGCCCGTGCTCAAGCTCGGCTTCATCAAGCTCACCGACATGGCCCCGCTCGCCATCGCCAAGGAGAAGGGCTTCTTTGCCGAGGAAGGCCTCAACGTCACGCTCGAGCCGCAGGCCAACTGGAAGGTCCTTCTCGACGGCGTGATCGGCGGCCAGCTCGACGGAGCGCACATGCTCGCCGGCCAGCCCATCGCCGCGACCATCGGCTACGGCACCAAGGCCGAGCTGATCGCGCCGCTCAGCCTCGATCTCAACGGCAATGCCATCACCGTCTCGAACAAGGTCTGGGACATGGTGAAGGGCGACCTCAAGCGCAGCGCCGACGGCAAGCCGGTCCACCCGATCTCGGCCTCGGTGCTCCAGCCTGTGGTCAAGAGCTTCGCGCAGCAGGGCAAGCCCTTCAACATGGGCATGGTCTTCCCGGTCTCGACCCACAACTACGAGCTGCGCTACTGGCTCGCGGCGGGCGGCCTGAACCCGGGATACTACACACCGGGCGACATCAAGGGCACGACCTCGGCCGACGTCCAGCTCTCGGTTACCCCGCCGCCGCAGATGCCTGCAACGCTCGAGGCCGGCACCATCGAGGGATACTGCGTGGGCGAGCCCTGGAACCAGGCTGCCGTGCAGAAGAAGATCGGCGTGCCGATCGTGACCGACGACGAGATCTGGCACGACAATCCCGAGAAGGTCTTCTCGATCCGCAAGGACTTTGCCGAGAAGTACCCGGGGACCACCGCTGCGATGCTGCGCGCGATCATCAAGGCGCAGCAGTGGCTCGACGCCGACGGCGGCAAGAACCGCGCCGAGGCGGTGAAGATCCTCAGCCAGCCCAACTACGTCGGCGCCGACGAGGCCGTGATCGCCGCCTCGATGACTGGCAAGTTCACCTTCGAGCCGGGCGACACCCGCGATGCGCCGGGCTTCAACATCTTCTTCGATAAATTCGCCGGTTATCCCTACTACTCGGATGCCATCTGGTACCTCACCCAGATGCGCCGCTGGGGCCAGATCCCGGCCGATCATCCCGATCAGTGGTACTTCGACCAGGCCAAGGCGGTCTATCGTCCCGACCTCTATCTCTCGGCGGCCAAGCAACTCGCCGACAAGGGCGTGATCCCCGCCGCCGCGATCCCCGAGACCGACGGTTTCCGCGGTGAGCAGGACGGCTTCATTGATGGAATTACCTACGACGGCAAGCAGCCCAATGCTTACCTCGCCAAGTTCAAGATCGGCCTCAAGCAGGGCCAGAAGGTGACTGCCTCGGGCGTCACCGGGAAGTGACAAACGGCTAATTCTACAGGAGAATACCGATGGCTACTGTCTTTGCCGATCACCGGCCGGTTGCCCCGGCCCCGAAACAGACGGAGAATGGCGTGACTTACGATCAGGGCGCCGCGCGCGCGACCGAACTCGAGCCTGCCGCTACTTCGCTGGCTCAGGAACTTGCCACGGCAAGCGAGACGAAGAGCGCTCCGGCACCAGCCGTGCCAAGCCCTTGGGCCGACAAGCTGGGTAAGCTGGGCAAGTCGCTCCTCGCACCTGTCCTCGGTATTCTCGCCTTCCTCGGCCTGTGGGCGGCACTTGCCCCGACTGTCGACACTTCGCTCGGCGCATTGCCCGGACCGGTCGAGGTCGCAGAGCAGGGCGTGGCGCTGTTCGGTGAGTGGCAGGCCTCTAACGAGGCCAAGGCCGAATTCTACGCAGCGCAGGATGCACGCATCGCCGCCGGCACGCAGGCCATGGCCTTCGACTACGCCGGGCCGCCGACCTTCCTCGATCAGGTCGTGACCTCGCTCGAGACGGTTGCGCTTGGCTTCGTGCTCGCCACCGTCGTCGCGGTGCCGATCGGGCTTGCCGCGGGTCTCTCGCCGCTGTTCAACGCCGCGATCAACCCGCTGATCCAGATCATGAAGCCGGTCAGCCCGCTCGCCTGGCTGCCGATCGTGACCATGGTCGTGTCCGCCACGATCACCAGCGCCGACCCGATGCTCGCCAAGAGCTTCGTGATCTCGGCCATCGTGGTGACGCTGTGCTCCTTGTGGCCCACGCTCATCAACACCGCCGTCGGCACCGCCTCGATCGACAAGGACCTCCTGAACGTCGGGCGCGTGCTCAAGCTCGGCACTTTCCAGAAGCTGACCAAGCTCGTGCTGCCTTCCTCGCTGCCCTACATCTTCACTGGCATGCGCCTCTCGCTGGGCGTGGGCTGGATGGTGCTGATCGCGGCGGAAATGCTCGCGCAGAACCCGGGGCTGGGCAAGTTCGTGTGGGACGAGTTCCAGAACGGCTCGAGCCAGTCGCTCGCCCGCATCATGTTCGCGGTCATCGTTATCGGCCTTATCGGCTTCCTGCTCGATCGCCTGATGATGACGCTGCAGAACCTCGTCAGCCGCAACCACGCCGTCTGATCCCAGACCGACACGATCCCACACCGATACAAGGAACCGATGCCATGGCGACGATCCTCTCGCTCAAGGGTGTGACCAAGTCCTATACCGGCCAGTCGGGCGCGGTGACCAATGTCCTCGACGGCATCGACCTCGATGTCGAGGAGGGCGAGTTCATCGCGATCCTGGGCTTTTCCGGCGCGGGCAAGACGACGCTCATCTCCACCGTCGCAGGTCTGGTCGAGCCCGACGCGGGCGAGATCCGCCTGCGCGGCGCGCCGATCGACGGTCCGGGCAAGGACCGGGGGCTCGTCTTCCAGTCCTACTCGCTGTTCCCGTGGCTGACGGTCGAGAAGAACGTCGCGCTTGCCGTCGATGCCGTCCACAAGGACCGCAGCAAGGCCGAGCGTGCCGCGCTGGTCCGCCAGAAGGTCGAGCTGGTCGGTCTAGGCCATGCCATGGACCGCAAGCCTGCACAGCTTTCGGGCGGCATGCGCCAGCGCGTCTCGGTGGCCCGTGCGCTTGCCATGGAACCCGAGATCCTGCTGCTCGACGAGCCGCTCTCCGCACTCGACGCGCTCACCCGCGCCAAGCTGCAAGACGAGATCGAGCGTATCCGCAAGGAAGAGAAGCGCACCATCATCCTCGTCACCAACGACGTTGACGAGGCGCTGCTGCTGGCCGACCGCGTGGCCGTGCTGACCCCTGCGCCCGCCGCGCGGATCGGTCAGGTCTTCACCGTCGACGTGCCGCGTCCGCGCGAGCGCGAGGCGGTCAACGACGACGCACATTTCCAGGCGCTGCGCCGCGAGATCGTGGGCTACCTCGGCGCGCTCAACGAAGCGGGATCGAGCGTCGGCGACAGCAGCGTCGCGTTGCCCGACGTGGTGCCGATCGACCTCTTCGCCAAGGGCGATGACAAGGCCGGGGAAAGCCTGCCCAAGGCCTATGTCGAGGCGGGCCAGTCGGCGGTCGAGAACCGCTACCTCGAATTCTTCAAGCTGCACAAGGTTTACCCCACGCCCAAGGGGCCACTGACCGTGGTCGAGGATTTCAACCTCATCATGAACAAGGGCGAGTTCGTCTCGCTCATCGGCCACTCGGGCTGCGGCAAGTCGACCGTGCTGACGATGGCGGCGGGTCTCAACGAGATCAGCGCGGGCGGCATCGTGCTCGACAACCGCGAGATCAGCGGTGCCGGGCCCGACAAGGCGGTTGTCTTCCAGGCACCCAGCCTGATGCCCTGGCTCACCGCGCGCCAGAACGTCTCGCTGGGTGTCGAGCGCGTCTACCCCCATGCGGGCAAGGCCGAGCGGCAGGACATCGTCGACTACTACCTCGAGCGTGTTGGACTTGGCGATGCCATGGACAAGATGGCGGCCGAGATGTCGAACGGCATGCGTCAGCGTGTCGGCATCGCGCGCGCCTTTGCGCTGAGCCCGCGCCTGCTGTTGCTCGACGAGCCCTTCGGCATGCTCGACAGCCTGACCCGCTGGGACCTGCAGGACGTGCTGGTCGAGACTTGGAACCGCACCAAGGTCACCGCGATCATGGTCACGCATGACGTCGACGAGGCGATCCTGCTCGCCGACCGGGTCGTAATGATGACCAACGGTCCGCGCGCAACCATCGGCAAGGTGCTCAAGGTCGACCTGCCGCGCCCGCGCGACCGCAAGGCGCTGCTCGATGATCCGAAATTCTACCAGTACCGTCAGGAAGTGCTGCACTTCCTTGCCGAATACGATCACGGGCCTGCCAGCAAGGCGGCCTGATTCCGGAACCGCAAGAGCGGTCTGAGGGAAACCCGGCGGCGGCTGGCCGTCGCCGGGACAGTTCAAGGCCCCGCACGAGACGGGGTCCGGCGCGCGCTCATGAGGGGCGGGAGGCAGGCAAGGGTGCCTGTCGTCCGAAGCGCTGAACGCAAGGCCGCTTCAGGGAGCGGCCCGGCCACGGCGGGCAACGAGGTCTGCCTTCGATCCAGTTCATGGAAGCAATCGGCGTGCCCGCTCGGGGGTGGGGCGCCATCGGAGGTACGTCACGATGAAGACCATTTCTGCCATTGCAATTCTCGCTACCGGCTGCGCGGCTCTCGCCATCTCGGCGCCCGCCCAGGCCAAGGCCGGTGATCCGGTCAAGGTGAGCGAAGACCTCACGATCGATCCGATCATCGACGGTCTGCTGCGCTACGAGCACGTCGATCAGGACCAGATCGACCGCGATGCCGATGCCCTGACGATGCGCATGCGCGCCGGTGCCGAAGTGCGCAGCCACGGCTTCGCGGTCCTCGCCGAGGCCGAGGGCACGCTCGCGATCATCGACGACTACAACGACACCATTCCCGGCAACAACGGCTACCTCGGGGCAGAGCCCTATTCGGTGGTGGCCGATCCCGAGAGCATCGAGCTCAACCGCCTGCAGCTCTCGTGGAGCGGCAAGCCCGGCTCGCTCACCGTCGGTCGCCAGCGCATCATTCTCGACAACGCGCGTTTCGTCGGCAACGTCGGCTGGCGCCAGAACGAGCAGACCTTCGATGCCGTTCGTGGCCAGGCCAAGTTCGGTCCGGTGATGATCGATGCGACTTATGCCATGTCGCAGCGCACGATCTTCGGCTCGGAAAGCCCCAATAGCCACTTCGACGGCGACTTCGCCTTCATCCAGGCCGGGGTCGATCTCAAGGGCCTCAAGATCAAGGGCTTCGCACACCTGATCGACTACGACACGCGCCTTGCCTATTCGAGCCAGACCTATGGCGTGCTGGCGAGTGGATCGGTGCCGCTCGGCGACAAGTTCAAGCTCGAGGCCTCGGCGACCTATGCCCGGCAGAGCGACTTCGGCCAGAGCCCGCTCAACTACTCGGCCGATTACATCCAGGGCGAACTCGGTTTCTCGCTCGCCGGTTTCGGCGTGAAGGCGGGTTACGAGGAACTGGGCAGCGACGATGGCATCGCCGCCTTCCAGACCCCGCTCGCGACCGCGCATGCCTTCAATGGCTGGGCCGACCTGTTCCTGTCCACACCTGCCGACGGACTTCAGGACCTCTACGGCGGCTTGTCCAAGTCGCTCGGCAATGCAGGCCCTCTCAAGGGTCTGAAGGCGGCCGTCATCTACCACGAGTTCGACAGCGACACCGGCGGCTTCGACTACGGCAGCGAGTGGGATGCTCAGCTGGGCTTCACCGTCGCCAACTACGCGGTGCTGCTCAAGTACGCGAATTACAACGCCAAGGATTTCGGCACCGATACCGAGAAGTTCTGGGTCCAGCTCGGCTTCAAGTTCTGACTTAACGGACAGGGGAGTACACGATCATGGCATATCTTGCGCCGACCGAATTCGTCACGAAGCTCATCGATGCCGGTGAGTCCAAGATCATGATGTCGACCAAGGACACGCTGGTGCGCGCCTACATGGCCGGCGCCATCCTCGCGCTGGCTGCGGCCTTCGCGGTCACCATCAACGTCCAGACCGGCCAGCCGCTCGCGGGCGCCGTGCTGTTCCCGGTGGGCTTCTGCATGCTCTACCTGCTGGGCTACGACCTGCTCACCGGCGTCTTCGTGCTGTGCCCGATGGCGGTCTGGGACAAGCGCCCGGGCTGCACCTGGGGCGGGGTCGCGCGCAACTGGGGCCTGGTCTTCACCGGCAACTTCGCCGGCGCGCTGACCACCGCCGTTCTCATGGCGATCTACTGGACCTATGGCTTCTCGACCGAACCAGCCGAAGTCGGCGCCAAGATGGCGGTGATCGGCGAGAAGCGCACCGTCGGCTATGCTGCCTATGGCGCGGCGGGCTGGCTCACCATCTTCGTGCGCGCGGTCATGTGCAACTGGATGGTCTCGACCGGCGTCGTCGGCGCGCAGATCTCCACTTCGGTCTCGGGCAAGGTCATCGCGATGTGGATGCCGATCATGCTGTTCTTCTACATGGTCTTCGAGCACTCGATCGTGAACATGTTCCTGTTCCCGACCGGCCTGATGCTCGGCGGCAACTTCACCATCGGCGACTACCTCGTGTGGAACGAGATCCCGGTCGTGCTCGGCAACGTGGTCGGCGGCCTGACCTTCACCGGGCTGATGCTCTACTCGACCCACCGCAAGACCTCGCCCAAGCGGGTCGTCAAGATCGCTGCCTGATAGTCCCCTGGCAGTGGACGAAGGGTCGGGAACGCGTGCTCGCATACCACGTGATTTCCGGCCCTTCGTCACGCGATCGAAAGAGGGGGCCATGGCCGCTCAACTGACCGTCAGGCACGGCGTCTGCTCGCTGCCTGGCCTCAAGGACGAGAACCAGGATTTCGCGGACGCCTGCGTGCCCGGACCGGTCGCCCTGACGCTCAAGGGCGCCGCCTTCGCGCTTGCGGACGGGATCAGTACCAGTGCGAGGGGGCGCGAGGCCGCGCAGGTGGCGGTCTCCTCGTTCCTGATCGACTATCTCGCGACCCCGGAAGCCTGGTCGGTGCGCACCAGCGCCGAGCGCGTGATCAGCGCGGTCAATTCCTGGTTGTTCGCGCGCAATACCGGTGAGAGCGATCCGCACCTCGAGGATGGCGAGCGGGAACGCGGGCTGGTCTGCACCTTCAGCGCGCTCGTGCTCAAGGGGCGCTCAGCCTACGTATTTCACGCCGGGGACAGCCGGGTGACGCATGTCTCGCACGCCTGCGCGCGGATCCTGACCGAACCGCACCGGGTCGATCTGGGGGGAGGGGAGAGCCTTCTCGCGCGCGCGCTCGGCATCGGGCGGCAGGTGGAGATCGATCACCGGCAGGTCCCGGTGAGCGCGGGTGATGTCTTCATCTTGACCAGCGATGGGGTGCACGATCACCTGCCGCCTGCCGCGCTGCTGGCCGCGGCGCGCAACGAGGACTGCGAGGAGGCCGCGCGCTCGCTCGTCGAAGCCGCGCTGCAGGCCGGGAGCCGCGACAATCTGACTGCACAGGTCGTGCGCATCGACACTCTGCCCGATGGCCATCTCGACGATGTAATTGGCGAGGACGTGACCTTGCCGCCTGCGCCCCTGCTCAGTGCCGGGCAGCACTTCGAGGGCCTCTCGATCCTGCGCACGCTCCATTCGGGACATCGCAGCCACGTCTATCTGGTACGCGAGGAGGCGAGCGGGCGGCGACTGGTGCTCAAGGCACCCTCGACCGAAAATGCGGGCGATCCGGATGCGCTGCGCCATCTCATGCTCGAGGAATGGGTGGCGCGCCGGGTGCGCAGCGGGCATGTCCTGCAGGCCCCGCCACCATCCTCGGCGCGCCGCCATGCCTATGCGCTCTTCGATCACTTGGAAGGCGAGACGCTCGAGGACTGGGCTCATGTGCGCCGCGAGACCGACCTCGCCGCAGTGCGCGCGATCGTCAAGCAGGTGGCGAGCGGGCTGCTCGCGCTGCATCGCCGCGAGATCCTGCATTGTGACTTGCGGCCCGCCAACGTCATGATCGATGGGGAGGGTACCGTTCGGATCATCGATTTCGGATCGGCACTGGTCGCGGGCCTCGAGGAAATCGCACCGCGTGCCGCGGACGCGATCCATGCCGGAACCATGCAGTTCACCGCGCCCGAGATATGGCTGGGACACATGCCCAGCCGCGCCTCGGACCTGTGGTCGCTGGGCGCGCTGACCTATTTCCTGCTCACCGGAAGCCTTCCCTACGGCCCGCGGCTGAGCGCGGCGCGCACGCGCAGTGCCCAGCGCAAGCTGCGCTATATCCCCGCAAGCGAGGTGAACCCGCAGGTGCCTGAGTGGATGGACGCGGCCGTGGCCCGCGCCGTCGCGCTCGACCCCGCGCAGCGTTACGCCGAGCTATCGGAATTCACCTACGATCTGGGCAAGCCGAACCCCTCGCTTGCCGCAGTGGGCCCGCGTCCGCTGCTCGCCCGCAAGCCCGAGCGGGTGTGGCAGGCGATCAGTGCGCTGCTGGCCGCAGCGCTGCTGGCCTCGCTGCTGGCGCCGCGCGCGCCCGGCCCAGTTCCATCCATCACCGCCAAGACCAAGGAGAGAGCACGATGATGACCAAGAGCGATGTCACCGCGATGATCCGCGCGAAGAAGCGCGAGAGCGGCATTACCTGGGCCGCGATCGCCGAGGCCACCGGGCTTGGCGAGGTCTTCGTGACCTCCGCCTGCCTTGGCATGAACAGCCTCTCGCCCGAGCCAGCGGGCAAGCTGGTCGACTTTCTGGGGCTTCCCGCCGAGGCTGCGATCGTGCTTGCCGAGTATCCGACCAAGACTTTTGCCCAGACCGTGCCCACCGATCCGTGCATCTACCGCTGGTACGAGATCACGGGAGTCTTCGGTGAGGCATTCAAGGAACTGGTCCAGGAAAAGTTCGGCGACGGGATCATGAGTGCGATCGATTTCGACATGGAAATCAATCGCATAACCCACGAAAAGGGCGACCGCGTCGAGGTCGTGATGAGCGGCAAATTCCTGCCTTACAAGTCCTGGTGATGCCGCTCTGGTGTCCCGCCTTTTTTCGGGGCGGGATGCTTTTTTGGCAGGTGGACGCAAAAACAGGCTTGCTGCAAACCTGCCGAATCAGTTAAACAAGACATAGCAAGATTGCGCCGTCCACAGCTGGACGATTTCAAGCGCCTTGCTTTCAGATTTGCAGACGCGTGGCAACGAAGCCGCCCGTGCCTTTCCCTTCAGGGACAGGCTCGAGGCGGTTTTTTTGTGTGCGCGTCACGGACGGAGACGGGACGTGAATGCACCGATGAACTTCGCGAATGGGGGGCTTCCCGGCGGCAAGCGCGAGAAGCTGGTGGTGATCGGCAACGGCATGGCGGGCTGCCGCGCGGTGGAGGAAATCCTCGCCCGCGATCCGGGCCGCTTCGAGGTCACGATCTTCGGCGCCGAGCCGCGCGTGAACTACAACCGGATCATGCTTTCGCCCGTTCTCGCCGGCGAGAAGACTTTCGACGAAATCGTCATCAACACCAGCGAATGGTATGCCGACAACGGCATCACGCTCGTTTCGGGTGACCGCGTCGATCACATCGACCGCGCGAACCAGACCGTCGTCGCCGCTTCGGGTCGCACCGAGCCTTACGACAAGCTGCTCATCGCCACGGGTTCGGAACCCTTCATCATCCCGGTTCCGGGCAAGGACCTCGAAGGCGTGGTCACCTTTCGCGATCTCGACGACGTCGACAGGATGCTCGCAGCCGCCGACAAAGGCGGCAATGCGGTCGTCATCGGCGGCGGCCTGCTCGGGCTCGAGGCAGCGCACGGTCTCTCGCTGCGCGGGATGAAGGTCACCGTGATCCATCTCATGCCAACGCTCATGGAGCGCCAGCTCGACGAGGCTGCGGGCTACCTACTCAAGACCGAGCTGGAAAGCCGCGGGCAGACCATCCTTACTGGCGCCAACACCAAGGAAGTGCTCGGCAAGCAGGGCAAGGTTACCGGCGTCCTGCTCGAGGACGGGACCGAGATTCCTGCCGACATCGTCGTCATGGCCGTCGGTATTCGCCCCTCGACCGGGCTGGCCAAGGCCGCCGGGCTGGACGTCGAGCGCGGCATTCTCGTCGACGATCACATGGTCACCTCGGACCCGGCGATCCTCTCGGTTGGAGAATGCGTCCAGCACCGGGGCCTGTGCTACGGCCTCGTCGCGCCGCTGTGGGAAATGTGCCGCGCACTTGCCGATCACGTCACCGACCGCCCGACCGGCTATGCGGGTTCGGTGACCTCGACCAAGCTCAAGGTCTCGGGGATCGACCTGTTCTCCGCCGGCGATTTCTCCGGTGCACCGGGGCCCGACGGCGAGCCTTGCGAGGACATTGTCATGCGCGATGCCTCGCGCGGGATCTACAAGCGCGTGATCGTGCAGGGCAACAAGGTCGTGGGCGCGGTGCTCTACGGCGATACCGCCGATGGCTCGTGGTACTTCGACCTGCTCAAGAAGGGCGAGGACGTCTCGGACATTCGCGAGGCACTCATTTTCGGTCAGGCCTTCGCGTCCGGGGGTGCGCTCGCGGACCCTAATGCTGCCGTTGCGGCCCTCTCGGACGATGCCGAGATCTGCGGGTGCAACGGCGTCTCCAAGGGCCAGGTCGTCTCGTGCATCAATGACGGATCGCACTCGCTCGATGCCGTGCGCTCGACCTGCAAGGCCTCGGCCTCGTGCGGCTCGTGCACCGGACTGGTCGAGAGCCTGCTCTCGCTGACGCTGGGCGGCGAGGTCGAGAGCGGACCGAAGACCTTGTGCAAGTGCACCAGCTTCACTCACGACGACGTGCGCGCGCTGATCCTCGAGAAGGAGCTCAAGCTGATCCCGCAGGTAATGCAGGAACTGCACTGGTCGACGCCCGACGGCTGCGCCTCGTGCCGCCCTGCGCTCAACTACTACCTGCTGTGCGCATGGCCGGACGAATACGAGGATGACCAGAAGAGCCGCTTCGTCAACGAGCGCATGCACGCCAACATCCAGAAGGACGGCACCTATTCGGTCGTCCCGCGCATGTGGGGCGGGCTCACCAACCCGCGCGAACTGCGCGCGATCGCAGACGTGGTCGAGAAGTACGACGCGCCGATGGTCAAGGTTACCGGCGGCCAGCGGCTCGACATCTTCGGCATCAAGAAGGAGGACCTGCCCGCGGTCTGGGCCGACCTCAACGCCGCCGGGATGGTCTCGGGCCATGCCTATGGCAAGTCGCTGCGCACGGTGAAGACCTGCGTCGGTTCGGAATGGTGCCGCTTCGGCACCCAGGATTCGACCGGGCTCGGCGTCCAGATCGAGCGCATGACCTGGGGCTCGTGGATGCCGCACAAGTTCAAGATCGCGGTCTCGGGCTGCCCCCGCAACTGCGCGGAGGCGACGATCAAGGACTTCGGCGTGGTCTGCGTCGACAGTGGCTACGAACTGCACATCGCGGGCAACGGCGGCATCAAGGTTCGCGCCACCGACCTCCTTTGCAAGGTCGAGACCGAGCAGGAGGCGCTCGACGTGTGTGCTGCCTTCATCCAGCTCTACCGCGAGGAGGCCCACTACCTCGAGCGCACCGCGCCCTGGGTCGAGCGGGTCGGCTTGCAATACGTCAAGGACCGCCTCGCCGAGGATGGTGCAATCGCCACTTATGCCGCGGCATTCCGCTATTCGCAGCAGTTCATGCAGGACGACCCCTGGGCCCGGCGCGCCGAGGGTGAGCGTTCGGACCTGCACCAGCACATCGCCACCGTGCGCCCGATGGAAATGGAGACCGTATCGTGATCGGAGACTGGCTGGATATCGGGTCTGCACAGCAGATCGAGGCAGGCACTGCGCGCACGCTTCCGGTCGAGGATGCGAGCGGCGCCAAGGTCCGCGAGATCGCGGTGTTCCGCACCATGCGCGGCGAGTTCTTCGCAATCGAGAATACCTGCCCGCACCGGCAGGGGCCGCTAAGCCAGGGCATCGTCCATGGCGACGTGGTGACCTGTCCCTTGCACAACTGGAACATCTCGCTGCGCACCGGCATGGCGCTGGGCGGGGACGAGGGCTGCGTGCCGACGATCCCGCTGCGTGTCGATGCCGGGCGGCTCTACCTCCTGCGCTCTGCCGTGATCGGCTCTGGCAACCAGGCCGAGGCGGCCTGAGCGCATGGCGCCGATCCGTACCACCTGCGCCTATTGCGGTGTCGGCTGCGGTATCGTGGCCGAGGTCTCTGGCGGTGACGATCGGGGGGTCGTGATCGCCGGAGACCGAAGCCACCCGGCGAACGGCGGGCGGCTCTGCTCGAAGGGCACGCACCTTGGCGAGACCGTCGGGCTCGAGGGGCGGCTCCTGCACCCCGTGGTCGACGGTGCGCGCACGGACTGGGACGGGGCGCTCGACGCCGTCGCGCACAGGATGCGCAAGGCGATCGACGAGCACGGTCCCGAAAGCGTCGCTTTCTATGTCTCGGGCCAGCTCCTGACCGAGGACTATTACGCGGCCAACAAGCTGATGAAGGGTTTCATCGGCACCGGCAACATCGACACCAATTCGCGCCTGTGCATGGCGAGCGCGGTCGCCGCCTACAACCGTGCCTTCGGCGAGGACGTGGTGCCTTGTTCCTACGAGGACCTCGATGCCGCAGACCTGATCGTGCTGGTCGGCTCCAATACGGCATGGTGCCACCCGGTCGTGTGGCAGCGCATCGAGAAGACGCGTGAGCGGCGCGGCACGAAGATCGTGGTGATCGATCCACGCCGGACCGAGACGGCCGAGCAGGCCGACCTCCACATACCCGTAGCACCCGACGGCGACGTCGCGCTGTTCAATGCCCTGCTGGCGCGCATGATGGCGCTGGGCATGCATGACCATGCCTTCCTCAACGGGCGGGTCGAGGTCGATCCCGACTTCTGGACCGGGCTCGATTGCGATCCGGGGATTGCGCCCAAGCTGTTCGAGCAGCTGTGCACGCTGGTCGTCGCCCATCCGCGCATGATCACGCTGTTCTCGCAAGGCTCCAACCAGTCGGTCGCGGGTACCGACAAGGGCAACGCGATCATCAACCTGCATCTCGCGACGGGACGCATCAACCGCATCGGGGCAGGCCCGTTCTCGATCACCGGCCAGCCCAACGCGATGGGCGGCCGCGAGGTCGGCGGGCTCGCCAGTACGCTGGCGTGTCACCTCGGGTTCTCCGAGGACGAGCGGCGCGACGTGGCCGCGTTCTGGAAGGCGCCGCAGCTGTGCTCCGGGCCCGGTCTCAAGGCGGTGGACATGTTCCGCGCGGTTCACGAGGGCAAGATCAAGTTCCTGTGGGTCATGGCGACCAATCCGGCGGTCTCGATGCCCGACAGCGGCTTCGTGCGCGAGGCGCTTGCGCGCTGCGAGACGCTGGTCGTCTCCGACGTGATCGCTGGGACCGACACCGCGCGCCATGCCGACATCCTCCTGCCCGCCGAAGCCTGGGGCGAGAAGGACGGCACCGTCACCAATTCCGAACGCCGTGTCTCGCGCCAGCGTCGCCTCTTCGCCAGTCCCGGCGAGGCCCGCGCCGACTGGCGCATCATCGCCGGGGTCGCTGCCCGCATGGGCTGGGAAGCGGCCTTCGACTGGCCCAATGCTGCCTCGGTCTTCCGGGAATATGCAGCGATGACGCGGCTTTCCGCAGCGCGCGGCCTTTGCCTCGACCTCACCGCGCATGCTGACCTCTCGGACGAGGCCTACGAGACGATGCAGCCGTTCCAGTGGGGCGGCGAACGTCCGCTGGCATGGCGCTTTCCGCGCCCCTCGGGCAAGGCGCGCATGGTCACGGTGCGTCCTTCGGCGCAGAGCTTCGACCGCGCCTTTCCGCTGCGGCTCAACACGGCGCGCTACCGCGACCAGTGGCACACCATGACCCGCACAGGCCTTTCGGCGACGCTCTCGCAGCATCGCCCGGAACCTTTGCTCGAGGTTCACCCCGCCGATGCCGCGAAGGACGGATTGCACGACGGGGGGCTCGCAAGGATCGTGACCCGGCAGGGCAGCGCGGTCTTTCGCGTGATGGTGAGCGAGGGACAGCGCCGCGGCGAGATCTGCGTGCCGATGCACTGGGCCGATGCGATGAGCGGGGAAGGGCGCGCCAATCTCCTTCCCGGCCAGCAGGTCGACCCGGTCTCCGGCCAGCCCGGTTTCAAGAACAATGCCGCGCGCGCGATGCCGCTCACGCCCGACTGGCAGGCCTTTCTCGTGTTGCGCGAGGCAATCGAGCCGCATGGTCTGCTCTACTGGACCCGCTCGAAGGTCGCCGCAGGCTGGCTCTACGAACTTGCCGGCGAGGGCAGTGTCGATCTCGATGCACTGCTTCCCGAAGGCGAGCGGCTCGAGGTTGCCGACTTCGCGCGCGGCATGCGCCGCATCGCGGTGCGCGGCGAGGATGGCGTGCTGCTCGCGGCGGCCTTCCTGACGCGCAAGGGGCGCCTGCCGCAGCGCGCCTGGGTAGCGGGCCAGCTTGGCCTCGATGAGGCAAGCGCCTGCGAACTGCTCGCCGCGCGCCCGAGCACGCCGCAGCCCGATCGCGGTCCGATCGTATGCGTGTGCCATGGCGTCGGCGCGAACGACATCACGGCAGCGGCCGAAAGTGGCGCCGACACCGTCGCGGCAATCGGGTCCTGCACCCGCGCCGGGACCAACTGCGGCTCGTGCCGCCCGGCCATCGCCAAGTTGCTCGAGGCATGTTCAAACACGACAAGGGAGCCTGCGGAATGATTGCCCCCCATCATGACGATTTCCCCGAGGGTTCGGTCTGGCTGGTCGGGGCTGGTCCCGGCGATCCCGAACTGCTGACCCGCAAGGCCGAGCGGCTGATCGCTTCTGCCAGCGTGATCTTCCATGATGCGCTGGTCGGACCCGAAGTGCTCGCACTTGCACCGCGCCGTAGCCGCAAGGTCTATGTCGGCAAGCGCTCCGGGCGCCATTCGAAGGAGCAGAAGGCAATCGATGCGCTGATCGTCGAGGCCGCGCTTGCCGGTGAGCGGGTGGTGCGCCTCAAGGGCGGCGATCCCTCGATCTTCGGTCGCTCAACCGAGGAGCTCGACGCTTGCCGTGCTGCGGGCGTAGCGGTCCGGGTATGCCCCGGCGTTACCGCGGCGAGTGCGGCTGCGGCAGGGCTCGGGGCCTCGCTCACCCTGCGCGGCCTCGCGCGCAAGCTGACCTTCGTCACCGCGCATGCCCGGGCGGGCGAGGAGCTGGTGCTCGACTGGGAGCGGCTCGCCGATCCCGAAGCGACGCTCGCGGTCTACATGGGCAAGGCGGCTGCGGGCCAAGTCTCGGCCCGCCTGATCGAGGCCGGGTTGCCGGCTACCACGCCCGTCGCTCTGGTCGAGAATGCGAGCCTGCCGCAAGAGCGCACTTTCCACACCCAGCTCTCGCTGCTGCCGCTGGCCGCGCGTACCGCGCTTGGCGATGGTCCTGCGCTGCTGCTCATCGGCGAGGCGCTGCGTCAGAGCGAGGCGCCAGCCGTGTCGCTCGCGGCGCAGCGCGGAACCAGCTTGCAAGAATTGTGAAAGACTTCTGAAATCATTGATGTCTAGGGCTGCACTCGCCACCGGAGCAGCCTTGCTGCAACGGTACCGGTTCGTCCCTTTTGGGGGAGTGGGCGAACGGGGCGAGGCCGGCCCGGCGTTTCACCGAGTGCGTGGGCCGGCCTTGCTCGGCATCGCCCCCGTGCGGCGCGCGCCTCAGTCCCCTGTGGTCCCCGATCGCGCACGGGCCATTCCCACCACTTTGCGCAGGCCCGCCATGTCGACCACGCCGGGTACGAGGTATGGTCCGACCAGCATGCCCGGGGTGCCGGAAAGGCCCAGCATCGTTGCGTAGAGGTCATTGCGTCCGAGCAGACCTTCGATATCGTCCTTGTGCAGCTTGAGGTCGGACTGGAGGCGTTTCCAGTCGACCCCTGCGCGCGTGGCGGCGGCGCGGATGTCCTCGGTGCCAATTCGTCCCGAAATCTGCATCAGCGCTGCGTCGAAGGCCTTGTGCTTGCCCTGATAATTGGCGGCGATGGCGGCCTTGGCCGCATCGACCGAGCCCTGGCTGAGGATCGGCCAGTCGCGATAGACGACGGTGACCTTCGGGTCTTCCTTGAGCAATTGCTCGAGCATCGGGTGCAGCCGCCTGCAATAGGGGCACTGGTAGTCGGAGAAGAGGACCAGAACGACGTCACCCTTGCGCGCGCCGCGCCGCGGGGCGACAGGATCGTTCTGGATCTGCGCACGGGCGCTGGCTCCTTCGCTCGCCTGCGCTTTCGCCTCGGAGGGGAACGGCAGAACCAGCGCCAGAACCGACAGGCCAAGAATCATTGATATGGCGCGCACGATGATCGGCGCAGAGTTGCCGGTATCGCGCTTGCGCCGTGCGAATGTGATCATCGTCCGATCCTCGAAGACTGCCAGCGATCTGGCCGGAGCTGCGCTGCCTAGAGCAAAGCTAGGCGCGCCGAAAGCCGGCATTCGCCGACTTGAGCACCCCGGCTTCATCGCGCCGGGTCATTAGGCCCGCTGTTAGTATTCGTTAATTGACTTGCAATAATTCTATTTTGGTTGTGATCTCTTCGTATGAGACGACTTGTTGAAGATCGTGACTGGATTGTTCCAGCTTTGGCGTTGACCGGAGCTGTTGGAACTTGTGCAATTGCAGCGACTCCGAGCTACTTGTTTCTTTTGCACGCAACGAGCACCCCGATAGGTTGCTTTATCATCGCAACGGTGATTTGCTCGATCTGGGCGACTTGGCAAGTCATCCTTGCCCGTCCTGTGTCCCCCTTGCGAGAGATGTGGTCCATTATCTCGCGCCATCGCTCTGGCATCGGACACTTGACCGGGGTCGTTCTTGTAGCAAGTCTTGGTCTCATGGTCTTTACGTGGACCAAATCAATGCTCAATTTCCATGTCGTGTTCTGGGCTGATAGGGCGCTTGCCGAACAAGACAGGGCTCTGTTCTTGGGGCATGACCCATGGACATTATTTTCGTGGATGAATTTTCGTTATGTCGGGCATGTCTATCACCGGTCCTGGTTTGTAGCGATCATCGGGACACTACTGGTTGCCGCTAGTGCCCCTCGCTCTCCAGAGAGGTCCGCGATCATGTTGCATTACTTTGTGCTGTGGCTTGTGATCGGACCGGTCATTCACATGCTCATGCCCGCGGTTGGCCCGATTTTTTACGAGCGCATGGGTTACGGCAATCGCTTTGCGGGACTAGTGGTGGATGAGGAGACGGCACGCATAGCCGACTATCTTTGGACAACCTACCAAGCAAAAGGCTCCCTGCTAGGAAGCGGCATCTCGGCGATGCCTTCTCTGCATGTCGTGATGTCGACGTGGATCGCGATCACGGCGCGGGTAATCGCTCCCAGGCTGTTTCCGTGGGCAGTTGCATATGCCATGTTGATTTTCGCGCTCTCGATCTCGCTGGGCTGGCACTACGCGCTAGATGGAATTGTAGGGGCTTCCGCCGCGATTGTTAGCTACCTACTGCTACGCAGCATAATGCGTCGCAAGCACTCGACCGAGTGCAGTGCTCTACCGGTGCCATCCTGACCATTCCTTGAGGCACGGCAGGAATGAAGGTGCGTGCGCTGATCAATCTCAAATTGCGTAACTGAGAAGAGTCCGTAAGTGATTTTTCCAGTAATACGACGCTCCGAGACTGCCAAGTCCTTCACATCACGTAAGCCTTTATCGACAACACGAATTGCACAGGTCGGCGGCTGAAGGGGATTGCGGTGAGCAACGAAAGGATAAGATCCGCATTGGCGCTCAAACGCCCGACCTATCGGGGAGCTACTATGGCAACATGCTGCTGATTTTGGAGAAAATCTCAACAAAATCAGCAGCCGGTGGCGGAGACGGAGGGATTCGAACCCTCGGTACCCTGATAGAGTACGGTTCCTTAGCAGGGAACTGGTTTCAGCCACTCACCCACGTCTCCGCAAGCGGCTCAGAGCGCGCCCTATAGCCATGGGATTCTCAGGCTGCAAGGGGCGCAATGCAGCAAATTTTGTTTTAGGGCCCCGCGCCATGCACGACTCCGGATTCTTCCGCGATTCGGCCTGCCGCAAAACCGACTCGGTCCATCGCCCGTTCATTGCGAGGTCAGGCGCGGTGGACTCTTTTCGGCAGTCAGCATCCGTGCGCCCGGGGGGCGTGTCCAAGAGGTTCGCAAGAGGGCGAGGAGGCCCAGATTCAATGTCGGTGTTCAAGCAGACCAAGGGCCAAGCGCGCCTGACAACGCTGGTGGCCGCTGCGCTGGCCGTGCTCACGCCGATCACAGGCGCTCATGCGCAGGTTCAGACCGTCGATCCCGATGCGGCGATCGACGGGGACCTCAACGGTGGCGACACCAGTTTTCCGGCACAGTCGGGGGCACAGGCCCAGTCTTCGGCGCAAGGCCAGTATCCTGCACAGACGTATCCTGCACAGACTCAGTATCCCGCACAGACGCAATACCCTGCGCAGACGCAGTATCCGGCCGAGCAGCAGGACGTGCCCGAGGGCTATGGCACTTCAAGTGCGGGCAACGGGATGCCGGTCGAATCGGGCTCGCAGACCTATCAGGGCGCCGCGACCGCAACGGCGCGGCAGGCCGATGACACGACCTACCACGAGGACGATCTGATCGGCGCGGCCGAGGGCGTATTCGGCAAGGGCGCGCAGGGGCTTGCGGACCTGATCAAGGACCTGCTCAAGAAGCAGGGCGAGCCCAACGGCTACATCGTCGGGCGCGAGGCGGGCGGCGCCTTTGCGGTGGGCGTGCGCTACGGTTCGGGGACGCTGTTCCACAAGGTCGAGGGCGAGCGCCCGGTCTACTGGACGGGGCCCTCGATCGGTTTCGATGCGGGCGCCAACGCGGCGAGCACCTTCGTGCTGGTCTACAACCTCTACGACACTGACGACCTCTACAAGCGCTTCGGTGCGGGCGAGGGGCAGGCCTACCTGATCGGTGGCTTTAACGTCAGCTACCTGCGCCGCGGCGATACGGTCCTGATCCCGGTTCGTGCGGGTGCCGGCCTGCGTCTGGGCGCGAACATCGGTTACATGAAGTTCTCGGAGAAGCAGCGCTGGCTGCCTTTCTGACGAGCCGGTAACCGCTCCAAAGCAAGATCGGGCGCGCCTTCACCACGAAGGCGCGCCCGATGCTTTTGCGGGCTCGTGCGCTGCGCGCAACAAAGTTGCAAGATCGGCTGTTGCGCAAATTCCGGGCTCGGAGTAATGGCCGCGCGCCATGCTTACCAATCTTCAGCAACAGCCCGCCGACGCGCTTCTTGCGCTGATCAAGCTCCACAACGACGATCCGCGCGCAGACAAGATCGACCTCGGTGTCGGCGTCTACCGTACCGGTCAGGGCGAAACGCCCGTCTTCGGCGCCATCAAGGCGGCGGAGAAGAAGCTGGTCGAGACGCAGGATTCGAAAGCCTACCTCGGCCCCGAGGGCGACATGGGCTTCGTCCACGCGCTGATGCCGTACATCTTCGGCAAGGCGAATCCCGACATGGACGGTCGGATCGTGGGCATGCAGACCCCGGGCGGCACCGGTTCGCTGCGTCTCGCGCTTGCCATGGCGCAGCGCGCGGGCGTGAAGCGGATCATCGTCGGCAAGCCGAGCTGGCCCAACCACAACCAGATCTGCAAGGATCTCGGTCTCGAGGTCTTCGAGTTCAACCATGCCGGCGAGGACGGCAAGGTCGACATGGACGCGCTGCGCAGCGCGCTGGCCGCAGGGGGTGAAGGTGACGCGGTGCTGCTGCACGGCTGCTGCCACAACCCGACCGGCATCGACTATGCGCCCGCCGACTGGGACGAAATCGCCGCAATCCTTGCCAAGAGCGCGGTGCTTCCGATCATCGACCTTGCCTACCAGGGCCTCGGCCAGGGCATGGAAGAGGATGCCTACGGTCTTCGCCGCGTCCTCGGCGCGGTGAGCGAAGCTCTGGTCTGCTATTCGTGCGACAAGAACTTCGGCCTCTACCGCGACCGTGTCGGCGCGCTCTACGCGGTGGCCAAGGATCCGGCAGAGCTGGGTGCGATCATGTCGAACGGCCATGCTCTCGCACGCGCCAACTGGTCGCAGCCGCCCGATCATGGCGGCGCGGCGGTGCGTGTGGTGCTCGAGGACGAGACCCTGACCGCGCAGTGGCTCGACGAGCTAGACCAGATGCGCGAGCGCATGCGTCAGGTGCGCGCGCGCCTTGCTGAGGCAGGCAAGACCGGTGGCGTCGACCTGACTGCGCTGGGTAGCCAGAACGGCCTGTTCTCGATCATCCCGTTCACGCCCGATCAGGTACAGGCGATGCGCAAGGAACACGGCATCTACTTTGCCGGTTCGGGCCGCATCAACGTTGCCGGACTGACCACTGGCAATATCGAGAAGTTCATCGCTGCCGTCGCGCAAGTGACCGGCTAAGGCAAATCACCGAGGCCTTGTGAAGCGCGCCGACCGGGCGGTTTCGCAAGGCCAGGCTGGTGACTGACTTACCAAAAAGGCCAGCCGGAGCATGATGCCCGGCTGGCCTTTTTCGTGCCTGCTGACGCGTGAACCGCGGGGCGATCAGCTCTTGAGCGACTGCATGCGCTGCAGGTAGCGGGCAAGCACGTCGATCTCGAGATTGACCGCGTCCCCGGTGCCCATCTGGCCGATCGTCGTGACCTCGGCGGTGTGGGGGATGATGTTCAAGGTGAAGTGGCATGCGCCCGAGGGCTGGTCCTCGACCTCGTTGACGGTCAGCGAGACGCCATCGACGGTGATCGATCCCTTTGCGGCGATGTAGGGCGCGAGCTCAGCGGGCGCAGCGACGACGAAGCGCTTCGAATCGCCGACGGGCGTGATCGAGACGATCTCGCCGATGCCGTCGACATGGCCGGTGACGATGTGGCCGCCCAGTTCCTCGCCCAGCTTGAGCGCGGGTTCGAGGTTGAGCTTGCGGCCCTGTGCCCAGCGGCCCGGAACCGTGCGTGAGACGCTTTCGGCCGAAATGTCGACCGCGAACCAGGCGTCGCCTGCCACGCCGCCCTTGTCGACCACGGTCAGGCACACGCCCGAGCAGGCGATCGAGGCACCCATCGAGATGCCTGCGGGATCGAACGGGCAGGCGATGACGCAGCGCAGGTCGCCGCTCTGGCGGCTCTCGCGAATTTCGCCGACGGCGGTGACGATACCGGTGAACATGACCTGACCTTCTTGGATACTGGGTTAAACCGTGGGAGCCCGAGCGGACTTGCTGCCCGTGGCGACTTCGGCCGTGTAGACTTCGAGCGTGTCGCTGCCAAGCTGGCGGCGCTCGCGTATCCGCCACTGGCCATGGGCCGCGCCGAGCGAGGTGAGGCCGTAGTCGCCAAGGCCGGGTCTGCCGCCGACGAGAATCGGTGCGCGGTAGATGAGAAGCCTGTCGACAAGGCCGGCGCGCAGGAAGGCGCTGGCAGCGCTCGCCCCGCCCTCGACGAAGAGATACTGGATGCCCGCCATGTCGTGGATCGCCTCGGGCGAGGGCAGGGCCTGCCAGCCTTCGGGAGCGGTGCTGCTGGTCAGCACCCAGCGCGCGGGGCTGCGCTCCTCGAGGCCGGGCAGGCGCACGTCGAGGCGCGGCGCATCGGCGCGCAGCGTGCCCCCGCCGACGAGGATTGCGTCGGCCTTGGCGCGCATCGCATGCGTGTGCGCCCGTGCCTCGGGCCCCGTAATCCACTGGCTCTCGCCGCTGGACATCGCGATGCAGCCGTCGAGCGAGAGCGCCAGTTTCAAGGTGACTTCGGGGCGGCCCGAGCGCTTGGTCATGAGATAGCCCGCAAGGCTCTCCTCACATGCCTCACTGGCGATGAATTCGACCGTGATGCCGGCCTCGTGGATGCGGGCCATTCCTGCGCCCGAAGTGCGCGGGTCGGGGTCCATGCATCCGATCACCACGCGTGCCAGCCCCGAGGTGCTGACGAGGTCGGCGCAGGCCGGACCTCGCTCGGACTTGTGCGCGCAGGGTTCGAGCGTGACGTAAAGCGTCGCGCCGCGTGCATCCTCGCCCGCCTCGGCGAGGGCAATGGCTTCGGCGTGCGGGCGGCCGCCCTCGTGGGTCCAGCCGCGCGCTACGACCTTGCCGTCACGAACCAGGATCGCGCCTACGCCGGGGTTGGGACGGCTGAGTGGACGGGCGCGCGCCGACAGCGCCGCTGCCGCGGCCAGCCAGCGGGAATCAGCGCTCACTTGTCGGTGTCGTTGCCAGCAGGCGCTGCGGCATTCGCACCGCTCGCGCCATCCTCGGGCATCTTCGGGGCAACGGCGCCTTCAGGCAGCTTGGGCATGCCGATTTTGTCGAGGCGGGCCTTTTCCTCGGCGGCCTGTTCAGCATCGGCTTCGCGGGCGATCTTGTCGACATCCATGCCTGACCAGCGCCCAATCGTCTTGTAGATCTCGCGCACGTCCTTGTCGCGCTTGGCCTGCTCGCGGGCGAAGGCTTCCTTGTTGCGCTGGTTGCGGATGTTCTCGGCGAGGATTTCCTCGTCGCTGCGACCTTCGGGCAGTGTCGATATCCAGGTGACCTTGGGCGGCGGATGCGGTGCGGAGGCTTCCTGGCCCATCATCATGTAAAATACCGCAAAGGTGCATGCCGCCGAAACCGCGGCGATGCGCCAGCGATTGTGGCCGGCCTGCTGCCAGACCAGGCGGAAGTCTGCGATCATCCCTGTCGGGCTGACGTCCTTCCAGTATGCGGAGCGCTTCATCGGGAACATGGGGCGCTATGTAGAGCCTATTGGCGCTGAACGCTAGCCGAACGGCACGTAGAGACTGCGCCCGTTGCCTTTGAGCCAACGGTTTGCCTCGTGGATCGAGCCCTCGAAGAGCTGCCCGAGGCAATGGTGGAAGGCGGGCGAGTGGTCGAAGTGGATGAGGTGCGCGACCTCGTGCGCGACCACCGAGCGGCGCACCGCGTCGGGGGCCATGACCAGTCGCCAGTTGATCCGAATGGCCCCGTCGGCCGCGCACGAACCCCAGCGCCGCTGCGCACTCGAGAGCGCAAGCGGCGAAACCGGTAATGCTGCTCGGGTGCAATAATGGGCGAGGTCGACCTCGAGGAGTGCGCGCGCCTCGTTCTGTAGCCAGCGCATGGCCCGCGCCTGCAGCGAGCCAAGCGGGCCGCCCACGATCAGCTGGCCATCGTCGACGAGCGGGCGGCGCGGTGCCGCGGGATCGTGGCGCAAGACGAGCGGGTCACCGCGAAAGTGAAGCGGCGTGCCGTCGCCTGTAGCGCTCTGCTCCGGGATGCGCGCGAGCTGCTTTTCGAGCCAGTCGCGGCGGGCCTCGGCAAAGGCGAGCGCTTCCTCGGTGCGTCCCCAGCGCGGCATCGAGATGCGCACCGCGCTGCCGTCGGGAGCAAGCCGCATGGTCAGGCGCCGGGCGCGATCGAGCCGGCGGATCGAGATCGGCACGGCGCGCCCGCATAGCTCGATCTCGGGCTCGGCACGGGGATCACGGCGCAGCCAGTCAAGCATCGCCTCAGTCGTCCTCGTCCAGCTCGTCGGGTGCAATCACGTCCCAGGGCTCGTGCCCGTCTTCGATCTCGAAGGCCTGCTCCTCGCCGTGCGGCCACACGATGTGCTGTTCGAGCGGACCGGCATCGACCTCGCTCACCACCTTGCCTGCAACCGAGATCCCGGCGCGATGCACAGCCTCGCGGTCGCCACTCACGAGATAGTGCCATTCGGGCAGGGGCTGGTCCTCGGCGCGCAGGCGATAGGCGCATGTCTCGGGTAGCCAGTGCAGCGAATGCACCGACTTCCTGGTGAGTGTCAGGCAGTCGGGCACGGACTTCTTGCGGTGCGGGTAGTCGCAGCAGCGCGCGGTGCGGGTGTCGAGCAGCTTGCATGCGACGTTGGTGTGGTAGACTTCGCCGGTGTCCGCATCCTCGACCTTGTGCAGGCAGCACTGGCCGCAACCATCGCACAGCGCTTCCCACTCGTCCTTGTCGAGCGTGTCGAGCGGGCGCTCCCAGAAGCGGCGGGCGCCGGTGGAGGGTGGGGGGCTATTGCCGCTCACGGGATCGGCCTTCGCTTCACTTTACCCAGCGGGCGAGTTCGGCGGCGACCGCTTCCTTGCCCTTGTCGACCGGGAGCATCGCGATCGGCTTGCCGTCGGGATCCATGAGATAGACGATGCGCGAGTGGTCCATGAGATATCCGCCTTCGGTCTCCTCGCCGCGCTTGAAGTAGACGGCGAAGGCATCGGCGGCCTGCTTGACCTGTTCCGGCGTGCCGGTCAGGCCCATGAGGTCGGGCCCGAAGGCGCCGGTCCACTGGTCGACGACCTCGGGGGTGTCGCGCGCCGGATCGATCGAGATGAAGATCGGCTGGACCTTGGCTGCCGCTTCGGGATGCTCCTTCTTGAACAGGGCGAAGCCACGCATCAGCTCCTGCACGTCGAGGGGACAGGCATCGGGGCAGAAGGTGTAGCCGAAGTAGACCGCGCGCCAGTGTCCCTTGAAGCTGTCCCAGGTCACGGTTTTGCCGTTCTTGTCGACCAGCGTGAACGGGCCGCCGAGCGCCGCGCCCTCGAGCGGAGGGGCGTCCGAAGGCTGCTGCTGGCAGGCGCCGAGGCCGAGCGCGGCAGTGAGGCCGAGCGCGAGCAGGAGCGTGCGAAGCGGCTGGCGTCGCGCGCGGCGCACGCTAAGGGTACGGTTTGCAAGGTATGTCATGGCGAAGCGGTTCATGCTCTGCTAGGCCTGCGCTTGCAAGGTGCGGCTGGCGGGACCGTGCCGGAAAACACTGCAAATCTGGAAGGAATGTTCACGTGTCGAAATCAGCGATCCGCAACGGGACAGCCATCGGCCGCCTTGTCCTGAAGGGAACGCTTGCGCTCGGCCTGGCCGCCATGGCGGTCTCGGCTTCGGCGCAGACGGGCTTTTCCGAGGGCTACAAGTTCCTCGAATCGGTGAAGAAAAAGGAAGGTGCCGAAGTCGAGCAGGCGATCATGGAGAGCCCGCTGATCGTGAACTCGCGCGATGTGACCAGCGGCGAGACTGCGCTGCACATCATCGTCGCCCGCCGCGATCTGACCTGGCTGCGCTTTCTCGTCCAGAAGGGGGCCAACGTGAACATCGCCGACGATCACGGCACCACTCCGCTGCAGGCCGCGGTCAACCTTGGCTGGCGCGACGGGGCGGAATACCTGCTCGAGAACCATGCACGCACCAATGATTCCAACGATGCGGGCGAGACCCCGCTGATCTTCGCGGTGCATCGCCACGACACCGAACTGGTCAAGGCGCTGCTGCAGGCTGGCGCAGACCCTGACCGTACCGACAATTCGGGCCGCAGCGCGCGTGACTATGCGCTGCTGGATGGGGCGAACAGCCAGATGGTCAAGACCATCGAGACCCATACCCAGGAAGGCGTGGGCAAGGATTCCAAGCCGGTCTACGGACCGACGTTCTGAGTCGGCAAGGCAAGGGAAAATGACGATGAACGACCTCGCCGACACTTCTGCGCAGCCGGCCACGCTCGACGAGCTGCGCCGCAATCTCGCGCCCCTGATCGCCGATGCCGCGGCCTTCGACGGCTGGACGCGCGAGGCTGTGCAACAGGCTGCGGAACTGGCCGGTGTCGATCCGGAACTCGCCGCCTTCGCATTCCGCGAGGGCCAGATGGCGATGGTCACGGCCTGGATCGCCCATGTCGACGAGGTCATGCTGCGCGCGGTGCCGCCCGAATCGCTCGAGGGGGTCTCGATCCGCGAGCGCATTCGTCGGCTGGTCATGGCCCGGCTCGATGCCGCAGCCGGGCGCGAGGAGGCGCTGACACGGGCGATCGCGATCATGGCGATGCCGGGCAACGTGGTCGCGGCGGGCAAGCTGGGCTGGCGCAGCGCTGATCTCATGTGGCGAGTGGCGGGCGACAGGGCTGCCGATTACAACCACTATACCAAGCGAGCGACTCTCGCTGCGCTTTATGCGGCTACGCTGCAGGTCTTCGCCCGTGACACCGATCCGGAAAAGGCCGAAACCCGGGCCTTCCTCGATCGCCGGATCGAAGGGGTGATGCGCTTCGAAAAGGCCAAGGCGCGGTTCACGCGTCAACCCGACCAGCGTTTCAGCGTCACGCGCCTGCTCGGTCGCCTGCGCTATCCGTCACGCTGAGGGGACGACCCGAGGCCGTCTTCAGGCGTCAGTCGATACCGGCATTGACGATCTGCGCGGATCGGACCTGCCGGTTTTGCCAAGGCGATTTGATCGCGGCCAAGGACATTGCGGAAATGTTTCGTTAATGCAGGTTATTGCGAAGCAGTTGCAAATATTCGGCTAATCTGGCAGCGCGCAGTCTATGACCCTTGATCAGCTACCCATCGGCCGCAAGGCACGCATCGTCGACGTCGACTGGGCCAGCCTCGTGTCCGAGGAAGCACGCCGGCTGCGTGCGCTCGGTCTCGAGGAAGGCGCACAGGTTTCAATCGCCCATCGCGGCGTCTTCGGCGGGCGCGATCCCATCGCGCTGAGCATCGGCCGCATGACCGTGGCGGTGCGCCGCGCCCATGCCGCCGCCATTTCGGTAGACCTGATCGAGGCCGATGAGTTCCTCCATGGAGCATCGGCATGAGCAGGCAGCGCAAGATCGCCCTCGTCGGCAACCCCAATGCCGGCAAGTCCGCGCTGTTCAATGCGCTCACCGGTGCTCGCCAGAAGATCGCGAACTATCCCGGCGTCACCGTCGAGCGCAAGTCGGGCCGCTTCACGCTGCCGACGGGCGAGCCGATCGAGATGACCGACCTTCCGGGTGCCTATGGCCTCGACGCCACCAGCCCGGACGAGGAAGTCACTTCCAAGGTCGTGCGTGGCCAGTTTGCGGGCGAGGCCGAGCCTGACGTGCTCGTCGTGGTCCTCGATGCCTCGAACCTCGAGCAACACCTCGTCTTCGCACAGGAACTGCTGGCGCTCGGCAAGCCGACGGTGGTGGCGCTCAATATGATCGACCTTGCCGAACGCGACGGTCTGGTCCTCGATCCGGGAGTGCTGGCCGAGGAGCTTGGTGTTCCTGTCATCCCGACCGTCGCGGTGCGCCGCCGCGGCCTCGCCGAACTGGGCGAGGCGATTGCCTCGGCAGGACAGCGCGAGGCAGGTCCCGGTCTCACCGACATCGGGCAGACCGAACGCCGCGTCGCCGCGCACGCCATGGCGAATGCCGCGATCCTGTCGGAATCGCGCCAGCGTCGCCTGCACGCCAGCCTCGACAAGGTTCTGCTCAACCCATGGGCCGGGCCACTCGTGCTCTTCGCGATTCTCTTCGTCATTTTTCAGGCTGTCTTCGCCTGGGCAACGCCCTTCGCCGATGGCCTCGAGGCCGGTGTCGGCTTCCTCCACGACAGCGTGACCGCGCTCATGCCCGCAGGGCTGGTGCGCGACCTGATCACCGAAGGCATCATCGCTGGTGTCGGCTCGGTCGTCGTGTTCCTGCCGCAGATCGTCATCCTCTTCGCCTTCATCCTGGCGATGGAGGCCTCGGGCTACATGGCCCGCGCGGCCTTCCTGATGGACCGGCTGATGGCGCATGTCGGGCTTTCGGGCCGCAGCTTCATTCCGCTGCTCTCGAGCTTTGCCTGCGCCATTCCCGGGATCATGGCGACCCGCTCGATCTCGGATCCCAAGGACCGGCTGACCACTATCCTGATCGCGCCGATGATGACCTGTTCGGCGCGCCTGCCGGTCTATGCGGTGATCATCGCGGCCTTCATCCCCAACCGCTCGGTCGGCCTTGGCGTGGGCCTGCAAGGGCTCGTGCTCTTCGCACTTTATGTTGCGGGCGTGCTCGGTGCGATGTTGGTCGCCCTGATCCTGCGCCGCTCGGTGACCAAGGGTGCGGCTTCGGGTTTCATCATGGAGCTACCCAAGTACCAGCTGCCGCGCCTTTCAGACCTTGCCATCGGTCTGTGGCAGCGTGCCTGGATCTTCCTGCGCCGGGCGGGCACGATCATCTTCACCGTCACCGTCGTCCTGTGGCTCATGCTCAGCTTCCCGCGCGCCAATCCCGGTGAGAGCCAGGTCGATGCCTCGATCGCGGGCAAGGTCGCCAATGGCCTTGCAGTGGTGGTCGAGCCGATCGGCTTCAACCGCGACATGGCGCTAGCGCTGATCCCGGCGATGGCCGCGCGCGAAGTCGCGGTCTCCTCTCTGGCGACGACCTATGCCGTCGATGCCAGCGACGAGGAGGAGGAAGCCGCCGAACTGGGCGACCAGCTCCAGTCGCGCTGGACGCTGCCAATGGCGCTGGCCTTCCTCGCCTGGTTCGTCTTTGCACCGCAGTGCATGTCGACCATCGCGGTGACGCGGCGCGAGACCAACGGCTGGAAGTGGCCCGCGTTCATGCTGGCCTACCTCTTCGGTCTCGCTTACCTCGCAGCCGGGGCGACCTATTGGGTTGCGGTCGCGGCGGGGCTGTAGAAGTTCGGCCACCTGCACTGGTCCGGGTTGTCGAAAACCGGGGGTGGCGGACTCGCACCCCCGGGCGGCATTCGCTACCCCCTTGGCCGGAATTCGATAAGGAAAGCGATTCACCATGGCAGGCAGCGTCAACAAGGTCATTCTCATCGGCAACCTCGGTGCCGATCCCGAGGTGAAGAGCTTCAGCAATGGCGGGCGCATCGCCAACCTGCGTATCGCGACTTCGGAAAGCTGGAAGGACCGCCAGACCGGTGAGCGCAAGGAGCGCACCGAGTGGCACTCGGTCGTGCTGCAGTCCGACGGCCTCGTCGGCGTCGCCGAGCGCTTCCTGCGCAAGGGCTCGAAGGTCTACATCGAAGGCCAGCTGCGCACCCGCAAGTGGCAGGACCAGAACGGTAACGACCGCTACACCACCGAAATCTCGGTCGGCGGCATGGGCGGCGTGCTGACCATGCTCGACGGTGCACCGGGCGGTGGCGGCCAGCGTGGCGGCGGCTCGGGCGGCGGCGACTGGGGTCGCGGCGGCGGTTCCTCGGCCGGTGGTTCTACGGGTGGCGACGATTGGGGCCGCGGCGGTGGCGGTTCGTCCTCGGGCGGTAACGAGTGGGGCCGCAGCGGCGGTTCTTCGGGCGGTTCGTCCTCGGGCGGCGGTTTCGGCGATGACCTCGACGACGACATCCCGTTCTGATCGGTACGTTCCGATCGGGGACCTTCGGGACCAGCGGTAACGAAAAGGGCGCGGCCGGATATCACGGTCGCGCCCTTTTTCGTGGCGGTTGTCCTTGCCGGGTCAGCTGTCCGGCTTGAGCTTCTTGAGCGCTGCGAAGGGGCCCAGATCTTCCGGCTTCGACAGGCCCGCCTCGCGGCGCGCGGCTTCGGCGTTGGGGCCGGTGAGATAGGGGTCGATGGCAAGGCCGAGCGTCTGCGCCACCGCCTCGCCGAGATCGACATGCGTGCCGGTGTATTCAATCTCGTCGAGATCGTCGGCTTCGAGCTCGATCTCCTCGTCGGGTGTGTGATTTTGCGCCTCGGGCACGAAGCGCAGGTCGATTTCCTCGTCCGCCTTGACAGCCAGTTCCTCGGCAGAGATGGCGCAGGTCTGCACCCAGCTGGCCTGCATCGTGCCGCGCGCGAAGACGGTGCGCTCTTTGCGCGAGAGTTCGAGATCCGCGGTCAGGGCGTCGATGCGCACGAGGCCGAAGCGGCGTGCCAGGGCCTCGCGCTCGGCCGCGCTCGCTTCGAGGTGAGGGTGCGAGCCCTCGACCTGGCGCACGTCGATGCTGCGCGAGAATTCGGAAGTTGAATTGTCGGGTGGGGTGGTCATCGCGGGATCCTCGCGGAAAGAATGTCTTCGTCGCCGAGCGCTGCGAACTGCGCGTGCAGGGCGCGCACGCTCGCGCGCAGGTTTGCGGCCTCGTCGCCGCCAGCAGTCTCGGCCATGGTGACGTTGCGCGCCAGTGCGGCATCGAGCGCAGCGTCGTCATCGGTGTCCAGCGCCTCGCGCAAGGCGCCGATGCGCCCGCCGAGCGAGCTGACCAGCTTGCCCATGCGCTTGCCGACGACGAGATCGCCGACACCGGATTCGCGCAGCTGTCCGTCCATGTCTTCCACGAACAGCTCGGTCAGACGGGCGGTCGCGCCGATGTGCGACTTGTCGGCGTTGCGCTCGAGTCGCAGGATGACGAGGGCGAGGACGAGCGTGATCGCGTCGAAGCGGCCCGGCACGTCGTCGGCGATGCCGCACTGCGCATACCACGCCTTTTCGCGGGATATCTCGACGGTGCGGTGCCACAAGGGGCGCACCGCCTCGCGGCTGTCGGTGCCGCGCCCGAATAGGCGGGAAATCAGGGACACGTGCGAAACCCTCTCTCGTTCATCGGCAATTCAATTGCCGCCATCCAACAGGTCCCCGCCCGGCCGAGCGGCACAAATCGGGGCCTTAATCGGGCCGATTGCGCCGAGGCCCATTGCACGGGCGCTTCGGGGGGCTTAAGGCCAGTCGCCGATATATGGGGTTCGGCGCGGCTGGCAATGGCCAGTGGGGCCGGTGTCCCCGATGTTTGGAGTGTTGCGATGCGAAGTGGTGGTTTCAAGGTGATCTCGGCGGGGCTGGTCCTGGCGCTCGGTGCGCTGGCTTCCGGCTGCTCCTCGATCCGCGACCATCGCGGTTATATCGTCGACCAGACGCTCGTCGATTCGGTGCAGCCCGGGATCGACAACCGTCAGTCGGTCGAACGTACGCTCGGGCGCCCGACTTTCGCCAGCCAGTTCGGTGCCAAGGACTGGTACTATATCTCGCAGACGGTGAAGACCCCGCCGTTCCGCAAGCCGCGCACTTCCGAGCAGACCGTGCTGCGCGTGCAGTTCGATCAGGCCGGCAACGTCGCCTCGATCGATCGTCGCGGCATGGAGCAGGTCGCGCGTCTCAGCCCGAACGGAGACAAAACCCCGACGCTGGGACGCGAGCGCAGCCTGCTCGAGGACCTGTTCGGCAACATCGGCGCCGTGGGCGCAGGTGGCATGGGCCAGGCCCCGACCGGTCCGGGACCCAACGGCAGCTGATCGCACGAACGACATCGCGAAAATCGAGGATGCGGGAGGTTTCACCTTCCGCATTTTTCGTTGGTGGCCATGCACATTGGCCGGATTTCCCGTCGGGGGTGCCATCATGGTCGTCCGGCGTCGGCGCCGCGCCTTGAACCTCGGCCCTTGCGGCATATATCCGCCCCCATGGATAACAGTGCGGCGAGCCACGGCCTGATCCAGTGGCACGGGACGACGATCATCGGCGTCAAGAAGGGGGACAAGACCGTCATTGCCGGCGATGGTCAGGTGTCCATGGGCAACACGGTGATGAAGCCCAATGCCCGCAAGGTCCGGCGCATCGGTGAGGGCGGCTCTGTCATCGCCGGTTTCGCGGGCGCGACCGCCGATGCCTTCACCCTGTTCGAGCGCCTCGAGCGTAAGCTCGAACAGCACCGCGGCCAGCTCATGCGCGCCGCGGTCGAGCTCGCCAAGGACTGGCGTACCGACAAGTACCTGCGCAATCTCGAAGCCTTGATGATCGTTGCCGACAAGGACAGCCTGCTGGTGCTTACCGGCAACGGCGACGTTCTCGAGCCCGAGGGCGGCGAGCACAGCCAGATCACCGCGATCGGCTCAGGCGGCAACTACGCGCTCGCCGCTGCACGTGCCATCGACTCCTACGAAGGAGATGCAGAAGAGATCGCGCGCAAGGCCATGGCCGTCGCCGCCGACATCTGCGTCTTCACCAACGACCGCGTGACGGTCGAGACCATCTGATCTTGCAGGAACCCATGAAGGACAACCTGACCCCCAAAGCCATCGTCAAGGCGCTTGACGAGCACATCATCGGCCAGTCCGAAGCGAAGAAGGCCGTCGCGGTCGCGCTGCGCAACCGCTGGCGCCGTCAGCGTCTTGGCGAGGACCTGCGCGACGAGGTGACGCCCAAGAATATCCTGATGATCGGGCCGACGGGCTGCGGCAAGACCGAGATCAGCCGGCGTCTCGCCAGGCTGGCCGATGCGCCCTTCGTCAAGGTCGAGGCGACCAAGTTTACCGAGGTCGGCTACGTCGGCCGCGACGTCGAGCAGATCGCCCGCGACCTCGTCGAGGAGGCGATCCGGCTGGAGAAGGACCGCCGCCGCGAGAGCGTGCGCGAGGCGGCCAGCAAGGCAGCGATGGATCGCCTGCTCAATGCCTTGGTCGGCGAAGGCGCCTCCGAGGCGACCCGCGCCGCCTTCCACGAGCGCATCACCCAGAACGCGATGAACGACACCGAGGTCGAGATCGAGGTCGAGGACACGCCCAATGCGCCGATGGAGATTCCGGGCATGGGCGGCAACGTCGGCATGATCAACCTGTCCGACATTATGGGCAAGGCCTTCGGCGGCCAGAAGCTGACGCGCCGCAAGATGAAGGTGCCCGATGCCTGGGACAAGCTGGTCGACGAGGAATCGGAAAAGCGCCTCGACCAGGACGACGTCGCGCGCACCGCGCTCGCCAATGCCGAGACCAACGGCATCGTCTTTCTCGACGAGATCGACAAGATCGCGGTTTCGGACGTGCGCGGCGGCTCGGTCAGCCGCGAGGGCGTGCAGCGCGACCTGCTGCCGCTGATCGAGGGCACCACTGTCGCGACCAAGTACGGGCCGATGAAGACCGACCACGTACTGTTCATCGCCTCGGGTGCGTTCCACGTCTCCAAGCCTTCCGACATGCTGCCCGAACTTCAGGGCCGCCTGCCGATCCGGGTCGAGCTCAAGGCGCTCACCGAGGAGGACTTCGTGCGCATCCTCGCCGAGACGCGCGCCAACCTCGTGACTCAGTACAAGGCACTGCTCGGCACCGAACAGGTCACCGTCGAAGTGAGCGAGGGCGCGGTACGCGAGGTCGCGATGATCGCCGCCAAGGTCAACGAAAGCGTCGAGAACATCGGTGCCCGCCGTTTGCAGACGGTGATGGAAAAGCTGTTCGAGGAACTCAGCTTCGAGGCCGAGGACCGGGTCGGCGAGACTGTCACCATCGACGAGGGCTACGTGCGCGAGAAGCTCGAGGGGCTCGCGGGTAACGCGGACCTGTCCAAGTACATCCTCTGATCGCGCCCTCGGGCAAGGTACAGGCAAGGGGCGTCGGAGCGATCCGGCGCCCATTCTTTTTGTTCCTTGTATGTTCTGAGTGGCGGCGTAGTCTGACGCAGGCAGCAAGGAGGACGATGATGATTCTCGAGGGTGGATGCCACTGCGGTGCGGTGCGCTACAAGGTGGAGGGCGAGCCGGTTCACGCGGCACTATGCCATTGCAGCGACTGTCGCAGGTCGGCGGGCGCGCCAACCGTGGCATGGGCGGCCTACGAGGCGGACAATTTCGCGGTTACGGCGGGCGAGGCCAGGGTCTACAACGGTTCGGGCCGTTCGATGCGCCATTTCTGCGCGACCTGCGGCTCGGGGCTATGGTTCGTCAACGAGGATTTCCTGCCCGGCCTCGTCGATATTCAGGTGGCGACGCTCGACGATCCCGAGCAGGTGCCTCCGGGCGCGCACGTCCAGACAGCCGAGCGCATCGGCTGGATGAGGACGATCTCCGAGTTGCCCGAATTCGAGCGCTTTCCGGGCGGCTGATGGTCCCGGCCGTTTCTCACGCCATGCAGGAGCCAGCACTCACTAAAGGCGAGGTGCTCGACCTCGAGCGCGACGGTGCCTGCCATGTCCCCGGCGTTGCGCAATCGATCATGCCGCAATTGCTCGCGATGCTCGAAGGGTGCGATGCCGGTCGGGCAGGCCACCGGCTACACGGCCTCGAGGGCCTCGCGGCACTGCTCGGTCCGGGGCATGGCCCGGGCGCCTTCGTCGCGCGCATGGCCGGGCAGGCGATGGTTCCGGTTCGTGCGGTGCTGTTCGACAAACAGGCGGACGCGAACTGGTCGCTCGGCTGGCATCAGGATCGCACGATCGTCGTGCGCGAGCGCCGGGATGTGGCGGGGTTTGGCCCGTGGTCGGTCAAGCAGGGGCTGCAGCATGTCGAGCCGCCTTTCCCGGTGATCGAGGCGATGCTCACTCTGCGCCTCCACATCGACGCGGTCGACGCGTCGAATGCGCCGCTGCTGATCGTGCGTGGAAGTCATCGCGCAGGCCGCGTTCCTGTCGGCGAGATCGAGGATGTGGTGGCACAGGGCAAGGTTCACGCCTGCCTCGCCCGGCCGGGTGACGGCTGGCTCTATCGCACGCCCATCGTTCACACCTCGGGACCTGTCGTCATGCAGGAACAGGCAGCGCCGCGACGAAGGCGGGTTCTTCAAGTGGATTATGCCGGAGCGCCCTTGCCAGCCGCGCTGGAATGGCTAGGCATCTGAGCCAAGCAAAACGAGAGAGATGCCATGCCCTACCAGACCCCCGAGGACCGCCCGATCTACCGCCTTCTGACCGGCGCCGACGACCGCGCCTTCTGCGAGCGGGTATCCGAGGCGCTCGAGCAGGGCTGGCGGCTTTACGGTTCGCCCAGTCTCTCGTGGGATACTGCGGAGAACTGCATGAAGGCGGCGCAGGCGGTGGTCTGGCACGAGGCCGACGTCATTCGCTGAAGCCCGCTGGCTGCTCAGTCGGCGCTGTACCCGGCGGGCTTGGGCACGTCGGGGCGCATCAGGTAGTAGTCGTCATCGACCATGTGGTTGTAGGCGCCCTCGATGTTCTGCTGGCGCCACTGCGCGAACATCTTGAGGTCGGAATAGTCCGAGAGCGTCAGGTCCTTCTGGATCTGCGCCAAGGATTTGCCAGCCAGGATCCCGTCGCGCGTGCCTTCGTAGAGCGCGGTTATATAGCCGAGATAGCGCTCGACCTCGGCCTTGCTCCCCATATCTGCGTGCCCGCCGACGAAGCGGTCGAAGTCCATCTTCAGCACTGCCCTGGTCGAATCGATCATGCCCGGCAGATCGTAGCCCTGCAGTTTCTGGTAGGGCAGGCGGCCCAACACGATCCAGTCGACCACGAAGAGTGTCTTTTGTGCCGGGAACATCTCGGTGATCGAACCGCGCCCGTTATTGGTCCCGAGATAGGTGAGGACGATCGATTGCCCGTCCTTTAGGTCGAGCGTCATTGTCTTGTCGAAGGTCGTATCGGGGATGCGCGTATCGGCCTTCGTGCGCACGAGGTCTTCTTTGGCCAGCTTTTGCGCGATGAAGGTCACACCCGGACCATCGAGTTCGCGCCCCCCGTATTCGTGGTCGGGATGATTGTGGCTGTAGATCACGTGGGTGATCGGCTTGTCCGGGAAACGGTTGGCAAGCTGGCCCTTGAGCCAGCGTGCGGCCTTGGCCGATAGCGGGTCACCCACGACGATCCCGTCTGCATGGACGAGGAAGTAAGAATGGTAGGCTCCGGCAGTCCAGCGGTAGAGATTGCCCGAGACCTGATCGATCGCACGCGTTTCGCTCGTCTCCTGAGCATCTGCAGGCACCGCAACGAAGAGCGCCGCTGCAGGAGCTAGCGCAGCGGCGACGAGGAGGGCAGCGGACAGGCCGGGAAAGCGCTTCAAAGGGAACTCCGGAGGGATCATCGTTGCCATTGCAAACGTATGTATCCGGCCCGGGTTCCCCCTGACGCCTGGCTCAGTGCGGGACGGTTCCTAGCTCGAAGCCGGTCTTGTCGTGCAGCGCGAACTTGTCGACGATGTCCGCGCTTGCGGTGTTGTACCCGCGCACGCGTACGCTCGCGCCGCCCTGATCGAGCTTGCCCACGACCTTGTCGAGCGCGTCGACCGAGGAAATGTCCCATAGGTGCGCATGGGTCATGTCGATCACGACCTCGCTCGCGGTCTCCTGCTCGGCCTGCATCTGCTCGATGAAGCGATGGACCGAGGCGAAGAAAATCTCGCCCGAGACGGTGTAGGTCGCGAGCTTGCCGTCTTCGGAAACGGTACGCTCGACGCGGAACAGGCGCTGGACCTTCTGCGCGAAGAAGATGCCCGAGAGCAGTACGCCCACGATCACGCCCTTCGACAGGTCATGCGTGGCGACGACGACGACGACGGTCGAGACCATGACCAGCGAGCTCTGCCAGGGATGGCGGCGCAGGTTGGGGATCGAGTTCCACGAGAAGGTGCCGATCGAGACCATGATCATCACCGCGACCAGCGCGGGCATCGGCACACGGCCCACCCAGGGACCGAGCACGGCGAGCAGGATGAACAGGAAGAAGCCGGCGATGAAGGTCGACAGGCGCCCGCGCCCGCCCGAGGTGACGTTGATCACCGACTGCCCGATCATCGCGCATCCGCCCATGCCACCGAACAGTGCGGCGACGATGTTGGCGATGCCCTGTCCGCGACATTCATAGCGCTTGTAGGAATCGGTGCCGGTCATGTCGTCGACGATCTGCGCGGTGAGCAGCGATTCGAGCAGGCCGACCGCAGCCATCGCCAGCGAATAGGGAGCGATGATCTGCAGCGTCTCGAGTGTGATGGGCACCTGCGGCAGCGCGAAGGAAGGCAGGCCCAAGGGCAGCTCACCCATGTCCGAGACCGTGTTTACCGGCAGGCCCATCGCGATCGAGACGACCGAGAGCACCACGATCGAGACCAGCGGCGAGGGCACCTTGGTGGTGATCCTTGGGAACAGGTAGATGATCGCGAGGCCAGCGAGCACCATCGCGTAGGTTTCCCAGGTCACGTTGGTCAGCTGCGGCAACTGCGCCATGAAGATCAGGATCGCGAGCGCGTTGACGAAGCCGGTGATCACCGAACGCGAGACGAACTGCATGAGCAGGTTGAGCCGCAGCAGTCCGGCGATGATCTGGAACACACCCATGAGGATCGTCGCGGCAAAGAGGTACTCGACCCCATGGTCGCGCACGAGCGGGCCGATCAGCACGGCAACCGCGGCCGTCGCGGCCGAGATCATGCCCGGGCGTCCCCCGGTGAACGAGATGACGATGGCGATCGCCACCGAGGCCCACAGGCCCACGGCCGGATCGACCCCGGCGATGATCGAGAAACCGATCGCCTCGGGGATCAGTGCAAGGGCGACGACCGTACCGGCGAGTACGTCGGCGCGGATGTTGCCAAGCCAGTCCTGGCGGTATCGAGCAAGCGTGTCAGTCATTGAAATTCCGCATCATGCCCACGACCGTCCCCCTCGCGGGTCCCGTTCCGCCTGCATGATGCTGACGGCCCCCGGCTCCCGTGCGACGTTCGGTTATGGATGATGTTGCCCGGCGGATCGGCGGCCGGGATAGCCACCCGGAATTTCACCGGGTCCATGCGAGTGCGCCGACTCTTGCCCAAGCGCGCGCACGAATGCAACCCGGCGCGCCCACGAGGCGGCCGGGCGCGGAGCGAGGGGGCGTCTCTACTCCGCGGCTTCCTCGATGTTGGCGGCTTCGGTCGCCTGGCGCGCCCACATCTCGGCATAGAGGCCTTCTGCGCGCAGCAACTGGCTGTGCGTTCCGCTTTCGGCGAGACGGCCCTCGTTGAGCACGAGGATGCGGTCGGCCTCGGCGATGGTCGAGAGGCGGTGCGCGATCGAGAGCGTCGTGCGGTCGCGCGAGACACGCTGCAAGGTGGCGAGAATGTCCTGCTCGGTGCGCGTGTCGAGTGCGCTCGTGGCCTCGTCGAGCATCAGGATCGGCGGGTTCTTGACGAGCGTGCGCGCGATCGCGACGCGCTGTTTCTCGCCGCCCGAGAGCTTGAGCCCGCGCTCGCCGACCTCGGTCTCGAGGCGCTGGGGCAGCCTGTCGATCAGCGGCATGAGCGCCGCGCCGCGTGCGGCTGCCTCGACCTCGTCGATGCCCGCGCCATCGCGGCCATAGGCGATGTTGTAGCCGATGGTGTCGTTGAACAGCACCGAGTCCTGCGGAACGATGCCGATAGCGGCGCGCAAGCTGGCCTGCGTGACCTCGCGGATATCCTGGCCGTCGATCAGGATGCGCCCCTCCTGCGGATCGTAGAAGCGGAACAGGAGGCGCGCGATGGTCGACTTGCCCGCGCCCGAGGGCCCGACGATGGCGTAGTTGCGCCCCGCCGGTACCTCGAAGCTGAGGCCCTTCAGGATCATGCGGTCGGGTTCGTATCCGAAGACGACGTTGTCGAACACGATCGAGGGCTGGCGGATGGCGAGGGCCGGGGCACCCGGCCTGTCGGGGACCTCGACCGAGGTGTCGAGCAGGCGGAACATCTCGGCCATGTCGATCAGGCCCTGGCGGATCGTGCGATAGACCATGCCGAGCATGTCGAGCGGGCGGAACAGCTGCGCCAGGTAAGTCTGGACGAAGACCAGTTGCCCTGCGGTGTACTGACCTTGGTACCAGCCCCAGACGGTCCATCCCAGCGCACCTGCCATGAGCAGGTTGGTGACCAGCGCCTGCGCGATGTTGAGCAGCCCGAGCGAATTCTCGCTCTTCACCGCGGCCGCTGCATATTCGCGCGTGGCCGAGGCGTAGCGCGCTTCCTCGCGCGCCTCTGCGCCGAAGTACTTCACGGTTTCGTAGTTGAGCAGCGAATCCACCGCGCGGCCGAGCGCCTGTCCGTCGAGCCGGTTCATTTTCTCGCGCAGCTTGGTGCGCCACTCGGTGATCGTGCGCGTCACCCAGATGTAGGCCGTCACCGCCAGCGCGGTCGCCGCGACCAGGCCGATCCCGAAATTAACGTAGAAGATCACCGCGACGATGATCAGCTGCAGCACCGTGGGCGCGATGTTGAACAGCATGAAGTAGAGCATCGTGTCGATGCTCTTGGTGCCGCGCTCGATGGTCTTGGTGATCTCGCCGGTACGGCGCGAGAGGTGGAAGCGCAGCGAGAGCCGGTGAAGCTGGGCAAAGACGCCTTCGGCCAGCGAACGCGTTGCATCCTGCCCGACCCGCTCGAAGACGATGTTGCGCAAGTTGTCGAAGAGCGTCTGCGCGAAACGCCCCGCTGCGTAGCCGAGCACCGTCCACATCGCGAGCCGGAGCAGCTTGGGCCCGCTCGCGCCCATCGCGTCGACTGCCCAGCGCAGCAGATAGGGCAGCAGCAGCTGGGCGCCGGTCGAGGCGAGGATCAGCAGGCAGGCGACCACGATCCGGCCGCGCAGGGCCCGATTGTCCTGCGGCCACAGGTAGGGCAGGAAGCGGGCGAGCGTGCGCCAGCCATCGTGGCTGGCTCCGGGTGAGCGAACGGCATTGTCGGGTGGCATAGCCGCTATGTAGGCCCGCTTCGCCGCAACGCAACGTCAAGTCGGCTGGTGCGGATGCCGCTCGCTAGTGCAGTAGCATTGCGCCGGGCTTCATTACGGGCACGTCGAACAGCACGCGATCCTGCGAGAAATCGATCGCCAGCCGCTTGAGGCCGCGCAATTCGCGCATGCCAAGGAAGATCGCGGGCTTGTCGACGAGGTCGAGTTCCTCGAACGCGGGGGAATCGGCGTAGGCGATGAAGGTCCCGTTGACGATGAGGTTGTCGATCGTCAGCCTCCCAGCGACGCGGGCATCCCCGGCGAGTTCGTGGCCGGTCGCGCTGAGCAGGGTTATCGCATCCGTCTCCTTGTGCCGCAGCGCGCGCTGTAGTGCGCGGTTGCCGATCGTCGTGGTCGAACCGGTGTCGACCACCACACGCACCCGGACCCCGTCGAGGTGTCCGTTGGTCATGATCAGGCGGCCGGCGCGCTGACGGGCGCGCACGACGATCTCGAAGCCGTCGTTCCCGCCGAGTTCGCGGGCATTGCCGACGGTGATCGTGTTGCGGGTGAAGTCGAACAGCACCCGCTGGTCCTTGAGGCTGTCGGTCCCCAGAATGCCCGGCGCGCCGATGTCCTCCTGATCGAGCAGCGGCACGACCAGCGATTCCACCGTACGCCGACCGATGTCGATCGTCCCGATCCGCGCGGTGCCTGCCTGGCTTACTCCGGCCATGCCGATGATGCGCACCGTCGGGCCGGGGGGCAGGGCGAGGCTGCTGGCAAGGCTGGTAGAGACTACCGTGCTCTGCGATCCGGTATCGAGCAGGAAGTCGAAGGGGCCTTGTCCGTCGATGCCGACGGGCAGGGTCATGCGCAGGTCTGCGTCCTGTCCGGTCTTCAGCGTTTCGCTGAGTTCGGCATCGTCCTGGTTCTGGGGCTGCGCGACGGGGATGCCGGTGACGACGGCGGCAGCCATCATCGCCGCGCCCATGGCGGCCATGGTCGTGGTTGTTATCATTTCGTCCTCTCCCGCGGGGACGGCGCGATTGTTTCGCGCTCTGCCGCCGACGATGGCCAGTGGCCTCGCTGCGTGTTCCCGCTGTGTTCGATCTAGCACAGGCCGCCGTCTGCCTCCAGCAAATGCGGCAGGGGAGCTCCGCTTGTCTGCGGCGGGCGGGCCCGGACCGACTAGGCCTTTTGCCTCAGTCGCTTGGGCCGCCCGGACCTAGGCAGTGCGGGAGAAGAGGCGGCTCCTCACCGGCATGAGCACATGGCCTGTCATGCCAACAAGGTCCGCGCGTGCCGGATGGCGACTCACCCAGATCCCTGCCAGCCAGGCGAGGCCACTCGCCAATGCGGTGAGCGCGAATGGCACGAGGCCGAGTGTTTGCGGGCTGCGCCAGAGGTGGATCGCGGCCAGTGCAGGCAGGATCGTGATCAGCGCGGTGAGGGCGCTCGAAAGATAGGTGCGCAAGATCCCGCTCCAGCGAAAGCCTACGAGCCGCTGCATCCAGACCGCATAGAGGCAAAGCCAGCACGCCCCGTAGACCAGCCGGGAGCCGGCTGCCGCCTCGAGGCTGATGGCAGCGCCGGCGATCAGCGTGCCGACCGAAAGCGCGGTATCGACCAGATTGAGCCAGAACAGCCGCTTCAGCCTGCCGAGCAGGATCGGCAGGTCCATGTGCAATGGCAGCGCGACGAAGAAGCACTCGGACATTGCGACCAGCGCGAGCAGCGGCGCAGCGCCTGCCCAGACCGGACCGTAGAGCAGCAGGATCACCGGCTCGCTGAGCACGGCAAGCAGTGCCATCGCCGGCCACACGATCGCACCGTGCGCTGCGACGACGCGCTCGTAGTAGGGGCCAAGCGCCTTGCCCTCGTCGTTGAGGCGGGCAAAGGTCGGATAGTAGATCGCGCTCACCGCACCCGCGACGAGATAGTGCAGCTGCGCGGCGAGGGCGACGCCGCGGCTGTAGAGGCCGGTCGCGCTCATCCCCTGCAGACGTCCGACGATGAGGTCGGGCGTGCGCATGCCGATCCCGCCCGAGAGGTAGAGCAGGGCGCTGCCCGAGCCGAAACCGACGATCTCGCGCGCACGCTCGATCCGAATGCGCATGGTGGGAGCGGTCGGGCGCAGTGCCTGCGCGACCACGGCACGAGTCACGGCCTGCGCGATCATCGCCCAGGCCAGCGATTCGGCGGAGAAGCCCGATGCAGCAAGCTCGAGTGCGCAGCCGCTGTTGACCACAGCGCCAACGCCGTTGACCGCGAAGGTCGCGCGAAAGTCGAGGCGTCGCGACAGCAGCGCCAGAGGCACGATCGACCAGGGATTGAACAGATACGATACCGCGATGAGCGACAGGATCGCGAACAGGCGCGGCTGCGCGTAGAAGTCGGCGACCGGGCGGGCGAGGGCGAAGATCAGTCCAGCCAATGCGAAGGAAAACAGCACCCCGATCGTGGTGCAGTGGCGCACGGTGTCCTCGTCGGCGCTGGCATGGCGTCCGAGATATCGGGTTAGGCCGAAGTCCTGGATGATCGAGAGGATCATCGCTGCGGCAAGAGCGACCGAGAACAGGCCGATCTCTTCGGGGCGCAGGAAGAAGCGCGAGATCAGCACCGAGGTCACGAACTGGAGCGCGAACTGCGCGTATTGGCTCGCCGCGGCCCACAGGGCCGCAGACTTCACGCTCGCTGACCCGCGCCCGCTGTCAGCGGCCGGGGATGCGTCGGTAGGCGGGGCCGAAGGCGTGGATGCGTTCAAGCCGCGGCTCCGGCGTGGACAGGACGATGCGCGCAAAGCGCTGCGGCAAGCTTGGTTGCGCGCACCGGGTGGCGGTAGCGCAGCAAGCGAACGACCGTGCGCCACAGGCCAGCATGGTCACCGCCGTCGCGTACGTGTTCGAGGATCAGTGCGAAGCCGCCATCGCCCAGCGCATGGCGCGAGTAGAGAAGCTTGTGCGCAACCTGGCTGCGGACCTCACGCGATACGCCCTCACGGGCGAACAGCTCGTCGAGAGCCTCGACCGGAGGAAGGCTTTCCAGCGTTTGCGTCGGGTCCGGGCGGCCTGCAGCGCGCTCGCGCCAGGCCAGGTGCGCGACGGCGGCGCCGTACTGCTGCTCGGTGGCATGGCGCGAGGAGACCTGTTCGCCGTAACGACGATAGCGCAGCAGCCGCCTCGGAATGTTTCCCAGTTTCGTGACGCCGGCAAGGCGAAGCCAAAGATCGAGATCCTCGCAATGGCGAAAAGCTGCGTGATAGCTGCCCACGCTGCGCACGACCTCGCGCCGGTACATCGCTGCCGGATGACAGATCAGCGGACCGTTGATCGGGATGAAGGAGAGCAACTCCTCGTGCGTGACCGGATGGTCGGGGCCGGTACGATGCAGCTTCTCGCCGTGTTCGCCGATGTCTTCGCTCCAGGTGCCCACCACGCCATAGTCGGGGTGGGCCTCGAGGAATGCGACCTGCTCTGAGAAGCGGGTGGGCTGGCAGATGTCGTCGGCATCCATGCGCGCGATGATCGGCGCGCGGGCCTTCTCGATCATTTCGTTAAGGCTGACGATGAGCCCGCGGTTCTCGCGCAGGATCGGCACGATGCGCGCATCACGCGCAGCACGCTCGCGGATGATGGCGGGGGAGGCGTCGCTCGACCCATCGTCGAGGACGATGAATTCGAACTCGGTGAAGTCCTGCGCCAGCACGCTGTCGATCGCGAGATCGAGAAAGCGTGCGCCGTTGTAGACGCTCATGATGACACTGACCGCCGGTGACGGCATGCGCGACCCCTGTTCCTTGCGCTGCGGAGAGATGTTTCTCGCCTGCAGTCTCATAGCGGCTCTTATGCCAGTCGGGTAAACAATAGGTAGGAGCTTAGAGATTCCGCTGGCGCGTTTGATCCGGATGCCACGCCCGCGCGATGCTGCATCGAGGCCTGCGCGGGGCTCGGTCTTGAAATGAGGGAAGGGCTCCCCATCTCTGTCCTCGAAGGTCAGCAGCCGCCTCCGAGAGCGTCTGACACTTTTTTGAAAAAAAGGGTTTGACCGAATCGGAATGGTCCCTTAGAGGGCCTCTCACCGCAGCGGAACACTCCGAAACACACGGAAAACCGGGGCGGTCGCCAAGATAGACGGACAGCTGGTCCCCCGGGTCGCAAGGAACGGGGGACGATGGTTGTCCGCCAGTTTCCGTCTCGGAGGCTGATGTTTTGGTGGTCTTTGACATTGTCGGTATTTGATGAAGGGACATGTGGGCGACGGCGCCTGCTCCCGGGGCTTCAGGGCCCGGGGTGGCAGTTATTAGTCGTTACCTGATACATGTCCTTACGTAACCATACGTTTAGATATGTGCAGGGTAATTGACCCCTGAATTAATTTTACGTCAGGTGGCGGACTTTGGTTCGTCCTGTTGTGAGATTGGACCCAAACTTGAGAGTTTGATCCTGGCTCAGAACGAACGCTGGCGGCATGCCTAACACATGCAAGTCGAACGAAGCCTTCGGGCTTAGTGGCGCACGGGTGCG